>DATERV010000138.1:0-23517 GCA_035271185.1 Lachnospiraceae bacterium | reverse complement strand
TGGATAGCTTGTCCAAAAGCAGAGTTCTGCGGTCTCTCAGCTCGTTGGCTTTGCTACCTGTTAATTCAATGACATTGATCTGCTTATTCAGGGATGCGATTTCTCCCGCAAGAGAATTGATTTCATCCACCTTTAGCTTAATCTCCTGATTGGCATCTTTCTGTAAATGCTGTATATTACCGGCCATACCGTTAAAGTAATCTGTAAGACTGCCTGCATACCCAATAAACTGTGCTTTGGAGCTGGAACTGCTGGGATCTTTCATAACAGCCTGCAGACCTGTTACATAAAGCTGATTGAATATGGTCTTGAAGCCTGTATATTTGCCATCATCCGTAAAGTAAGTCTCCATCTGCGCCATATAGTACTCTTTTATATTATACTCACCCAGACTGGTATTGGCTGTCCAATATTTATTATCATAGAATTCATTCCTGATTCTTTCTATGGCAATGGTATCAACACCGGCACCCGCACATCCGTAGGTCTGAAAAACCCGAAGTGCATCACTGGCCTGCTGAACTACCTGCTGACGGCTATAACCTGCAGTCTGTACGTTAGAGATATTATTTGATGTTGTGTTCAGTGCTGCATTAGATGCTAATAGCCCTTTATATGCAATATTTAATCCAAAAAACTGTGAAGGCATTTCTACTCCTCCTGTCGGTTACATTGGTCTGTTGTCCTATGTCGCTTGGCACTATCTTACACTCCCAGCGTGCTAATCACATGTTCGATCATTTCACTGATAACGTTTATGTAACGGCTGGATGCGTTATAAGCATTTTGAAATTTAATCATGTTGGAAAGCTCTTCATCTGAAGACACACCCACAATCTGCTCTCTGGCACTGAATGTAGCTTCTGCAGTTGCCTGCTGATTTTCATAAATATTTTTGAAGACAGATCCAGTATTCGCTACCTGTGATACCAGGTCTGAATAATAATCCACAAAGGATGTCTTCTTCTGTACATTGGGATTGAGGCAGTAAGCTTCTTCTGTAAAAGCAGCTTTCAGAGTCGCGGCTGTTTTATAGTCCACTGATCCATCCGACAGTTTGAATCCTAACATGGAGGCTTCCTGTAAAAGATTGTTGTTGATCTTCAGATTGCTTATGATATACATGGTATCTTTGTAACGGTAATCTTCATTCACATAGGTCCAGGTTGTAGATCCGCTGCCATCTGTGCCCTTTACATAACCATCTGTGGTAATCTTCTGGAACAACTGCAGAGGCGAACCATTTTTGTCACACATATATCCTGTATCGACATTGTATACACCGGCAAGTACCTCATTGATCTTGGTTGACATATTGTGAATCAACTGATCAAATTCTGCCTGTATGTTCATAATGATGGACTGGGAAATGCCATCGTAATTGGTTTCAATATCAGAATAATCAGCTCTGTGATTTCCTCTTGCCAATAACATCGCTTTTAATCCACCAATATCCGTGTCCATGGTTGAGGAAACGGTCTGATTTAAATCAAAAACTTTAGCATTGCTAATATCATATTTTTTGGTGCCATCAGCCTGAATGGTATACTCTGCGCTTTGAGGCCAGAAGGGTGTATAAAATCCAGTGGTGCCATTTACATCCAGGCCAATTTCATATAAGGTACTTCCTTTCACAAAATCGGTACCCTCTATCTGCACAGATATATTTCCGATGGCATCTTCTGCATAACTCATCTTGCACAATTCGCTTAGTTCATCCAGCACATTATTTCTGGTGTCACGTAAATCATTAGCATGCTCCGCACCGGCACTTTCCACTTTACGAATCTGGTCATTCAATACCATTATCTTCTTACCGTAAGCATTGATTTTATCTACCTGGTCTTTTACCTGAAGATTTAAGCTGTCCTGATAAGAAGAGAGATCACTATACACGCAATTTGCTCTGCTTAAAAACTCAGATGCACGTTGCACTAATAAGCCCTGGGTCACAGAGCTTGATGGGTCCTTTGCTAATTCCTGTACTGATGTCCATAAGTTGGTAAGGGAGGTCTGAAAATCCTCTCCGTTCATTTCCCCTAACACTGTCTCGATTTCAGACAGTGCGTCTGTAGACACTTCGTAAAACATACTGCGACCTGATTCCTTGCGGTATGTTTTGTCCAGGAAATAATCTCTTACTTGTCTGACTGCGGAATAATTGACGCCGAGACCGTACTGCTG
This sequence comes from Lachnospiraceae bacterium, assembly GCA_035271185.1. GTDB lineage: Bacteria > Bacillota > Clostridia > Lachnospirales > Lachnospiraceae > Acetatifactor. Next base: position 21,333 of record DATERV010000138.1, on the reverse strand, counting down.
ATCAGATACACTGGCGGAGTTTTTAGATATGGTAACATAATTTCTAGAAGACAACAGACTCTGCTGTCTTGTATAACCTTTGGTATCAATATTGGTCAGGTTATGTGCCGTTGTATTCAGTGCATTCTGACCTGTCTGTAAACCGGATGCTCCTATATATAAACTTCCCATTAGTGGCATAATAATTTCCATTCTTGCCAGCAAGCCGCAAACTTTGGGCTGCAAGCACAAATTTGCTGTGTGAAAATGAAATTTTCACACTATCACCTCACGTCATGCATAGGAATACCCTACGCTTCGGACTAACTCTTTGCATCAAAGCCACTTACATCTATTCCTATTGCACTACCAGCACAATAGGCACCTTTATTGTAATTGGCTGTCGCCGGTGCTGTATTCATAGCCTGAAGCAGATTCATATCAAAGTCCACCATTTCTAGGGAGCGGGCAATCAACTCTTTGTTTTGTTCATTGACGCGCTGCATATTTCCTACGGCTTCCTTTAATATATCATGTACCTGAGCCAACTTCCTGCTTTCCTCAGGTCTGCTTTCCAACATCTGAATAATATTCACCAGTTTTAAAGTATTAACATCCTTGTTCATAACGTTGGCAATATCATTAGTCACTTCTGTTCTCTTGTTTTCCAAGTGATTAATTTTACTGACCACATCTCGCTCTTCATCCGTGATTCGCTGTAGTGCTTGCAAATCCCCTGAAATAATGACCGGGGTCTTTTGCATTGATAATCCCAGTAGTTTTTCGTATTCTGAACTTTCTAGTTCCAATACGCTTATCAGATTTTCTATCAGACTTGCCACTGGGATTACCTCATTTCTTCATATTTTCTAACAACTTATCTGCAAAGCTTGATGCACTTACCTCATAGGTTCCTGTTGCAATGCTTGCTTTGATAGGAGCCGTTACGTCTTCCCTGACATCAGGGCATGCAGTAACTGCAGTCTTAGCGATCTGGATATCCTTTCCCACGCTGCTGATCTGTAACTGATCGGAAAAGCTTGTGTTGGTGGTTTTCTTCACCTGACCTGGCTTCTTTGTGTTATAGAGCTGTTGTACCTGATTATATGCTTCAATACGCATATCGGACTCCTCCTTTCTAATCTCTTTCTATCATGCTACTATATATATCGTAAAAAAATGGATGAACTTTAGTGTCCATCCACATTTTCTTTATTTTATTTTGTTCCCATTGTATACACACACCTTTTTATAGATGAAATTGTTGATTTACTTAGTCGGTGTATGTTTTAAGTCCTTAATAGGGATATTTGCGAATAACGCTGGTACTTTTCCATTTTTCCCATCAGACTCAGTCTGGGTGAGTTGGATATCAAGTCCCTGCGGATCGATATCCATATATTTTGATATCACCATAATAATATCATTCTTAATCATTTCCATCATCTCAGGAGAACAGTTTGCTCTGTCGGATACCAGCAACAGCTTTAGTCTATCCTTGGCAACATCACCTGAATTGGTCTTTCTAAAAAGATCAAATAATCCCATGGCCACCTTACCCCCCTTAGTTTTTCTTAAACAACCCTTTAAGCAAAGAAACCATGCCTTTTTTCGCATCCAAATCCATAAAGGGTACTTCTTCTCCTGTAATACGTTTGCAGATATTCATATATGCCTGTCCCGCAAGGCATTCGGAACCAACCAAAGGCTCACCGTGATTAGTCGAGATGACAATATGTTCATCATCAGGTACAACACCCAGTAAATGGATTGCCAGAATATCACACACATCTTCCACCTTCAGCATATCTCCACGTTTCACCATATCAATTCTGATGCGATTGATGATCAGATCAATCTTTTCCGTTTCATTTGCTTCCAAAAGGCCTACAATCCTGTCAGCATCCCTGATTGCAGATACCTCAGGTGTGGTGACAACCAAAGCTCTGTCAGCCCCGGCGATAGCATTCTTAAATCCTTGTTCTATACCTGCAGGACAATCTAGCAATATGTAATCGAATTCTTTTTTTAAGTCCTGAATCAGCTTTTTCATCTGTTCCGGTGTAACAGCATTCTTATCTCTTGTCTGTGCTGAGGGGAGTAAATGTAGCTGTGGAAATTTCTTATGTTTGATCAAGGCCTGTTTCAATCTGCAGTTTCCTTCAATCACGTCTACCAGATTGTAGACAATTCGGTTTTCCAACCCCATTACCACATCCAGATTTCTCAACCCAATATCGGTATCGATCATAATTACCTTTTTACCTAGCATGGCAAGTCCTGTTCCCACATTTGCTGTGGTAGTGGTTTTACCTACACCGCCCTTTCCTGATGTAATTACGATAACTTCACTCATTTCTCTTTCCTCCTTGTATCGTTTTTCATGCTATAAACTCATTAAGCTTTCTTTTGTAAGAGGCTCAATACAAATAAAACCATTCTGGGCAAATGCGATCTGTGCAGCAGTCGTATTTTCTCTGATTTTCTCTTTTCTCCACAATCTCTTTGCGGTTTGTTCCCTATCAGGGCTTTTGGCAATCAAATCACCAATCTGCAACTGAATGGGAATCATATCCAAGGCAATAATAAAGCAGTTACTGTTCCCAAACGCTCCTGCGTGGGCGTTCCCTTTTAGCGAACCTAAAATCACTATGTTCCCACCTGAAATGACCTTCGCTCCGGGATTTACATCCCCTATAATGGTAACACTGGTCTTGCTTTCCAGAATTTGTCCTGACCTGAGATTCCCTTTATAGAAATCTGCACAGGCTTCTCCTTCTTCTTTGTCACCTTCGTTTCGCAGTATACTCTCGGCACCTGAAAGCAGTCCTTTTTTCATTTTCTGTTCCATAGCCGGATCATTATCTATTATAGAAACAATCTGTACCATGGAATTTTTCATTATGATCTCCGCCAGGTGCAATTGCTCTTTTTCAGTCATGACCCTGCCTTCAAATGAAACTGCCATTTTGGCATCCTTGAAAAAACTTCCTATTTTCTTGAACTTTTCTGCAACAGCATTTGATAATGCAGGAAAGGGCAGCTGCTCATCCAATATCAGCCGGATTCCATATGGGTTACTCTTGATTATAACTTTATCAGACATTTCCTCCTCCATTCTACTCCCAAGGGAATGCATCTTATCAATTATACTTGCATAGCAAAGGAATATGCAAATGTTATCGTATAAAAATATTTGTTATTATTTGGAAATTACATTAGCCTTATTATACTATAATTCATTCAAATTGTCTTTCCCATAAAAAAGAATTGATTGGACATATAATTTTACATTTACAATTGTATGTTATTACTTTATATGGTATATTTATGCATTATATTGTATTCTGATTGGATAAGTCAATTTATCCCATACCAATTACATCAAGTTAATCACTACATACAAACATTCGTAAAATGAAGGAGAATGAAATGGAAAATCGAATTGAAATTCTGATTGCAATGGCAGCCTATATGTTAATCGTCATTCTGATAGGCTTATTCTTTGCAAAACGTTCCCAGAAAAGCTCGGAAAACTATTTTCTCGGAGGACGTACACTAGGCCCCTGGGTGGCTGCCATGAGTGCAGAGGCATCTGATATGAGCGGATGGCTGCTGATGGGACTTCCCGGTGTAGCATACTGGTGTGGGCTTGCAGATGCAGCCTGGACAGCCATTGGCCTGGCACTTGGTACCTACATAAACTGGTTGCTTGTCTCTAAACGGCTACGCAGCTATTCCATTATTTCCGGAAATGCCATTACAATACCCGACTTCCTAAGTAATCGTTTTCATGAAAACAAGAAACTCATACTGGGTATTTCAGCTATCTTTATCTTGATTTTCTTTACAGTATATACCGCAAGTTGCTTTGTCACCTGTGGAAAGCTCTTTTCCGGACTGTTCGGTATGTCCTATCACTCCATGATGATTGTTGGAGCCTTATTTGTTTTTATTTACACCATAATAGGTGGATTTTTGGCAGAAAGTGCTTCTGACTTCATGCAGGCAATCGTTATGGTTCTGGCGCTGATCTGTGTGTTCATATTTGGTGTAATCGAAGCAGGCGGAATAGGTGCAGTAATAGAAAATGCAAAAAACATATCTGGTTACCTTTCTATGACCAGTGTAGCTTCACCCACATTAGATGCTAATAATGTACAGCAGGTGGCTAATGGCATACCCTTATTTGGCGATGCCGGTGCTTACCCCTTTTTAACCATACTTTCCACTCTTTCCTGGGGACTTGGCTACTTTGGTATGCCACAGGTACTTTTACGGTTTATGGCTATCAGGAAAGGAAATGAACTAAAAAGTTCACGTCGCATTGCTACCGTATGGGTATTGATTTCCCTTTCTGTTGCTGTGTTTGTTGGTATTCTTGGCCGTAGCCTGTTGCCAGCAGATTCTTTGCTGGCTACCAAGAGCGGTGCTGAAAACGTATTTGCTCAGTTGTCAAAACTTCTGTTCCATCCTTTATTTGCAGGTATTGTAATGGCAGGTATCCTGGCAGCAACAATCAGTTCCTCTGACTCCTATTTGTTAATTGCTGCCTCTTCTGTATCAAAGAATCTGTATGAAGGAATTATCAAGAAAGATGCGTCCGATAAAAAGGTCATGCGACTTTCTCGTTTGGTCATTCTACTGATTGCTATAATAGCGATCTTCATTGCATGGGATGAAACCAGTATCATTTTTGAGGTGGTTTCTTTTGCCTGGGCTGGCTTTGGTGCTACCTTTGGACCTATCATACTGCTCTCACTCTTTTGGAAACGGACCACACGCGAGGGTGCAGTGGCTGGTATGATAACCGGTGGTGCTACTGTATTTCTGTGGAAACTGGTTTTGAAGCCAATGGGTGGTTTATTTGGAATCTATGAACTTCTTCCTTCATTCGTATTGTCAGCACTTGTAATCGTTGTGGTTTCCCTGCTTACCAAGAAACCTTCTGCAGCTATCGAGGAAGAATTTGAAAAAGCCCGCACCTATAAGGACACTTTTTAATTAGTACTTTCATAATAATGATTTAGTCATGTTATACTAATCACATAAAGAGAAGCAACGGTTCTATTTAGCCATGTGACTAAGGATCGTTGCTTTTTTTATTTCATATTTAGTTACTTGGTGCACTATGCTTCTTCATTTAAAACAGGTTAGATAAATCCTGTTTTATGAGCCTGTCAGTTAAATTCATTTTTATTCTACAGCATTTACCACCCGTGGCAATACTTTCCAGAAGCTCACAGGTAACCTCCTTACCGGATACCCGGGAAAACATATCCTCTGCATATCCCAAAGTACAGTAACACCACTCTATCGGAGCCTGCACATCGGTTTCTTTGAGAAATTGGCAATAGCAAACGGGATATTTCATAATCAATGCATTATGGCTGTTTTCCATTTCAAACGATCCGTTAGCATTTTCGTTTGCTTTTTTAGCAAACTCACCCAGGTCCCCGCATTCACTCCATAACTTTTTCATTTGCTTCACAGATTGCGGCGATGGTTTGCAATGACAGTTCTTTCTAATACTTTCCACTGTTTTACTATCAAAGCTTTCACATAAACTCCTGCATGAACTGCATGCCCATTCCCCTCTCTTTTTGTCTGTGGGAGATTTTGATAATGGTAATTCATCCAGTATAACATTGGCCTTTTCACTTCCTGCTATTTCCGAAATGCTTTCGTATAACCTTTTTGCCTGAGTATGTACGATCTCTGCCATTCTTGTTCTCCTTTCACTTACATCTCCAAAATACCGAGGCACTTACCGGAACGTCCCAATCCTATTGCTGTATCCAATGATAAAATGTGCTTCCTGTACGGCTGCAAATGTAGCTATTGGGCAAACCGAATTTGCTTTCCCAATTCCACTTTCGTGCAATAGGACCATCCAACATATCTGAAATTCCACACAAAACATAAACCAAGATGTTTTTAGAAATTACAACACAAAGTGGGGCTTACTTATGGTCTACCTTCTTGAACAATACCGCATTCTTATAGCTAAGTAAAATATGACAAGGTGCAAATAGGACTGCTGCCACAATCAGCAAAATGGTCCGGCTCATGATTCCACAAAACAAAAATAATAAGGATGGCAGTACGGAAAGAGCCAGTGCCCGAAATACGCTATTCAGCAATTACACTTTTTAGATCACATAATCCATGCAAGTTCTGGTGGCAGTAAAGGGTCTTACCTTAGTATTTGCAACAGCTACATGCTCCGGATGAATGGAATACCCCTTAAGTGCTTCCTCATCCACAAATGTGGAATCCAACATCAAATCAGCATTGGAAGAGGATAGTCCAGTTGTATTTACTTTTATATCAACTAATCCAGGAATCCTACCTGCTAGAGATTCTAGCCCCTCCTTGATATCAGCCTTGATTTTTTCCATTTCTGCACCTGAATACTCATCCTTTAATGTCCATAAAATCACATGTTTTACCATTATTCACCTATCTCCTTATTCACATACTCTTCACAGCTTCTCATAGCAATGATACTATGTCCATACGCCCTATTATAGCAAGTATGAACTCCTAATGAAAGAACAATCATTCTGTATAGGATATCCAATATCCGCATTTCGCATTCTAAATGCTAACAATCTAGTTTCTGGAGCATTTTTCTGCATCAATTGCAAGCACAAACATAAGTACATATAATGCATCCTGCTGATTTACCACATTAAGCACATAGGTATCCGTTAATTTAAAAATTTCCTTTGTAACTCTTGCGATTTGATTTCCACTTGGTCCAATGATTGTATAATCCCACTCAAAAACACTTCCCTCAACATGCCAGCCATTAAAATCAATATCATATTTGGGCTTAAAAAAGGTAAACTCCTTTTTAATACATCCTATATACAAATCTCTGTGATATACTTCAAATTTCGGCAGAAAAGTCAACACTTTCTCCCGAACCGTACCAATTTCATTACCATAACTATCTAAAACCTTCAGACAGTGTCCCCAGGATAACTGTCCCTTCACAACATACAATGTGTTTCCAGCTTCATCATAAATGTCATAACTGTCTAACCATGAAAAAAATCTCTGTTTAAATAATAGTTTCATATATTTACACCCTTTCGTTCTGAATCCTTCCTTCATTATTATAGTTTGTTCTACACTATTTTACAATTATTTAACTCTAGAAAAAGCAATCAGCGATGTAGTCGTGCAAACCAAACATATATCTGCAAGACAATTATATGCAATTATGGTAAGATAAATATAATTTATCGTGATATATTTATAAAGGGGGAAACGCATGAATCCTTTCAAGCGAATGGGGAAATTAACTGATGAGGTTGATAGACTGAATGGTACAGTACAAGAATTAAGTTCTTTAAATCTATTACTAAAAAAGGAGATAACCTCCCTACATGAAATGAATGGTATTCTGGAAGAGAAAAATAGGTCACTCGTAGAAAAATATGAGGACACTGGATTAGAATGTCCATCATGTCATTTTACATTACAAAGTGATTTTAGGATATGTCCCAGATGCGGTGTGACTGTTACCACGAAAATCAATACTATAAATTCTGAAGTGCCAAACGAAAACATTTTTACCTACGAGCTTGATCAGGATTGTATTCTCATAACAAAATACAACGGATTTCATAACCCATGTATCACCATTCCATCTGAAATTCATGGTAAGAAAGTCATTGGTATTTGGAATCATGTTTTTAGGGAATGTAGTGATATAGAAGAAGTCGTTTTTGAAGAAGGATGTAAGTATATCGGAAAGGGTGCATTTGAAAAGTGTATAAAACTGTGTAAAATACATTTTTCAAATAGCCTTATTGAGATTGGGAATGGTGCATTCTTGGGTTGCACAAGTTTAAAAGAAGCAATTCTTCCCAATACGATAACAGTGTTAGCAGCCAATGCCTTTAGCCAATGTGAAAGCTTAACAAATATAGTCTTACCGGATCAGCTTGAATATATAGCTTATGGCTTACTATCTTATACGGCTATTACTCAGATTGATATACCTCATTCGGTCAAACATATTCAATCCAATGCATTCTCAACTACAGGATTAAGTAAGGTTGAATTACCTGTTAATCTATATTCCATTGATGATTGTGTATTTGAAAATTGTGATCAGCTTAAGTACGTAGTAATACATTCAAATGTACAAATCATAAGTAAAGAAATGTTTAATCCCTCAACCTTGAGTAAATACAAAAAACCTATAACTCCCATCATCTACTGTGCAGCAGGTTCAAAAGCGCAGCAATTTGCCAGAAAAAATCATTATGATTGTATACAAATCGAACCGGACCCAGCAACAAATATTATACCGGGTATCACATGGATTGAGATGGAAATTCGCAGTTTTAAAAAACTGCCTGATTTTACAGATGATGTATGGTATAAATCCTGTAATTTATATAAAGCCGCTACCTGGGCATGGTCTACCAATGATTATAAAAAATTACAAATATCTAAATATATGAGCAGAGAATCCGCTGAAAAGACAAAAAAGTCTCTGCTACAGGCAATGTCAATAATAAATGCAGGGCACTATCCCAAGGATTTTTTGGAACAGCATGCCAAAATTTCTTTTTTTGATTACTGGGGTACCTCAGATGAAAGTTAAGGAGCAAGATGAACAAATGATGACAGATGTATTTATTTCTTATGCTTCTGCTAACGCAGATATTGCAAATGAACTAAGAAGTTATCTTGAGAAAGTCGGTATTGTATGCTGGATAGCGCCCAGAGATATTCCTCCCGGATCAGAATATGGTGCGGAAATCATAAAAGGGATTGAAAACACCAGGGTTCTTTTGCTTTGCCTCACGAAAGACTCAAACATATCCCAACATGTTACCAGGGAGGTGGAACGTGCTGTAAACAAAAATCTCCCTATCCTGACATATCAATATGAGAAGGTAGAATTGTCTAAATCCCTGGAGTACTTTTTAGCATCAACTCAATGGTTTACACCAGACGAGGCTCATAAGTATGAAACACTGGCTAACGCCATTCATTCACTTTGTAATGTTACTGATTCTGAAAAAACATTACCCACAAATATAGATGAGAAGTCTGACATCCGGAAAGGAAAATCTTCAAAAAACAATATGACTTGGTTGTGGCTGTTGATTTCCGCAATCCTTCTTTTGTGTATTGGTGTGGGAGTATACCTCTCTAGGAAGCCTGCTGCTGGTATGCAAACGCAGACAGAGCTAACTGCAAATGCCGTGAAATTGGGAGATACCTTTTCCTTTGGTGCAATGGAATACACTGGAGAAAAAGAAGCGTTGTCCTGGATTGTTCTTCAAACAGATTCCGAAACCAACACTGTATTATGTATCGCTGAGAATATTGTAGCTTTTCAGCCCTATGATGTGGCAGAAAGCGGCTCCAGAGGTCAAAATGGAGATATCTATTTTAATGAGGATTCCTGTTCAGAATATACTACAGAACAGTTACAGAAGTTTTGGGGAAATGCAGACTGGGCAGCTTCTAATATCAGAACCTGGCTGAATTCTTCAGATGCTTCAATGACTTATACAGATATGGCACCCATTGATGACGGAACTACTATTTACGAAAATGGATATGAAACAGATCCAGGATTTCTTTATTTCTTTTCTGAGAAAGAAAGATATCTGCTTGTTTCCCATGATTTATTCTATCAAAATGTATCCAGAACTACCATGGAAACGCAGGATTTTGTTTTCTTATTAAGTAAAGAAGAAGTGCAGCAATACATACTGGATCAAAACATTCTTCTTTCCGCTATTCCCACAACAGGTGCTGCGGCTAAAGAAGGAAGCGGTGTTTATTCATCCTATGTTAGTGATGGAGAACCCACAACATATTGGGCATTACGTGATTATGGGGATATACCTGCCTGCACTGTTCTCTGTGCAGGAAATGGCATGGATCATACAGAACAGTTCCATAGTGAATATGCTTGTGATTCCTTAATGGGAATCAGGCCTGCTATTGTGCTTCCCTTATCTTACGTAGAAGAATTAGTGACTTATGGATTATAAACAACTACACCTTCGCCGGTAGGGAATGGGTGTTGCATACAGGTTCCACCATAGTACTGATATTCTGTATCTTTGTCATTTACTCCATCAATTACTTCTTTAACTGCTGCCATAAGGTCCTCATATACCGATGCATCAACAAAGTCCTGTGTGTGACCGTGTAGGATATAGTCATACTCACCACGAATTCCCTTAAGGTTTTCTAATGACTCATAAAAATCTTCCATCGGAGTACAATTATAAAGTTGCATCCAGCAATGTTTATTAATGGTATCTCCTGTAAATAATACTTTGTCCTCACGATCCAATAAACAGATACCACCTTGGGTATGTCCCGGGACATGGTATACTTCCAGTGAAACACCGCCAAGGTCAAACACATCCCCTTCCTCTGTGGTCAGGAATTTTACTGGTTTCAAATCAAACTGTGCTTGTATCGTTTGATAGTTGAAATAGTTGTATTCTCCCCATGCAAGATTTAAATCATTGGGGTGAATATACACTTCATCAAAGTATGCATTACCATAAATATGATCCGAGTGACCATGGGTGTTAATCACTATAAGCGGTAAATCTGTTATGGTCCGGGCAATTTTTTGAACGTCCTCGTAGCCATTCATGGTATCAATTACTGCTGCCTTCTCACTTCCGACAACTACAAAGCCTGTAGATTCATTATTATCATTCATTAACCATATATGATCATTTAACTGCTTTACTTCAATGGGGTTTCGACTTATTACATCACTTGCACATGCTGTTGTTAAGGAAATCAGAACAAAGGTAAATAATAGACATAGGACTTTATTAAAGCCGATGTTTTTCACTATGTAACCCTCCATAATCCATGATTCATCTCAGGTAATTATTATCTTTTGCAATAAGCACACTAAACCATTTATTTATGTATTTTATACCACATAGTTTTAACTTTGTACAGAAAATCCGTTATATCTATATTTCCAGTTGATAAATGTTATGTATATAATCTATGCCTCTAAAAGCATATATTACATTGTCAGCGCTATTCATAAAACCTAGCTTTTTAACCAATTTGGATGAACGAACATTATCGGGATATATATGTGCATCAATCCGTTTGACTTGCATATCCTGTTTTGCAAATAGAATAATAGCTGATAGTGCTTCTGTCATATAGCCTTTATCCCAGTATTCTTTCTGCATATCATATCCAATTTCAACACTCCAATTTTCTCTATTCCAACAATGGAATCCACATGTTCCTATTTTGCTATTATCACTCTTTAAGGTCAAAATCCAACGATGCTGAAGCCTTGGCTCCGGAATCAAATAACAATCAATTATATCATCAGCCTCCTGCATAGTAGTACAGGGCTCCTCATCCAACAAGTACTTTGTCACATCTGCATCTGAAAACTGTTTGAATATGAAGTCTCTATCTTCGTATGAAATATTCTTAAGTAATAGTCTTTCTGACTCCAAATCATGGAAAAAAAGCTCATTATTCATTTCTAAACCTCTTCCTTCTCTTTACTTTTTTTACTATTACAAGCCATTCTAGCCCGCATACCAAAGTGTTTCAAAACAATCATATGCGTCCATACCATTAATGGTCTGTGGTGAGTCCACTGTAATAGGAAATTTCACTATTCTACCATCATCCGTTTTCATTTTTATATAGCTGGCGTTATCTGTTGCAATAATACGAAAACATGTTCCTATTGGGAATTTGTTTGTTCCTATCACTTCTCCGGTAACAGAATCAAGTAGTTCCCCTTCCAGTTCAACAGTAGACGTCAGTTGAGTGCTGGATGCTACAGCATATTCAGAAGAATCACATACTGGCATTCCATTATCACCTACATGGAATATACGCATTCCCGAATAGGTACTGAGTATATCTACTTTTTCAGCAATACAAAAGCGGTTAGGATTTGAAAAACCACGCAAATATCCATTAGAAGTACCGACATAAACCGGCATGTCAGAGGTTATATCAAATACCATAAATGTATGGTAGTCATTTTCGGCGGACAACTGAACATACACATAACTATTTTCATTGATTTTTACATAATAGGGTAAAAGGTAGTAAGTATATGCATCCTGTGTAACCTCCTGACCATTGACACCTACTGTAACAGTATTATAGCCATACCACTCATCATCTTCTGCCCCTGACACTGAGATGGTCTCCATTACACCGTCCGCGTTGACGTCAATGTAATTGTCTGCATAATTAAAAATGGGGTAGGCATGATTAGAAGGAACATAGGTACAATACTCAGAGTCCATTAACTCAGGGTAGTCATCATATACCAGCGTTACTTCCTGCATTCCTTCTGCATAATCAGCTAAATCATAAGCACTGAAATAGAAAGTGATACGCTTATAGCCTAAAGTAAACTGCATATTATACTGTTCTTCCGGTGAAGCCAGAAAGTAGTGATCCATTATATATTGTGATAAATCATCTGAATGAAAAATATCTGCATCATATATTTTAAGTAATTCTTTTTCTAAAGCATCCGTCAAGCTCTTGTTATCTGAAATAACATCAGATAATAGAATCTTTTCACCTGTTTGGGAATCAAAATTATATCCTACAAACACATTGTTCCCATGTGGTCCACCCTGTTCGTAATAACACTGGTCAATATAGCTAAAAACCTTACTGTCAGAACGTTCTATCGTACAGTTGGCATAAATGGTATAAGCACCATCCCAACTATCCGGATGTTCTGCATAATCCGTACGAGCTTGTTCTGTTAGCGCTACAACCTCCCCATTTCTCTCACTGTTCCATCTATCTATGGATGATGCTAGTGGACCAAATTTTTCTGAATCGATTTGTATAGACTCATAATTGCAGCTTGATATTATCATATCCTTGGCATCATTCCAGTCATCAGAATAATTTGTATTAAGGTAATATAGTACTCCTTCGTCATGAACCTCTTCAGAGTCTACAGTCCCATTCAAATCAGACAAAGCACTACATCCTGAAAAGGATAGTATACAGTATAGACACAAAATAAATAGAATTCCCTTCTTCATATATATTCCCTCATTTTCTTAAAGACTATATTGATTAAGCTTTATCTGATCCATTTCTTATTGAATTTGTTAAAGAAATTGATCAGCGGCCCCAGGAAGAATGCTCCGGCAATAGTACCAATTCCCAAATGACTTTCATTCCAGGTAACGAGACCTCCAAGCACTACTAAAACAATGGTGAGCACGCTGATAGCATCTGTTATCACACGGTTTACAAAGTAAGGTGTAGGAAAATGATCTGTCATACCCAGTGCCAGATAATCATATGGTGCTACTCCCAAATTAGCTGTCTGGTAAATGGAAATTCCAAATGTCAAAACCAGCAATGAAACAATCATAAACAGTATTTTCTGCACAAAGGTATACCCTTCTGCGCTTTTCAATAATAAACTCAGTACAAAACCTGCAGCTTCCACAATATACCCTAAAAAGCACAGATTGATAATGGAACCAAATCCTATATAAGCTCTGCCCCAAATCAATTGAATTACGAGCAGTCCCAGATTCAAAATAAGCTGATAAGTCCCTAGACTCATATGTATTCCATCACTAATGGCCATATTCATAGCTGTGTAGGGTTCATTGCCCAATAGAGAAAACCGCAATCCTGCTGCCCCGATTCCCAGGACAATATTTCCGAGAATAACGGCTATTGCCCTTCTTACTGTCATCGATTTTACAAAGTTCATATATAATGTTTTTCCAATATTTTTCATTTTTTCTCCGCTATTTATTATTTTTTGGTATTTTGTTTGTTTTATTCGCAATTATCTTACATTATAATACATTCTGTTGCAACAAGCTAAGTGAATTTTACTGCCGTTGTCTTAGGTTAATTTAAAAGACATCTTTTAGGAGTTTCTTTCTAAAAGATGTCTTTTTAGTGTATTTATCTAATCACCAATCACTATCCTTTGTATCACCGAACTTTAAAATATACCTGATATGGTTCGTATCCAATCTCACATAACCGTTTGAAATTGATACCCGGGTCCTGGGTTTCCGTCTTAAAGAAAGTCTGGAAAGATCCCCACTGGCGCTCTGTATCCATTGATAGCTCATCCTCTGGTTTGCCACCCTGTAGCTTCAACACTCTCTCCTGCTCGCAGACACCAGCAAGTACGTCGGGTCCATAACGGAAGGCTCCCATGGTTTCATCATCTATCAGCGTTACAAATTTCAATCCGATAGGCAGAATCACCGTGATGCGGTCCCCTTCTGTAAAGCTACGGGAAATGGAGATTAAGGCTGATGTGTCTTTCGTTTTTACAAAAAGCTGATCGTTCACATACACCTCTGCTTCTTTATTGATCCAGTCCGGAATACGGATTTTTAACGTAAATACGGACTCTCCCTCTGTATGAATGGTAAGTACGTGCTTTTTGAAGTCAGGTTTATTGGCATAAGCACTATTGATATCTCCTATATGCTGTGCTCCATCATTTACAGATGATGTCTGCACACTGCCGTTCAAGTGATCCTCACGCTGTTCTATACTGACTTTTTTTCCATCCAAAACAAAATCTGCTTTGGAATCCACATACTGTGTGACATAAAGTTCCTTATCTTCCTGATAATAGATGTTACGATTGAGTGCTGCATTGGCCTGTACCATGGTTCCATGGCAACAGAAGAAGCTATCCATCTCACCTGCCCAGTCTTTCCTGCTGCCTGCCTTCAGGGGAAGGAAATAGGTCAGCAGACCCTTACCAGGAGAATTTTGGTAAGGCATACCACGCCAGTAGGTCTGAGTCAGAATGCCGTTACGTACATTTACTTCAATGTAATCCATATATGCGGGATCCTTGGTACAGCGAAATAAAAACTCTGCCAGACGAATCATATTATAAACAGTACAATGCTCCTGATTTTTGTCTCCCAGCCTTGCTTTTAACCGCCGCATAGGTGTCCAGATTTCCCCCTGAGTCTGACCGCCTGTGACAAAGCAGCCACGATCTGTCACAGCACATTTCCAATAGGCCTTTACAATATCCATCCACTTTTCAACACCAGTTACTTCATAAGCTCTTGCACATCCAAGCACCTCCGGAATGGTGGTGTTGGCATGCATATTGGTGAGAACATCCTTTCCTTCCAGCAAGGGTTCAAACAATCTGCTGCGGTAATAGCATTCCATTAGGGTCTCATACTTTTTCTTTCCGGTGATTTCATACAAATCACACCAGACCTCCATCATGCCGCCAGTCTCCACATCCAGAATATTCATAAATTGCTCTTTGGTATAGCTTTCACACCAGCGTAAAAACCAGTCTGCCATTTTGTCTGCAATTTCCAGTGCCTGCTCATTTTTCAGATACCGGTAAACATCCACCAATCCCATAAAAAGTTTATGGATATTGTACTGTGGTGCCCATATATTTTTTCCTTTAGCAATCCAGTAGAGATACTTTTCTGGAATAGGAGCTGCCCACTCTCCGCCATTTTCTTGCTGGCAGATTTTAAGTTCCGCAATCAAAGCATCTGCCTTTGCCTTTATCTCCTCATCTTTTGTTTCATCATAATGAATGGCTGCTGCAGAAAGCCAATGTCCTAAAAAATGACCCCTGATCTGGCAGGTTGAAGCCTCCCAACCACCCATTACATCAGTCTGGATACCCCTGCCACCATATCTTCCGGCCTCCAGGTTGTAATTAAATAAAAGATGCTCATTCTTCAGTTTCATTAAATATGTACGATTATCCTCTTCTCTACGACGTAAATCCCCGTCAAAAAGAGCAACGGATGTGCCTTTCAGTTCTTTCATGCCAATAATCCTCCATTCTAGTTGTGTTGAAGCAAATCGCTCCTATATCATTTGCGGCCTCCTGTATGGCCTTTTCTTCTATTATATACAAAATTTCCATAAGAGCAATCATTCTAGTACATACTTTTGTGTTATTTGACCCACGTATACAGCCATGACAGCTGCTGGTCCAGGAATTCCTCATCCACGCAATCCAGACCCAGTGTTGCAATGATTGTAGCCTGAATGTCAAAATGACGAAGCGCAATGAGTGAAGGAATCGTTGCTAACTCAGCATCTGTAATCACGCTGTACCTAGTGTAGCCATTGAGAAAGGTATCTAAATTCTTCGTGATCCGTTCTCTCTCTGTTTGAAAGCTGTCTGATCCTACTGTAAAGTAGTCGGTTGCATCGCACATGGTTGAGATATCATAAGCAGGATACCCCAATCCGCTTGCATCAAAATCAAAGACAACCAGCGTTTCCTTCCTTAATAAGAGATTGCCTGTGTGAATGATCCTGTTTAGGAAGACTTCCCGAATAATCCTGCATGAAATACCTCATCTGCCCCGCAAGTACTCCGATTTGCTGCAATGAGGAATCCCGTTCCACTTCCAGGCCTTCAATATATTCGGACAAGACTGCCACGTTACCACAGATGATAGTATACAACTCTCCCTCTAAGGTATCTATCACTCTGGGTACACTGAATCCCTGCCGGTAAAGATAATCTACGACTTCAATAGAGGGAAGTATCTCTTCCACTGTTTTTTTCTTATAAAGTTTCAGGACATATTGAGAATCCTTAGCAATGATGATATAAACCTGACCGATCCAGTCCCTGCATAATGTAATTTGTTTTACACTTAGCCCATATTTAAGACAGAGTGTACCAATTATCTCCTCCTG
The DNA here is from genome assembly GCA_035271185.1 of Lachnospiraceae bacterium. GTDB lineage: Bacteria > Bacillota > Clostridia > Lachnospirales > Lachnospiraceae > Acetatifactor. Next base: position 4,629 of record DATERV010000138.1, on the reverse strand, counting down.
CTGTATCATTTTATCTCCAATCCTTATATTACTAGAGATAGAGTACATAGTCCATTATCTCTTTCTTAAACCCATACTTCTTAAGCACTCCCTCTGCGCATTGCGGATATTCCTTCACTACAATTCGTTTCGTGCCGGCATAGATATTCTTTCTGGAAAACTCCTTAGTAAACTGTTTCATTGACTCATCTAAAAGTTCTTCCTCAAACACACGAAGTATCTTTCCTTTATGCTCAAATACGGCAATGACTCTTCCCTCATAAAGGCCCACATAAGTACCTAAAACATTGATAAAAGATCTTCCCTCCATATGGGGAACCAGTTTTCCCCAGGTCTGCGCAGGATCAATGGCACAAATCCATCTGCATTCACTTTTGGGATGGGGCAGTTCTGCTACCATTCGTTTATAATCCTGTTCCAAAATAAACTGTATACCTGAAAGCCCTTTTACGAAATAACCCCTGCGCACCTTATTCACATATTCCCAGATACGGAGAACCTCAAGTGCATTCTGCCAGGAAATGATGCCTTTTGCTGTCTCCCTACACAAAATCCCCCTGCTGCGCAGAGCTCGCTCCACCTGGACTTCCATGGATGCCGGTTTTTCACACCGCGAAAAGTCCCATCTGCCCGCAGATAAATATTTCATTCTGGCTTGTACCTGCTGTCTGGCTACCGCCTTCTCTATGGAAGCCCTGTTGATCAAATATCTCACCGGTCCAAAGCTGTCCGTACACACCAGGCCCTTTTGCGCCAGATTCACCAGATCCGGATAAACGGAATCCCCTTGCACAGCCTGGGCTAATGCATTTGCGAAACAGGCACCTCTCTTCTTTAGCATAGTGCAGACAGACTTTTCTCTATCAGTTAGTTCTGTGTTTTCGTCCAATCCCGCATTCTGCTTATCATCCAGTCCTGTATTCCACTCCCAGTCCCAATCGACATCTTCATACCGTAAGAAGCAGAGTTCTTTCTCTCCATTCAATTTCCAATAATAATTTCCCTGGGAAAGAAGGGTATCCAGTGCCTCCGGTCTGTAGCCTGTGACTCTTGCCGGCAGGATTACCGTTTCCCATAGTTCGATTGCAAAATACTGTCCACACAGCTGTTCCACTGCATATTCCAGCTGTTCAGAGGGTGTTGCCACAATACTCATAGAATTTAGCATATAAGAGGCAAAGCCAGGAAATTCCTGTGTTTTAACCAGTTCTCTCCTGCTCTTTATGGTAGCTGTTCTGGCCCGGTCATATAATTCCTTATGGAAATAGGTTTCCTCATGGTATACCAATTGCTCCTTTTCCACAAAACCGTCCAGAATGGATTGGGTTTCCTCCTCCGACCAACCGTATCTTTGGGCAACCTCCTCAAGGGATTGTCCTCCACGGTAACGAATCAGTCGTAACACGATTTTGGCACGAGCATCCTCCTCTTTCTGTAACAGAGCCATCTCATACAATTCGTTCTGCTCTGCTGCAATCCAGAGTCCCGGTTCTATATATAGCACCTGCTCATTTTGGAGCAGTTTTTCAAGCCAGTTTACCGATATGGGAAGCTCTCCTGCAATCAAATCTCCTTCAATCATGAGAAGGGTATGCAACTGCTTTTCATCCTCGGGAAGCGATTTTCGCTCCTGTACTTTTTCTAACTGATATGTGTCAGGATTCAGTAATCCCTTCACTTCCAGTAATTTCATTTCTGTGGTACTAATCACCCCGTTTGGCATGGGTGCATAATTGTACATCAGTGATTCTTCTGTCTTCTTACGAAGTAGGAAGGACATGGGGGACGGTACCTCTAAAAACAGCTCCCGCACTTGTATGCTACCGTCTTTGATTCCCTGTAAAACCTGAATTAATCCCTCCATATCCCAGAAGTCTTCCAGACATTCTCTCTTGGTTTCTCGAATCAAGGGATGACCCTCATGTTGCATGGCACGTTCCAGCATCTGCGCGCCCTTGGCACGTTGTAGCCAGAGCGGCTGGCGCTTTTTCCTGCTCATCCCCATCATTAAGGCGCGTCCTGCATTGTAACGAAACATGATATTAAAAGTAGGAGTGGCCATAACCATTGCATCAAGTAGCTTTTCAACCATTTCCGATTTTAAATGATACAACAGGTCATTGGGCAGACGCAGCCCATCATAGGAAAACAGTACAATACCGTCATCATCGGAGACATAATTGATAGTTGCCTTGGTTTCCTCCGCCACACAGTCCTGTAAAAGTAATGCAAGAGGCGCATTGATGCAATTACCGAAGACAGAATGAACCATCAATTGATAATTTCCATCCTCATCCTGATAATGCTCCAGAATCATGGTTTTGTCGCTGGGTAATACTTCAGTGGCAGTTATCTGCCTGTCAATATATTCCAAAGATTCTTGTGCACTTTCTACATCCAGTCCGAGTTTTGTCAGTTCATTGTTTAGCAAGGGGTAATACTCTGTAAGATTATTTTGTGTAGGATTACCATCTGTAAGTTGGTTATTAGCATCCTGATAATAGGCCTGCTCTAAGTTTCTCAAAATTTCTCCAAAGGAAATGCCGGTCATCAGCTTTCTTCCAGTAATATCACCTTTCCAAAAAGGAAGCCTGTCCCTCTTTGAGACAGATGGAATGACGTACATGGTATCTTTCGTGATCTGTTGGATACGCCAGTGAAAACTTCCCAGCTGGAATTCATCTCCCACCCGGCATTCAAACACAAATTCTTCTTCCACCTCTCCCACTTTGACACCGTTTTCCGTTTTTACGATAAACATTCCCCTGTCGGGAATGGTTCCGCCTGCCATAATGGCAAGCATTCGGCTGTAGGCATCGCCCTCTACTTTATCATGAATACGATCATAAAGTAGTCTTGGCCGAACCGGCACATTATCCTCATGTTCATAATCTCCTGCCAGCATTCGCAATACGCTTCTGACATCCTCTATCTGAATATCACAAAAAGGCTTTGCTCTCTTTAAGACAGGCATCACCTCACGAACTTCATAATCTTTATTGGCTGCCATGGAAACCAGGTGCTGGGCTAACACATCCAGACACATCCGGGGTGGTTTGGAATGTTCAATTCCACCATTCCGTGCCACTTCAGCTGTCATACCACAGTAAAGAGCTTCCTGTGCGGTTCTGGGGAAAATCTGCATGACACTGGTCTTGGATGGACTATGTCCTGCTCGTCCCAGACGCTGCATGGTACTGGATATGGTTCTCGGTAACCCAACTTGAAATACCTGTTCAATCTCGCCTACATCAATTCCCAGCTCCATGGAGGAAGTGGCAATGAGCAGACGAATTCGCCCCTGTTTCAGATCCTGCTCCACAATACTTCGCTGTTCTTTGGACAGACTTCCATGATGTACTCTGGCAAAATCCTCCCCACCCAGCTCTCTCATATACATCGCCAGCTGTTCTGCTGGCTTTCGACCTTCCACAAAGGTGATGACACTCCGTGACTTCTGGCACTCATCAAATATTCGTGCCGCAATATCCCTCCACACAGAATCTTTGGTGATCAAACTCTCATCCTTTTGGGGACTTGATACCTGGATTTCCACCTTTTTCTTTACTGCCGGTGCAATGATGCTCACCGGGTCGGGAGATAGATATTCTGCCGCAACAGACAAAGGCTCGATGGTTGCAGATAATCCGATTCTCTGAAGGGGGTTCCCGCACAATTCATCCAGTCTTGCCAGGGACAGTATCAGATGGGCACCTCTTTTGGTATCAATCATGGCATGCAGTTCATCCACGATCATCACCCGGGCAGTAGACAGCATCACCCTTCCAGACATACTGGTGAGAAGCAGAAACAAGGATTCCGGGGTGGTTATTAAAATATGGGGTGGTTTTTTGATCATTTCCCGGCGTTCACTCTGGGTGGTATCTCCGGTTCTGATGGCTACCCTCACCCGCTGTACCAGCTTGGGATTCTTCTCCATCTCTTTATGATAAATGCCTTCCAGAGGACGCTTTAAATTCTCCCTGATATCTGCTGCCAAGGATTTAAGGGGTGAAATATAAATGATCTGCAATCCCTCCTGTAGTGTACCCTTCACAGATTGCGCTATCAGCTCATCCAAAAAAACCAAAAAGGCGGTCAACGTTTTACCTGTACCGGTAGGTGCAGATGCAAGGATGTTTTCTCCCTCATGGATATGTGGCCAGGCTTCTGTTTGAACCAGTGTAGGTTCCCCTAAGCTTTCAGCAAACCATTCACGGGTAGATTCTGTGAAAAAAGAAGGTAATGATATTTCCATGCGGGAAGATTGTAACTTGGTTTCTTTATAAGAAGATAGCAATTGCGGCATATTCTCTCCTAAACTTTGTGGTAGATATCATATAGGTCATCATAAACATTTCTTCCATTTAGACCCATTTTATCATAAATACCATTTGTCTGAAACAAAAAAGCACTTCAAACACTAATTTTTAACTAGCATCTGAGGTGCAATATTTTTCTCCATTTATTACCTGCATTTTGCTTCCTTTCTTGAGTTTCCGCAAAATGTAATTAAAAAATGAATATATCCTTCCAAAGTACCAATCTATCGAATTTTTGAATTATTCAGAGTGACAGTGACTGGAGTAGTGGCACTTTAATAAGCCCCGTTGGAACCGGACTTTGGGA
>DATERV010000137.1:0-6951 GCA_035271185.1 Lachnospiraceae bacterium | reverse complement strand
TCAAATACGAGGTCATTTTCAACTAGATCAAAAATCTCATTACTTTTTGCGTTCTCAAGGAGAAGAAAAAGACCTGCATTTGATGTTAGATTCTTAGCTGTGAAATCAATTTTATTAATCATAATTTAAACCCCTTTTTCTACTTTTGCTACTATTATTGTACCATATATCGACTCATAAAAGCTGATAATTCAACACATTTTTGAGCATTTTTCTTTCACCCAATGAGTGAAAGCTGAATTTTGAAGGAACGTATATTTATCAATGCTTTGAGGGTGGTTTATAAAGTACTGACGTAGAATCTCAGTTGTAGATTGGAAGAAATATGTAGAAAGGAATCGGATAGATCAAGGTTTTATAGGAATAAAGAAACAACCAAATAAGCTTTGCCCCTTATTTATGATAGATAGGGTATGGGAGAGTGGCAGTAAAGATATGAAGATGATACCAATGAAACTTAATCCAGTCTATGTTGATATAGCGAAATCTTGTATAAAATAAAAGAGGCTTCTATAAAGAAATGAATAGATGTTAGTGGATGAATATAGTAAAATAGAAGAGATTGGGGGGTATTATGTTTCGAGTATTTTTAGTAGATGATGAAGAACTGATTATAAAAGAGATAGCAGCCAGCGTTCCATGGATGGACAATGGCTTTGAAGTGATTGGAATGGAGAGCAATTCCAAAAGAGCAGTAGAGAGAGTGCTTGAACTAAAACCGGATGTGGTATTTTCTGATTTGAGGATGCCATATCTGGATGGGCATACTTTTATGAAAACAGTACGAGAAAACGGATTGGATACAGAGTTTGTTATGCTCAGTGCTTATGGTACTTTTGAGGATGCAAGAACTTTTTTTCAACAGGAGGGCTTTGATTACCTGTTGAAACCATTGCAGATTCCGGAAGTGCAGCTTGTTTTGGAGAAACTGGCAATGAAGTTAGCGCTGAAACATCCACAGCAGCTTGTAGATTCAGAAGAACTGATGAATCCATCATTTATGGCATTGGTTGAATATGTGCGTACGCACTTTAATGAAAAGTTTACTTTAGAACAGCTTGGTAAGAAGTTTGGTCTGAGTGCAGGATATATCTGCTCTTTGTTTGCAAAGAACCATAATACGACATTGACATGTTTTGTTACAGAGACACGAATGAAGCATGCAGCCCAATTATTAAATACAAGTAATCTTAGTATGAAACAAATCGCAAATGAGTGTGGCTATAAAGATTACTTTTATTTCAATAAGGTTTTTAAGGGTTACTATGGAATGGCACCAAGTCAGTATGAGGTGGATCGGGACTAACATATGAGATAAAATACTTGCGAGGAAGGAGATGCCATGAAGTGGTTATTCAAAAATAAGTGGATATGTGTGTTGTTTGTCTGTGTAGTCATGGCAGTCATCCTCTATATCTATATAAATGGACAAGGACAGGAAGAAGAAAGAACGACAGTTACCATAGCAGTTATGCAGGATAGTAATGTACAGAATTTCAATACCAACTATTATACGCAGTGGCTGGAAGATGCAACCGGATATGATATACAATTTGAATATATATCAGAAGGCTATGAGAAGGAATACTTGTATACCTGCCTTACATCCGACACAGGAAGGATAGATGCCATATTTCTTCCAGAGAAGGAGAGTTTTCTCACCACTGACGAGTTACAGCGTTATGCAGAAGACGGTCTGCTGTTTGATATGTCAGAATTGCTAACGGACAGTCATTATACTGCTTTACTTAATCAATATGATTCCATATCCATGCAGGAAAAAATCGAATATCAAGGTGGCATATATTATATGCCGAACATGGATACAACCAGAAGGAATCAGAATATGCAGGTCATGTGGATTAACATGGGATGGCTCAAAACATTGGGGTTAAAAGTACCAGAAACGGTGGAGGAGTTAATAACTGTTTTAACAGCTTTTCAAGATGAAGATCCAAATGGAAATGGTGTATCAGATGAATTGCCTTTGATAAGTTGTGAATCTTCTTATGCTCTGCAAAGTTACAATTTCATTTTGAATGCCTATATCTATAATGACCCTCTACACGGGCGAATGTATGTGGATGAGAGTGGTAAGCTTGAAAGTATTCTTATGGAACCTGATTTCAGGGAGGGCTTGGAAGTCTGCGCAGATATGGTTTCACAGGGATTGTTGACAGAGGAATGCAATGATTATTCGGATAGACAGCTTATGGAACTTGCAAATGCGCAGGGAGATTATGTTGGAGCATTTACAAGCCAAAGTATTGCAGATGTCATATATCCGAATTGTCCGGATATATTGGCAAGATATATTCAGGTGCCACCGCTACTTGGAACTGACGGAGAACGTAATGCAGTGTACTGTTATTATGAACCAAGTATCGGAGGATTCATTCCGGCGAATGGAACGCACACAAAGGAAGCTTTTGAAATTATGGATTTAATGCTGTCTAAGGAAGCCACCTTAATTGCATCTTTTGGTGAAGAGGGAGTAGATTGGAAGCTTTCGGATAATGGAGATCTATCTACTTACGGAAGCAAAGCAATGATTACCACACTTCAGTACTTGAATGACAGTGTACAGAATAAGAACTATGCAGGAGCAGGACCTTTGGTATTGGCAGAAGAATATGCCAATGGGGTTACATGGAATGGGGATAATTCTTTAGTAGAGTATCTGGATGCAAGAGCAGTTCGTTCCTATGAGAACTATTACTATGTAGAGAAGGAATTGTTTAGAAGCAAAGAGCGGCAAGAAAAAGTAAGCAGCAGACAGGACGGAATGACAGATGTTGATACAAGAATCAGACAATTCGTTTTTGGCGAAGAGGACATTTATTCAGATGAAGCATGGAATATTTTCCAACAAGAAATAAATGTACAGAATTGAGGGATGAAATGAGAAATCACAAAAGGTTAGTTTTACTTATCGCAAGTATGGGGCTCCTACTGTGAGGATGCAGTGGTAAAGAAGAAACTCCGATGCAGGCATGGTTGAAAACAGCTGACTTATCAGCAGAAGAAATGGCAGATGAATTGTACGAGAGGGCACTAGATGAAGACATATTGCAGATATACACCGTTTCAGGTCGTATTTACGATGTAGCGGAAGCTTTTCAAGAGGAATATCCAGGACTTCTTGTTGAAGTGACTTATCTGCGTTCAGAAGAACTCGCTGCACAGGTGGTGGAAAATGCAGAAAACAGTGACTATGGATGCGATTTACTTTTTATTACGAATGGGGATGGAAGCCTGACAGAAAATTTGATACCCAAGGGATTGGCATATAAATACGTTCCCTTTGATATAGCTGACAAAATTACTACAGATGGAAATGATGCCTATTTAAGTGTACTTTTGGAGGTTGCACTTCTTACATATAATGATGATTATTACGCTGAAAATCCAATCACAAACTGGTGGGAACTGACAGACGCTAAATGGAAAGGGAAGGTATATATTACAGACCCATCCAGAAGCATGATTTCTTATACACTTTTTTCGATGATGGACGAACATAGTCAAGAAATGTGTCAGGCGTATGCGGACTATTTTGGAGAAAAATATATCGGGGAAGAAGCTGTAACCCAGTATTTTATCAGAAAACTTATAGAGAATGATTTACAGATTGTAAATGATAGTGACGATATTGCCAATGCTATTGCAGCACCTGGAACGAACTCAGATGCAGTTGGTATATTAAATGCCAGTAAAATGCGTTTACGGGAGCAGGGATATCCTCTTATGTCATGTTATGATTTACAACCCTTTGCAGGGGTAATCAATCCGGCTAACATTATGATTGCAGGTGGTGCTGCGAATATTAACTCAGCTAAACTGTTTATCCGCTATATTATGGGAGAAACAGACGGAACAGGAGAGGGGTATACCCCATTTCTGTCAGAAGGAGCATGGTCGGCAAGAACAGATGTAGCAGGAGCGGCAAGTGTAAAACTAGATGACATTTCAACTATTTATACAGATGAGAAATACAGTTGCGAACACAGACAGGAATTTTTGGACTTCTGGAATGAGTGCATACAGGAGTTGGACTAAGAAAGGGCGGTTTATTTCAGTGAGTTTTATCAAATCATATCAAAAATTAATATGGATACTGATTCTGTCTATGTTTGTATGCTTATCGGGCTGTTCCAATCAGAAACAACAGTCTGAACAACAACAGGAGATGCAACAGTGGTTGGCAGAAGCTAATCTTACAGATACTCTTACAAAAGAGGAACTTTACGAAGCTGCACTTTTAGAAGATACTCTGGTAATCTATTCTGTTTCTTCTAGAGTGTTTGAAGTAAAGGAAAGCTTTGAACAGGAATATCCGGGACTTACGGTAGAAATAAAGGATATCAGGGGAGAAGATATTGTAAACATGCTTCAGGAAAATTATGAAAAGGAAAACTATGCCTGTGATTTGGTTATTTGCAGCGATTGCAATGGAACGCTGAACCGGGAACTGTTAGAGCCGGGGATACTGTATTCGTATATTCCCTGGGACATCGCACAAAAGATGAAGGAAGGTCATGCAGATAATGAACTGGTCTTTGTCGGAGAGGCAATGATGTTTTTCTACAATGAGAATGTTTTTGATGAACAGCCTATAAATAATATATGGGAACTGACTAAAGAGCAGTACAAGGGAAAAATCATTATGGCGAATCCACTAAGCTCTTTTTCTACTTATGGATTTTGTTCCGCAGTACTGGGCGAACCGGAGAAAATCGCAGAAGCGTATGAGGAATATGCAGGAGAAGCGTTGAATGTGCCAGAGGGTAAAACTGCAGGAGAAGTATTTTGGGAGCAGGCTGTAAAAAATATTGTGTTTACGAATACCAGTGATGAAGTGCTTGAAGGAATTGGAGGAATGGGCAATGATGATTACTGGATCGGCATTATGATTTCTTCCAAGATGAGGTATCAGGACTTGGGGTATCATTTTGCACCAATCTATCGGTTGAATCCCTTTTCCACGGTTTATACACCAAACAGTATTACAATTGCGGCGGGTTCACCAAATGTCAACACAGCCAAACTGTTTGTACGTTACCTGCTGGGAGAAACCGATGGAATAGGAGAGGGCATAAAGCCATACATGACTACGGGTACTTGGTCTACCAGAACGGATGTAAAGGATGCAAATGAGGTTCCTCTGAGCAAAATAGATTATCTGAAAATCAATAAAGAATATCTGTATGAGAATATGAATGCCATGTCGGATTTCTGGGATGAATTGCTAAAGGAGAATGTGACACCATAATATGAAGAAGAGAAAGAAATCACTGATTAAGGAATTAAAATGGACTGTATTATCCTTAAGTGCCGCAATGTTTACAATGTGGTTTCTTTTCTATGTCAATATACAAAACGTCATCCAAAAAAATGTCATGCAGAATATGGAACAGGTATCGGAGCAGATTATATCGGAGCTGAACCGTTCCTTTTTACAATTAGAAGAGGTATCGTTTGCTTTATCACAGGATAAAAACGTACAGAACTTTTTTCTTGAAGAAAACAATATCGAATTCGTGAATAAGGCAGCATATGTGGAAGAAACCATTGATAATCTGTCAGAAAACAGTTCTTTTATGGATAATATCATTCTTTATAATGAACAGGGAAGATTTTACCGCTTTTCAGGTATGATAGGAAATACCGGAGTGCGTAGAATGATGAATCTTGTAGAGAAGGATAAACTGATCAGTCACATTCAGATCAAATTGGATTCGGTGAATTACATCGGATATGTAACCGCTATCTATCAAGATGGGAAACGAATAGGAACTATTGTCATGCTGACCAATGAGAATGATATTTACCACCTGTTTGAGCAGATGACAGAGAATGAAGATATGAAGATTGCCATTGCAGCAGACGGCAAGGTGATTCTGTCAAACGAGGAGAACTATATCGGAGCAAAGACTGAGGATATCCGCGAGGATACTACCTATATGGTGTATAAACAAGTTGGTTTTACCCCTTTTGAACTCTTAATCTCATACGGGGATTCCAACCATGGAATGAGCATCCTTTTCATGGTAGCCATGCTGATTATGGCGGTATTGCTGTTATTGATACTGGAGATATTTCTACGATTCTGGAAAAGAAAATTCTTTGTGCCGATACAGTCTATTATTTCAGAAGTAGAAGGATTTGAAGGTGAAAAAGGAGCCATGCTGCCTATAACAGGCATAGAACACTTTGATGGCTTAGTTCATGGCATCAATGATATGGTAGAGAGAATTGAGCAGAAAGAGAAGGAAGCATACAAGGCAGAAAACTCCTTGCAGAAAGCAGAGATAAAGAAACAAAAAGCAATGATTATATCTCTGAAAAAGCAAATCAGCGCACATTTTACGGTCAATGTATTGAATATTATCAAGGCACTTTCTTCCATGGGAGAGAATGAAAAAGCAGGTCTTCTCTGTGATGGACTCTCATTTTTACTTCGTTATGCCAATGCAGGAGATAGTTACATCAGTTGTATGGAAGAGTTCTTTGTACTAGAGAAGTATGTAGAGATTATGGAGATCCGTTATCCAGACAGATTTACTGCTGAGATTGAGATGGAAGATGCACTGGAAGGCGTGGAACTTCCTCGTATGCTCTTGCAGCCTATCGTAGAAAACAGTATTTTGCATGGAATTGCAGGTGACGAAAAAGAAGGCAAGGGAGTTGTTCGTGTTCAAAGCAAAATAGATTCCGATTGCCTATATATTATTGTAGAAGATAACGGAAAGGGAATGGATTTCCCACAGCTAGAGAGACTTCGTGCAGAGGTAGAGGAAGTTAATGGAGATCAAGTGGAAGTAGAAGGATTATCCCATGTTGCATTAGTCAATATTCAAAGACGAATTCATTCATACTTTGGTGGAGAATACGGAATATCTGTAGAATCGACAAAAGGAATAGGTACAACAGTGATAGTAAAGCTACCTG
>DATERV010000136.1:0-5126 GCA_035271185.1 Lachnospiraceae bacterium | reverse complement strand
CAAGAATAGCAGGCATGCCATAGACAAAAGAAAAGCGTCTTGTCTTATGACGAAAGGTGTACATGCCAAGAATGGAACCAATACTACCGCCAATGAGTGCAACGATAAAGAGGGTGGCTTCCGGAATCCGGAAGGCACCCTTAATAGCTTTCTTTTTATCAATTCCCATGAGAGCAAACGCCACTAGGTTTGCCAGTAATACATACGCAACAATAAATAAAATCACAGTCATAGTTTACTTGTCTTTGTTCGCTTCCACTTCCTGCATCTTTATAGCTCTAACCTTACAGGAAAGCCCGAACAGGTTGATAAAGCCTTCAGCATCATGATGGTCATATAAATCTCCTGTCGTGAAAGAAGCTATGGACTCATTGTATAAAGAATAAGGAGAAACGGTACCGGCCTTTATGATATTGCCTTTGTACAGTTTGAATTTCACATCTCCGGTAACATATTCCTGGGTCTTTTCAATAAAAGCCTGAACTGCTTCACGTAAAGGAGTAAACCATTTGCCTTCATACACTATGTCAGCAAAGCGGTTCCCCATCTCTTTCTTTATTGTATAGCAATCTCTGTCTAAAATCAACTCTTCAAGTTGCTGATGTGCTTCCATCAGGATAGTACCACCCGGCGTTTCATAAACGCCACGTGATTTCATACCCACTACACGGTTTTCTACAATATCTACAATACCGATACCATGTTTGCCGCCTAATTGATTTAACTCACGAATGATATCAGAATATTTCATCTTTTTACCATTTACAGAGGTAGGTATTCCCTTTTCAAAAGATATTGTCACATACTCGGGTTCATCTGGTGCTTTTGTAGGAGTGCTACTTAATACCAGCAGGTGGTTATAATTTGGTTCATTTGCAGGATCTTCCAGTTCCAGGCCTTCGTGGCTGATGTGCCAGATATTACGGTCACGGCTATAAGAAGAATCTGCTGAGAAAGGAAGATGAATCCCATGTGCCTCGCAGTATGCAATCTCGGATTCACGGGAATCCATGGTCCATTTTGCATCTCTCCAAGCTGCAATAATTTTAATATCAGGAGCAAGGGCTTTGATACCAAGTTCAAAACGAATCTGATCGTTGCCCTTACCGGTAGCACCATGGCAGATGGCAACAGCACCTTCTTTACGCGCAATCTCTACAAGCTTCTTGGCAATTAAAGGTCTAGCCATGGAAGTACCTAACAGATACTTGTTCTCATATACTGCATGTGCTTGTACACAGGGTGCTATATATTGTTCACAAAATTCATCTGTAACATCTAAAATATAGAGTTTTTCTGCACCACAGAATTTTGCTCTTTCATGTAAGCCTTCCAGCTCCTCTTCCTGTCCACAGTCAATACATACACAAATTACTTCATAATCAAAGTTTTCTTTTAACCAGGGAATAATGGCTGTGGTATCAAGACCACCGGAATACGCCAGTATAACTTTTTCTTTCATGACAATCCTCCTAGATATGTTATGCAACCAATATACATCATCTGATGTGCGATTGCAAGAGAAACATATGTATAGAAATAGAATTAAAAATGCATAAAGTAGTTGATAAATTGAATAATATGTATATAATGTAGTTTAGGATGTATATAAATGCACAAATAAAAACAACATACTGGAAAAAAGACCAGCACTATGAATATTTGTTTCATAAAAGCTTTGTGATATACTGTTCCTAGTTGTCAGATTTTGAATGTGAGGATTTTGTAAAAGGATGGACAATAAGATGAATACAACAACCGAAAAGATGATTTTATATGATGGAGCTCCTTCCCATGAAGGGCGTTATGATAAGGAAATGGCTGTATATCGACTGTTAAGTCAACTGGATATCCCGTTTAAACGTGTGGACCATGAACCGATGATGACGGTGGATGCCTGCCGTGATATTGATCAAATACTGAATATTGAGATTTGTAAGAATCTGTTTTTGTGTAATTCACAAAAGACCAAGTTTTTCCTCGTGATGTTACCGGGTGACAAGCGTTTTGATACCAAAACCTTCTGTAAACAGATCAGCAGTCCCAGATTATCCTTTGCCTCGGAAGAATATATGCTTAAATACCTAAACATTACTCCGGGCAGCGTGAGTGTGATGGGTCTGATGAATGATAAAGACAATGTGGTTTCGCTTTATATAGATAAGGATGTGTTCGTGAAAGAGGAGCTGGGATGTCATCCCTGCATCAATACCTCCAGCCTGAAGATGAAAACAAAAGATCTGATCGATAAATTCCTACCAGCTATAGGTCATTCTTATACCATCGTGGAGCTATAGGAAAGAAAGAAGGTGCAATATATGTTTACAGTAAGAACAATGACAGCAAATGATTATGAGGGTGTGCGTGCATTATGGATGACTATTAAGGGTTTTGCCATCAGAAGCATAGATGATTCCAGGGAGGGTGTGGAACGTTTCCTCAGAAGAAATCCTACTACAAGTGTGGTAGCAGAAGTGAATGGCAAAATTGTGGGAGCTATTCTCTGTGGACACGATGGTAGACGGGGCTGTCTGTATCATGTATGTGTAAGAGAAGACAGTAGAATTCACGGCATTGGAAAAGCTATGGTGGTGTTCTGTATGGAAAACCTGAAACAAGAGCAGATCAGTAAGGTATCTCTCATTGCATTTACTGCAAATGATATCGGAAATGCTTTTTGGAGATGCATTGGATGGACAAAAAGAGAAGACTTGAATTACTACGATTTTGTACTGAATACGAAAAATACTACTGCGTCTATTCAATAAAAGATTGGAGATTATTATGAGAAATGTGGTAGGTGGCGTATGCGCCGCAAAGGGGTTTCAGGCAGCAGGCGTTGAAGCCGGAATTAAGTATCAGAACAGAAAAGATATGGCACTTGTTTACAGTGAAATGCCTTGCACTTGTGCAGGTACCTTTACCACCAATGTGGTAAAAGCAGCGCCTGTCATATGGGACAAAAAAGTGGTTGAAGAATCTGCTTATGCGCAAGCAGTGGTAATCAATTCTGGCATAGCCAATGCCTGTACCGGAAAACCTGGTATGGAGTGCTGTGAACGCACAGCAAAGAAGGTGTCTGAGGAACTGCATATACCGGTAGACAGTGTTCTTATAGGTTCTACGGGTGTCATTGGCATGCAGATTCCCGTAGAAAAGATTGAAGCAGGTGTGGAAAAACTGGCTTCTCAAAAGGAGCATTCCATCAAGGGCGCACAGCTTGCAGCAGAAGCTATCATGACCACAGATACTTTGGATAAGCAGGTAGCTGTCAGCTTTGAAATCCAGGGTAAAACGGTAACCATGGGGGGCATGAGCAAAGGATCCGGCATGATTCATCCGAATATGTGTACCATGCTTGCTTTTGTGACATGTGATATCTCTATTTCCAAGAAGCTGTTACAGAAGGCAGTGAAAGAAAGTATTCAGGATACTTATAATATGATTTCCGTTGACGGGGATACTTCCACCAATGATACTTTTATCTGCATGGCAAACAAAATGGCGGGAAATTCGGAAATTACAGAAGAAAATGAAGACTATCAGACTTTCTTTGAAGCATTGATGTTTGTGAATACCACACTTGCCAAAAAAATGGCAGGCGATGGGGAGGGTGCTACTGCTTTGTTCGAAACCAAGGTAATAGGTGCAAAGACCAAGGAGGATGCAAGAATATTAAGTAAGTCCGTGATTTGTTCCAGTTTGTCTAAAGCTGCTATTTTTGGTCATGATGCCAACTTTGGC
The DNA here is from genome assembly GCA_035271185.1 of Lachnospiraceae bacterium. Lineage (GTDB taxonomy): Bacteria > Bacillota > Clostridia > Lachnospirales > Lachnospiraceae > Acetatifactor. The sequence goes on along the minus strand of DATERV010000136.1, from coordinate 1,382 downwards.
CGTTTCCTTTGCGCACTGGGTTATTCCGGTGTGGGTTTTGACCCTGAAAAGGTAGAGCTGTTCTTCCAGAGTAAATCCGGTTGTCTCAAGGTGTATGGAGATGGATTGGCAACAGATTTTAGTGAAGAAGAAGCCAAAAAAATCCTCTCAGATCCGGAAGTGACTGTTTTGGTAGATATGCATGTAGGAGATGCATCAGCTACTGCCTGGGGATGTGACTTAAGTTTTGATTATGTAAAAATAAATGCTGACTACCGTTCCTGATTGGATGGCTGAAACAGGCGAGGAGGAGAAAATGCAGGATAAGAATATGGATACTGTACTACAGAAAGCGGAGGTACTGATTGAAGCACTGCCATATATACAGAGATTTAACAGGAAGGTCATAGTGGTAAAGTATGGTGGAAGTGCCATGGCCAATGAAGAACTGCAGAAAAATGTGATTAAGGATGTTACTCTGTTAAAGCTAGTGGGATTTAAACCCATTATTGTGCATGGTGGTGGTAAGGAGATCAGCCGCTGGGTGGGAAAAGTAGGAAAAGAGGCCCGGTTTGTAAACGGACTGCGTGTGACAGATGAAGAAACCATGGAAATTGCAGAAATGGTACTTGGTAAGGTCAACAAGCATCTGGTGACTATGGTGGAAGAACTGGGAGTAAAAGCAGTCGGAATCAGTGGTAAGGATGGCGGCCTTTTACGGGTTGAGAAGAAATACGCAGATGGAAAAGACATAGGCTTCGTAGGAGAAGTGAAGCATGTAGATCCCAAGTTACTGAATGATCTGCTAGAAAAGGACTTTCTTCCCATCATTGCACCGATTGGACTAGATGATCAGTTCCAGACCTATAATATCAATGCAGATGATGCGGCCTGTGCCATAGCCAAGGCAGTAGGTGCTGAAAAACTGGCATTTCTTACTGATATTGAAGGCTTGTATAAGGATATCGACGATAAAGACAGCTTCATCTCCCGTCTCACAGCTACCCAGGCAGAGGAACTGATTTCCGGTGGCTTTATAGGTGGCGGCATGCTACCCAAACTGGGAAATTGTACTTCAGCTATCAGAGGCGGTGTGAACAATGTCCATATTCTGGATGGCCGAATTCCCCATTGTCTGCTGTTGGAAATCTTCACCAACAAAGGTATTGGAACCGCCATCATAGCCGACGAAGATAAGCAGGATATTTCGTAAAGGAGGAAGTATTATGATGAAAGAATATATTGAGGAGGCCGAACAAGCGCTCCTACATACCTATAATCGCTACCAGATTGTACTGGATAAAGGCGAGGATGTTTATCTGTATGATACAGATGGCAAGAAGTATTTGGATTTTGTGTCCGGAATTGCTGTATTTGCCTTCGGATATGGGGTAAAAGCTTAT
>DATERV010000135.1:0-4217 GCA_035271185.1 Lachnospiraceae bacterium | reverse complement strand
ATGCCTGAATTTGCTTTTCGCATGAAAGTGAAAGCAGGTCTGGCAGGTTATGCACAGGTGTATGGAAAATATAATACGACACCTTACGATAAACTAAAGCTTGATCTGACTTATATAGAAAATTATTCCGTATGGCTGGATTTGAAGCTTATGCTACTCACTTTAAAAGTTTTATTATGGCCGGATAGTACAGAAGGTGTGGAGAATGACCAGATTACCGCACTCAAACAGGATTGTGATAAGAAGGAATAAAGTTTGAAACGATATGCATGGGAGTAGATATGTGGGAATGTAATTTCGCGAGTGAACCTGCAGACCACAAGCTTTTTTGGCTGCTGTTCTTAAGAAAAGTAAAATGGATCCTGGCTGCTGCTCTTTTTGGGGCAGTATTAGGCAGCGGTGTTTATTATTTGGGTAATCAAGTTTTTGCCCCGCCTATGGAGTATCAGGTTAGTGGTGAGGTCTATGTTGATTATGAGGTTGTGGACGGGTATGGAATCAGTCTGACCTGTTATAATGCAGAGACCTGGAATACCATGATACAATCAGATGAATTTGTGGACCGCATTTTGGCAACTGTAAATGAGCAGGGTTTTTTCATAAGCAAAGAGCTTGTTAAGGAAAGTATGTTTGCGGAATTGGTTTCTGATTCCAGACTTTTAATTACCTCAGTTACGATGGAGGATCCTGACTTAGCTGTAGCAGTGAGTCATGGGTTACTTGGAGCAATCATCACATTTGGTGAGGAACAGGATGGCGTAAAAGAGATTCGTATTATGTCGGATCCCCAGCAAGCAGCTTTCGAGGAAAAGGAAAACAGAATTGGCAGTGCTGCTTTGACGGGTGCTGTTCTTTTAGTGTTTCTATCTATGGTGATATTACTTCTAAATACCGCTATGGATGACTCCATTTATATTCCGGCTTCCTTTGAAAACAGATACCATATTACGTCTCTTGAAACTCTTTCTTCCCCTAGGCTGTATGCAGATTTATCTTACTTGCTTAAGGATTTAGGCAAAGTAGCCGTACTTTCATTGGATGAAGAAATTCCCATTGAAAAGGTCGTTGACAAGCTGTTTAAAGTGTATGAAACAGGCGCTAAGTCACAGCAAAAACCTGTATTTGTTCCTTTCCGGAATGTGGAAGAGCATCCTTTACTTACGGAGGAAATCCGTAAAACAGATACCTGCATTCTGGTGGCTGGTTTCGCAAAACATGATGGGAAAAGAATAGAAAGAACCATTTCCTATCTAAACAGACAGGACTGTAAAATTACGGGTGGATTATTGTGGGGGGCAGATGAGAAATTGCTTTCCAGATACTATGGACATAAATCAGCCAATCAGAAGGGGATAAAGTCATGAAAGTACAGGTACTGGTATCTGCTATGAATCAGGATCCTAAGGCCCTGGTGAAAAAAATGAATTTATCCTCTGATGCAGTGATTATTAATCAGTGCGACAGAGAAGATAAAGTGCAGTTTACATTCAGGGACAGGGAAATTGTTTGCTATAGTTTCCCTGAAAGAGGTGTGGGAAAAAGCAGAAATAGTGCCTTAAAGCGAGCAGATAGAGATATCTGCTTGTTTTCAGATGAAGATATTGTTTATACAGATGATTATGAAGAACAGATCGTTCAGGAATTCGAGCAGAATCCCAAGGCAGACATGCTGGTTTTCAACATTGAGGTAGAGGAAAGCAGAAGAACCTATTTGAATACAGAACGGAAAAGAGTTCACTTTTATAATTGTGGCAGGTATGGTGCAGTCAGCTTTGCCTTTCGAACAGAAAAACTGAAGGAATCAGGAGTACAATTTTCCCTTTTGTTTGGAGGGGGAGCAAAATACAGCAATGGAGAAGACAGCCTTTTCATGAAGGAATTCATGAGTAAGGGTTATCACGTATTTACAGCCCCGGTTACCATAGGCAGGGAAGAAGCAGGAGATTCCACCTGGTTTCAGGGATATACAGAGAAGTTCTTTTTTGACAGGGGTGTACTTTATTTGTTTCTGTATGGCATATTAGCACCTCTCATGGCACTCCGCTTTTTAGTTGCACATAGGGATAAAATGTGCAGGGGTATTCCGTTGAAGAAGGCATATGCCATTATGAAAAAAGGTATTACGCAAGGTAAGAAAGAAAAGATGTCAACCTGAAATAGAAAGTAGGAAGGCAAGAAGGGAAATAGTGATGATTCTATATATCGGTATGACGGTAGGAATCGTGTTAGCAGCCTATTTTGTGAACAACCGGATTACAGTACAACCCAATATGGTTTCCAGGCAGCAGGTCAGCAACCGGATTATGATAGGGGCTATTTTTACCCTTCTTTTTGTGGTGTCTGCCACACGTTTTCAAGTGGGGAATGATTATGGTGAATATGTAAAAATTTTCGGCTATATATATTCTGACAAGCATGTTTCTACGGAGATAGGATTTAACATTGTGGTTCGGGCAGTTCAGGCTGTATATGGAGCCGGCGATCTTTCAAACCGCATTTTATTTGCCCTATTTTCTTTTGGAACTGTTTTCTTTTTTCTGAAGGCTATTTATGATCAGAGTGAATGGTTCCTGTATTCTGTTTTTCTATTGATGACAGGCGGATATTATTTTTCCAGTATGACCTCTGTCAGATATTATTTTGTTCTGGCTATCGCACTTTATGCCATGAAATATGCCTTGCAAAAAAAGTGGATCCCTTTTTTCCTCTGGATTTGTTTTGCCGCATTGTTTCATAAGTCTGTTTTATTGGTAATACCTGTTTACTGGCTGGCAACCCGTAAATGGAAGAAATGGCATATTCTGCTGGCCGTTTTACTATGTGGTACTTGTCTTGTGTTTCAAGATTTTTATCGTAGAATTATTTTTCTTTTTTATCCCTTTTATGAAAATTCCGTTTTTGATAATGGAGAAACCTCTTTTGCCAATATTGCAAAATGCGTGGCGGTACTGGTGTTATGCCTTCTATTTTACAGGTATTCCATTCAGGACCATGCAGAGAACAGATTTTACTGTTTGCTAAATCTGGGTGCATTGATTTTATATGTTTTTTGTCCCTTTATTCCTGAAATTTCCCGGGTAGGGTATTATTTGAATGTGGTGAACATTTTTTTGATTCCTGCTGTTCTGATAAAGATACCTAATAAGAGGCAGAGAATTTTCTTTACAGTATGTACCACTGTAGCATTCAGTGCTTACTTACTTTTCTTCTTGGTGAAGTCCACAGATATCAGCATCAGACTCTTACCCTATCAAAGCTGGCTGTTTGGCTGATCTGAAAGTTTGGAGGTTTTATGAAAAAGCAAGTATTTTTTTCTGTGATTGTGGTATGTCTGAATGCAGGTGATAAACTATCAGATACCGTTAACAGCATCCTAATGCAGAACTATGAGAATTATGAAATCATCGTGAAAGATGGTCTGAGTAACGATGGTTCCATAGAAAAGTTGCCGGTGAGTCCCAAAATCAGACTCTTTAGGGAAAAGGATTCCGGAATCTATGAAGCCATGAACCAGGCGTCTTGTCGGGTACAGGGTGATTATGTTTTGTTTTTGAATAGCGGGGATACCTTTCATCATGCTGATGTATTGCAAAAAACAGCCGGTTTTATTGAGCACGAACCGGGTCACGGTATTTATTATGGAGACACTTACTGTGAACAGACTCATACAACAGTGGCTTCCTCCCCAGAGATTACCCCGTTTACCTGTTACCGGAATATTCCCTGTCACCAATCCTGCTTTTACAAGAAGGATTTACTCATTAAGAAACCCTACGATCCTAAACTTCGTATTCGTGCAGATTATGATCATTTTCTATGGTGTTATTTTAAAGCGGATGCCAGGCCTGTACACATGAATCTTGTAGTAGCGGCATATGAGGGTGGAGGATATTCTGAAAGCAAGTCAAATAGAAAAAGAGATAAGCAGGAACATAAGCAGATAGTGAAAGTCTACATGAGCAGAGGTCAGAGAATGAAATTTGCTTTTATTATGGCCATCACACTGGCTCCACTCCGGAGTTTTCTGGCTGAAAAGACTCCTCTTTCAGGAGTGTATAACAAGATAAAGGCAGGACTGTATCGATGAGGGTATTGTGGCTTTGTAATATCATGCTTCCTGTTGTGGCCAAAGCCCTGGGGAAGGAAGCAAGTAATAAAGAAGGCTGGCTTGCCGGTCTGGCAGGGGAGCTTACGAAACATCAGGAAGAAAATCATAT
>DATERV010000134.1:0-35298 GCA_035271185.1 Lachnospiraceae bacterium | reverse complement strand
CATATTCTCTGGTGAGTAAAAGAGGAGTATCAAATAAATGAAGTTCTTCAGTACCTTTCAGTATTACATCAGGTATTTTTGGCATAATGTAAGTACGTATGGATTGCCCGTAACAAAATTTTAAAATCCGATTTCTATCCTCCACAGAGATATCCCAAAGTACCACTGCACCATACTGTTTTAAAGCCTCTTTTTTAACTGCATCTACACCAGCTTTGATATGCATGCACTTGCTAACCAGGAACTTGTCCTTTCTACTGTTGAATTTAGAAAGAATGTCCTCAATGGGCCGGTCTCCATGAACCAGCAAAAGTCTTCTGGGGGGAAATACATTTCTATAAACCATACTGGCAACATTGGTCCAGATAATAACCCACACTGCCTCCAGGACCATCATGGTCAGATAGGGTGGTATATCAAAGGGCCTTCTTACCATCAGGGATATCTGACAATAAGTAATGATATTCACAAATAAGGTTGCTAATATCTGGGAGAAAATAACTTCCACATTCTTCAGATATCCAATCCGCATACCGCCGTACATATTGGAAAAGAAAAAGAGTAAAATGCCATATATTCCAATTACCAGCCAATGGCCTCTTTCCCAGAACTTCAAATATAGCTCCACTCTCGCATAAAAGCTGTTATACCAGAAAAAAGCATATAGTACAATTTGACCTGCCAGACATATACCTGACATAAGCAGAAGCACCAGTCTTTTAAAAGATTCTATCTTTCTCACTTTTACCCTTTCCATACACAAGACAAGCCTGCCTGCATCGTGCACTTGCCTATTGAAACAAATCTATCGTTTAAGTATATCACGTGTTTGTACAACCCGCAACGTGCCGGTTAGATTCTCCTCTTCACTGCCCTTAGTGCCCAGAAGAAAAAGTTATAGGCTGAAAAAGCCACAGAAAGATGTTCTGATTTTCTATAGAGATTCCAGATACGCCTTAAGGCTTCCATTTTATTGGCAGAAAGAGATCCCCCTACCCGTCTGTAACGTACCAGATTTTCATCCAGTCCATAAGCCAGATATCCCCTGCGCAGTACTTTAAACCAAAGCGCTGTATCTTCACTTTTGATGATTGGCATATTTAAAATGCTTTTTTCTATTTTGTCAGTATCAAACATAACAGTGGACGTAAAAATGGTGGTATTCTGTAAGGCCTGTTTATAGGTAAGAATATGGGGAACCTTTACAATTTTACCGGTTCCCTGCCCATTTTCATCTGCGAATTCATAACTGGTAAAGCTAAATGCCGCTTTTTCCTTTTTCATAAAAGAAAGCTGCTTTTCCAGTTTATGGCTTTCCCATAAATCATCCGCATCCAGATACGTAATATAACGGCCGGTTGCCTTACTTAACCCAAAATTTCTGGTTTTAGCTGCACCGCTGTTCTCTCTTGAATAGAAAAAAATTCTCTCATCTTTATATTCTGCAAGCAAACCAGTCATCAGCTGGCTGCTGCCATCATGGGAGCCGTCATCTACTAAAATAAGCTCCCAGTTGGTATAAGTCTGCTTCAAGACTGTAGCTACTGTATCCTCAATATACTGTACGGCATTGTATACCGGTACGATTATGCTGACCTTCTCTTCCATTCTGCCTCCCTGCCACCTTACTGCAGTTTATAGATTACATAGTTCTCTGTTTCATAAAATAGTGCATATTCCTTCTGTACACTTAATGCTTTTGCCAGGACCTCACTTTCATGACGGATAGCGGTAAATACCATATAATCATATTCGCTGCTTGCGCAGAGGCTGAGATACATTTCATCCTGCCATACCGCTTCCTGTAAATCCGTACAAGGGGGAAGGGTACCATTGATCCAGTCATGAAGCAGCAACATATCTTCCTGATATATATCATATGTGTAGGCCGATAATTCCGGTTCTACCAGATTTCTTCCATAGGGAAGTATAATGTCCCCACTGTAAATTCTTGCCCATGTCATAATTTCATCAGGTGCCAGGAGGATTGCTTTCTCCTGTGCGGGAATTTTAATCTGTAGAAGCACTTCTGTAGCCTCTACAGGAATCCTCTCAGAGCCTAAAACTTGTGCAGACATTGTCTTTCCTAAAGATAATGTGCCACAAAGGAACAAGATAGCAGACAATACTAAACTAACTACTATTTCTAGTATATACTCTTTGCTCTTAGGCGTAGCTGCTTTCCAGCGGCCGTATTCATTGGTATGTGCCGCATTCATTTTAATAAAAGCCAAAACCAATCCATAGGAAATCAATGCTGTTACCGGTAATAATCCCCACAAATCCTCATAGTCATAAAATGCTGTCTGATAAACCATCAGAATTTTTGCTGTAACGGGGAAAAGCAGAATCAGCATCATGACAAGACAATATTTTCTAAATTCATTCTTCTTGGGGTCTTCTGAAAACCATAATAGTAAAAGTGCTACCATAAAGAGCATCAGATACTGTCCATCTTCTACAAAACCTGCATATCCTGCTTTCATAGAGTCTAAAAGGTTACTCATGCTCTCTTCCTCCTGTAAAACAGATTCTGGAATGTCTTGATTGCCAGGAATACCAGTACTACAATCACCGTATACCCCAGTCCATATAAAGTCCATACTACACAGGCTTCCGCCAGGATACAAAGAATCACACTCATCCATTTTCCTTTAAGACAAGATAATAGTGCATAAGGTAAAATGACTCCAGCCCGAAAAGCCGCCCCTTGATATCCCTGAAAAAACAGTAAAAAGCTATCCATTGCCATGCCATAGCAGCCAAACTGATAAACGAGGACCGTAAACAACATAAAAATTGCCTGTTTCTTCCCCTCTTTCGGAAATAGATAAATTGCCCAACGACTATATACAACATAACTGATGATCAAGACAATGCTTGGAATGATACTATAACAAAGCAATAACAGGTCAATTCCTGTGATTTTACAAATCGTAGCATAAAGGGTTGGCAATACGAGTATTTTGAGCCTGGTAGGCATTCCCTGTGTAAATGTTTGTCCTGTCATAGGGTTTACAGTATAAATCTGATCAGTAGCAAGGATGGTCCGCACTGTTTCAACCGTTATATCACCATTCAAATAAGGTAAATGTCCCCAAACATACCAGATAATCTGCATCATTATCAAAAAACCTACCAAGAAGATCAAGAACGGATAAACTGACAAAAGCTTCAATAAACGATGTTCTGAGCGCTTTCCTTTATGTCTAATCTGATGCAAAGAAATCCAAACAATCAGAAATACAAACGCAGCACCTAGCAGTGCTACCATAAAGTTCACACAAGTATGAAAGGGCATATGAAAAAAGAGTGCCAGTAAATGCGCTACTTCTGCAAGACCAATCACTATCATAGAGCCCTCTATTATCTTTTCAGGTATGGTTCCGTCTTTATTTTCCACAATGTATCCTCCATAAGAATTCTTTCCAATTTTAACATATTTTTTTTACAAGTACAACGCAAAGCAAGGAAAGTAACCTGTTTTTACTGCAAAACTTAAGGTTTATAAAGCAAAAAAAGGTATTCTAAAAGTCCATCGGACTTTTAGAATACCTAGTTATTAGCAATCACATGAACACGTTGTCAAGTTCCCCCAATTTACATTGCCTTAATATCAAGCCTAACTTTATCTGCTATTCTGGCAATATACTCACTATTTGTAGGCCTACCCTTTCCATTTTGGATAGAGTAGCCGAACAATTTTTCAAATGTTTGTGTATTCCCTCTGAGCCATGATACTTCAATAGCATTTCGTATAGCTCTTTCTACCTTCTGATCGGTAGTTTTGAATTTTTTTGCAATGACCGGATACATCAGTTTGGTGACACTAGTCACCACTTCAATATCTCGCCCTGTCATCATAATAGCATTTCTTAGATAATAATAGCCTTTTAGATGTGCTGGTACCCCTATGTCTAACATAACTTCAGTTATGTAACTTTCCAGCTCGATTTCGTCGATTGCAGCGATATCCATGTTAACCCCTTTCCCATGTTCACATTATCTTGTCGATTGTTGCTCATTACTGCGATTGCATGAATATCCTAGCATAATTATACGAAATATTAAAGACTATTTTATTAAAATTTGACCGCGTATTTTTAAAATAAACGACTTCTTTATACCTATATCTCCTCTTTTAGTAAATAAATTGGCCTGTTCTTTACTTCCATATAAGTCTTTGCCAAGTATTGCCCAACAATGCCAAGGCAGAATAGCTGAACTCCACTAATCAAAGAAATAATGCAAACAAGGGAAGGCCATCCACTGACAGGGTCACTAAAAATAGCGGTTCTAATTACAATAAATACAATGAGAATAAATGCTAACACGCAGAATACTACTCCCATCACTGCTGCAAAAGAGAGAGGTGTAGTGGAAAAGGCTGTGATTCCCTCTATGGAATACATGAGTAATCCCCAAAAGTTCCACTTTGTTTCTCCCTTAACCCGCTCCACATTTTCGAATTCTATCCATTTTGTCCTAAAACCCACCCAGCCAAAAATTCCTTTGGTAAAACGGTTATATTCCTTCATCTCCATGATGGCATCCACCATCTGTCTGGTCATCAGCCTGTAATCCCGGGCTCCATCCATAATCTCGATTTTAGAAATATGTTTCATAAGACGATAAAATCTTCTAGCAAAAAAAGAACGAACCGGTGGTTCACCCTTACGGCTTACACGTCTGGTTGCAACGGAATCATATCCCTGCTCTATATATGGAATCATCTCAGGTAGTAAAGAGGGGGGGTCTTGTAAATCCGCATCCATAATGACCACATAATCACCCTTTGATTTCTGAAGACCGGCGAACATGGCAGCTTCTTTTCCAAAATTTCTGGAAAAAGAAAGCAGGTGTACCCTGACGTCCTGTTCATGTAATTTTTTCACTTCTAAAGCAGTCTTGTCCTTGGAACCATCGTCCACATACAGAATTTCCCAGTCCATGTCCTTTTCTTTGAGAAAAGGCTCATTTTTCAAAAATTCCTCATAAAAAAATGGTACATTCTCTTCTTCATTATAGCAGGGCACAATCACGCTTACTAATTTCATTTTTGCTCCCATCTGCACATCTTTATCTGTACAGTTTTCTATCTATAGACTTACAAATATTCATTGAGTCCCTTTTCATTCAACATTTCTACTATGTTTTTAACGTTCTGTGCCTTCTGTTTGGGACAAACCAAAATAACATCATCTGATTCTACCACCATAAGGTCCTTTACATAAGCGGCACAAATCAATTTGTCTTTAGCATAGCAGATTGTCCCTTCGGTGTCCATCATAACATACTTTCCAATGCCAACATTTCCCTTCTCATCTGGCTCACAGAGTACATCACAGGCATCTAAGCTTCCAATATCATTCCATCCAAAAGTGCCTTCCAGCATGATCACATTATCGGCCCGTTCCATGATGCCATAGTCAATAGATATCTTGGGAATCTGTGGATATATTTCAATAAGAACCTCTTCTTCCTGTGGGGTATTCATGGCTTGTCCTATTAGGTCAAGACACTCATAAATATCAGGAAGCAACCTTTTAAAATACTTCAGAATGACAGAAGCTTTCCAAACAAACATACCACTATTCCAGGAATAGCAGCCCTCCCTCAGATATTCAATAGCCTCATCTTCCTCTGGTTTTTCAACGAACTCATCAACGAGCCGGTAATCAGATGGGTTTCCAGTCGTATCAAGTGCCTGTCTGCTTCTGATATACCCATATCCTGTGGCCGGATAATCCGGTTTGATTCCTATGGTTACTAAACAGTTTTTTTCATCTGCAAGTGTTACTGCATGCTTTATGGTCTCAATATAAATTTCCTCATGCCGGATATAGTGATCGGACGGCATGACACACATAACTCCATCACCATATTTTTTCATAATTTCCATAGCAGCATATCCGATGCAGGCAGCTGTATTCCGTGCGGCCGGTTCCCCCAGAATATGACTCTTCTTAATTCTATCACCCATCAGTTCCTGTGTTTTTTCAACGTAAAGAGTATTAGTGACCACAAAAATGTCGTCAGAATAAGCAACTCCCTTTAATCTGTCAAACGTTTCATTCACCAGAATATCTCTTCCTGTGAGGTTCAAGAACTGTTTAGGCAGTTTCTTGCGGCTTAAAGGCCAAAAGCGGGTTCCCCCGCCTCCTGCCATAATCACTCCGTATGTTTTCATCTTGGATTTTCTCCTACAGTCTTGCATGATCTATAGTCTTGCATGATCTACAGTCTTGCATGGTCTACATTTTCGCAGAACCACCGGTAAGCTAATTTGATTCCATCCTGCAACTCCACCTTGTGCTGCCAACCAAGCGCATGTATTTTGGTAACATCGGTCAATTTTCTGGGAGTACCATCCGGCATACTGCTATTCCAATGTATTTCTCCGGTATATCCAACTATTTCCTTCACCGCCTCTGCTAACTGTTTTATGGCAACTTCCTTGCCGGTTCCAATATTGACATGCTGTTCTCCCTCATAATGTTCCAAAAGGAAGATACAGGCATCTGCCATATCGTCTACATATAAGAACTCACGTAAAGGAGTACCTGTTCCCCATAACTCCACAAAAGGTGTCTTGTTTTGCTTAGCATCGTGAAGTTTACGAATCATGGCAGGCATGACATGGGAACCATAGTAATCATAATTATCATGGGGACCATATAGATTTGTAGGCATGCAACTTATGAAATCATCCCCATACTGTCTTTTGTAAAACTTACACATCTCCAGCCCTGCAATTTTAGCGATTGCATATGCTTCATTGGTTTCCTCCAGGGGGCCTGTGAGCAGATATTCTTCCTTTATAGGCTGAGGTGCCATCTTGGGATAGATACAGGTGCTTCCTAAAAAAAGAAGTTTTTTCACCTTGTATTCATGAGCACATTGAATGACATTGCATTGAATTTGCATATTTTCATAAGCAAATGTAGCTGGTGTTGTATTGTTGGCATTGATACCGCCTACCTTTGCTGCAGCCAGTACTACAATTTGTGGTCTTTCTACTTCGAAAAAGTCTTTAACGTCCGCCTGATTGGTCAGATCCAGTTCCTTATGAGTTCTACCAATCACATTTTCATACCCTTTTGCCATTAAGCTTCTCACAATGGCACTCCCCACCAGTCCTTTGTGACCTGCTACATATATTTTATCTGATTTTTCCATCTTAACACCTCTTATCGATTCCTAAAATCCTCACAACTCATGCCTGTAATCATACGCATATCAGAATCCATCATCATTTTTGTTAATTTTATAAAATCTGTATCACGTTTCCATCCCAGTTCTTTTTCCGCCTTGGATGGATTTCCCCATAAAAACTCTACTTCAGACGGTCTGTAAAATTCGGGATTTACATCAAGTAGTAATCTTCCGGTTTGGGCATCATAACCCTTCTCATTCACTCCGGTACCCTCAAAGCGCAGGGTCATTCCCACATTAGCAAATGCCTCCTGTACAAATTCTCTTACTGTATGGGTTTCTCCTGTGGCAAGAACATAATCTACAGGCTTTTCCTGCTGTAACATCATCCACATACCCTTTACATAATCTCCGGCAAATCCCCAGTCTCTCTTGGCATCCATATTTCCTAATGATAGTTTTTCCTGTTTTCCTGCCAATATATTTGCGATTGCCAACGTAATTTTTCTGGTTACGAAATTTTCACCTCTTCTGGGAGATTCATGGTTAAACAAGATTCCATTGCAGGCAAACATCTGATATGCTTCTCTGTAGTTCACTGTAATCCAATAGGAATAAAGTTTGGCAACTCCATAAGGGCTCTTGGGATAGAATGGAGTCCTTTCACTCTGTGGAGCTGTTTCCTCCAGCCCCCCAAACAGCTCTGAAGTGGATGCCTGGTAAAATCTGCAGCTTCCCCCATAAAGTCTGAGTGCCTCTAACAGTTTTAAAGTACCTACACCGGTAACTTCAGCTGTATATTCCGGTACCTCAAAGGAAATACCTACATGTGACTGCGCTGCCAGATTGTATACTTCCGTTGGTTTGATCTCCGCCACCAGGCGGATCAGATTGCTGGAATCTGATAAATCTGCATAATGCAGAAAGAATTTTACTTTATTATAGGAAGAATTCAGAATACCCTCCAGCCTGTCCAGATTTTCTATACTATGTCTTCGAATTAGGCCATGTACCTCATATCCCTTTTCAAGCAGAAATTCTGCTAAGTAAGAACCGTCCTGGCCTGATATCCCTGTTATGAGTGCGATTTTGTTCATTTCCTTTTCCTCTTCATAAATTATATTATTTAACCGTTCCAAAAATTAGTATACTATTGTATAATACACATATCAATCAATTTTATTGCTTATAAATGGTAAAATATTGCTGTGATACTTTTTGCCTGACAGGAGATACTTTATGCCTAAAACTGCCTCTGAACGTGTTTTAGTTACACCTTCATCATATACCAAGTCTCATTATTTATACGTGCAGGAAACCGGAACCTTGAAAAGTTTACAGCCACATATCAGTCGTCGTGAAAAGCTGGAATCCTTTCTTTTCTTTATCGTAACAGAAGGAAGTGGTAATCTGACATTTCAGAATATCTCCTACCCCATCAAATCAGGAGACTGCGTATGGCTAAGTTGTTTAGAATCTTACTCCCATGAAAGCAGCGTCTCTTCTCCCTGGTCATTAAAATGGGTTCACTTTTTTGGTCCCCAAGCCAGTAGTTTTTATAGCCGATACAAAGATATGGGTGGTCCGATTTTGTTTACGCCTGCTTCTATCTCTCCCTATGGGGAAATACTGCAGGCACTTTTTCAAACCCAACGGCAGAAAAATGCTTTATCAGATCTTGTAAGTCACAACCTTTTGACCAATCTCATTACACAGACTTTTTCTGATACCCTTAACCGCTATTCCGGTGCATCCATACCTGAAAAATTTACAAAGGTGCGAAACTATATTGAAGAACATTACCATGAAAAAATATCTCTGGATCAATTGTCTGAACTGTTTTATCTCAGTAAGTACCATTTGGTTAGAGAATACCAGCGATTGTTTGGTATCACCATACTAAATGATCTTACCGTGAAGCGTCTGTCCCATGCTAAATCTATGCTTCGCTTTACTGACGAAAGTATTGAATCCATTGCAGCTGCAAGCGGCTTTCAAACATCTTCATACTTTATTAAGGTTTTTAAACGCTTTGAAAACATAACTCCACTTGAATACCGCCGAAAGTGGTGATATACTTTTATGGTTGAGTGAGGTGTTTTATGATTTATTCTAGCGAATTACTTAAGAACAACATTTTATTGAGTGCATTAGCCGGTTGGTGTGTAGCTCAAGTATTGAAGACCTTGATTCATATGTTCTTTACTAAAAAGTTTGTTGCAGAACGATTAGTAGGAAGTGGTGGTATGCCTAGTTCTCACTCTGCGACAGTATGTGCGCTGGCAACAGCCACCTGTTATGAATTTGGTCCAAGTAGTTTTGAATTTACAATTTCACTGATTCTCGCCATCATCGTGATGTATGATGCAATGGGGGTACGCCGTGAAACGGGCATCCAGGCACGAGTTCTGAATGAAATGATGGATGTTTTTGCTGATATGGGCAGTGATATGTCTCCCCAAGATAAACTAAAGGAATTTGTTGGACATACTCCCCTTCAAGTTTTGATTGGATCTATTCTGGGCGTCATCATTGCAATGATAATCAGCAATATGTAATAATTACATAATGTTTACAATGAAAGAGAGGATATTTATGAAACGAAGCAAGTTATTTCTGCTATTATCACTTTCAGGCATGCTGTTATTTGCAGGATGTGGAAAAGGTAACAATGCTACCCCTGTAAGTCCTATTGATTTAGCAGAACCTATTGAGTCATCTACTGTAGCACCAACCGTTGAGGAAAGTACAGTTCCAGAGGATACATTGTCCGATACACCGCCAGAAGAAGGCATGGTACATAGTGTTTTGACAAACGATTGGGTAAAAGAAGAAGTAGCAGAATCACGTCCTATTTCTGTTATGTTCCCTACTGACAGAGGCTCTCAACCACAATATGGAATTGGTCTTGCCGGTGTCTTATACGAATGTATGGAAGAGGGCGAAATGTCCAGACAAATGGGTGTAATTGAAGACTGGGAAGACTTGGAACAGATTGGTAATATCAGAAGTTGCCGTGATTATTATGCTTATTGGAGTATGGAATGGGATTCTTTTCTGGTTCACTGGGGTGGACCCTTTTATCTCGTTGATGTTGTCAGCCGTGATGATGTAAACAACTTATCCGCATGTACCATTGGCGCAGGAGAAGTAGTTGCTCCTGCTACCGGAAGCGATGCCTTTTACCGTTCTGATCCTGCTAACCCAAGTATTCACAACGGATACACCAATGGTGCCAAATTAGTTGCTGCCATTGATAGATTGGGATACCAGACCACACACAGGGATAAATACTATGAACCGGAGCATTTTAACTTTTCACCAATTACCGAACCTAATACCTTAAAAGATGCAAAAGACTCTTTTGAAGCTACAAAGATTGATTTATCTAAGATATTTACCACCACCAAATCTTCACTGGAGTATGATGAGGAAAGCGGTACCTATTTGAAATATCTGTATGGTTCCCCACAGATTGATGAACTCACAGGGGAACAGCTCACATTTGCCAATGTAATTGTACAAGATTTATATTGGGAATATCGTCCTGATCACAAATATCTGATTTTCAAGGTACATGATACCAGCCACAGAAGTGGATATTACTTCACTCAGGGTCGTGGTATAAAGATTACCTGGACAAAGGAATCTGACTATGCGCCCACTAGATATTTCGATGAAGATGGCAATGAGATTCAAATCAACACAGGTCATACATATATTGCCATTGCTCAGGAAGGCAGAGATGTTATTTACAAATAGTATGATTAAATAGGAATTGATTAAAAAGCCCATCTGATTCCAGATGGGCTTTTATCAATTCCTATTTTATTCACCAAGACCACTTTCTATTGCCGAAACTAATGATTGTAAAGCGTCTTTCTCATCTTCACCCTCGCAGGTGAATTCTATTTCATCTCCACATTTTACACATGCTCCTAAAACACTAAGCACACTTTTTGCATTTGCCGTATTATCTCTAAATGAGAATGTAATCAAGGATTTAAACTTCATTGCTTCTTTACACAGGATACCTGCCGGTCTAAGATGCAGTCCAGTGGGGTTCTTAATAACAACCTTTTGGCTTACCATACTGCATTACCTCCAATTTCCATCTGCTAGTACTACTATAGCATTTTTTCGGACGAATCACAAGCCTTTTTCTAAAACATAATGTCCTCTATGAGGTTTGCTAATCGCTCTGCTTCTTTCTGAATCATATCCCTATCCTTACCCTCTATCATAACCCTGACAAGAGGTTCTGTTCCGGAAGGACGAATGAGAACTCTGCCTTCACCGGCAAACTTGTGGGTTAACTCTTCAATCTGGGCAGCAACTTCCGGATATTCCAGATAGTGATTTTTTTTATGGTTGGGAACCTTTGCATTTACCAGTGCTTGAGGTAGTACCTCCATGATATGGGACAGTTCTGAAAGTGGCTTGCTGGTATCTGCCATTACCTGAAGCAGATGCAGGGCACTTAAAAGTCCGTCTCCTGTGGTGTTTTCATCCAGGAAAATAACATGCCCGGATTGCTCTCCACCTAAACTGGCTCCAATTTCACGCATACGTTCCAAAACATACTTGTCACCCACTTTGGTCTGTTCTGTCACGATTCCATTTTTTTCAGCCATAAGGAAAAATCCAAGGTTACTCATTACTGTTGCAACAATGGTATTCTTCTTCAATGTACCCTGGAATTTCAAATGATTTCCCACAATGGCCATAATCTGATCACCATCTACAATCTTTCCATTCTCATCCACTGCAAGCAATCTATCAGCATCTCCGTCAAAAGCCAGCCCTACATTAGCCTTTTCAGACACCACTCTGGCTTGTAGATCCTCCATATGGGTAGAACCGCAGTTTGCATTGATATTTGTACCATCAGGATTATTATGAATAGCGACAACTACAGCGCCTAACTCCTTTAATGCTTCGATGGAAGTATAGAAGGAAGCTCCTTCTGCGCAGTCAACAACGATCTTGATTCCCCGAAGGTCAACAGGCACTGACATTATGGCATGATTAATGTATTCTTCTCTGGCATCTGTACGATACTTTACTTTTCCAACACCTGATCCTGTTGGAAATTTCACTTCATGCATATTACTGTTAATCAGACTTTCGATCTCATCTTCCATTTCATCCGGTAATTTATATCCATCACCATTAAAAAATTTGATGCCGTTAAATTCAAATGGATTATGAGATGCTGAAATAACCACACCTGCATCTGCCATATACTTTTTTGTTAGATAAGCAACGGCAGGGGTTGGAATCACACCTACATAAATACAATTTGCTCCTACGGAGCAAGCTCCTGCCATAAGTGCATTTGCCAACATATCACCTGAAATTCTGGTATCACAACCTACCATAATTGTAGGATTATGTGCCTTTTCTTTTGTTAATACGCAGGCTCCTGCCTGACCTAATTGCATGGCAAGTAATGGTGTCAACTCTTCGTTTGCAATTCCTCTTACACCATCGGTTCCGAATAAACGTCCCATTCTATTATGTCTCCTCTGTTTTGGTTATTCTGATCTGTACTCTTAGTGGATGCGTTATCTGTATACGATCTGAGAAATCAAATGTTACTTCCGTCTCATACACACCCGTTGCTAAGGTATCCATATTGTTTTTCTGCATAAAATCTATCATATTAACATGCGCCAACAAGGTATTCTGGTCTATAGGGTCCAAATCAGAGCGAAGTCCCTTTATCGTCAGAATATGAACCGCTGTATCCTCTTCAATTGTTACGGTATAGCCAGCAGGCATATTCAAAAAGTTGATATTCTCTGAAGAAATATGCAGTTCTTTAGTCTGTTGTTTCTCAATATGTGTAGTTACGATAACCTTTCCTTTTGAATTATCACCAACCAGAATAATTCCTTCCGGCAGGTAGTCCTCAATATTGATAATAGTAATCATATCTTCGGCCTGACCGGTAATATTGAGTGTTTCCTCACCTACTGTAATCTGGCTAATGGTGTTTAGAATCTCAGTAGCACCTGCAATAGAAACGGTATCCGGCGAACTTGTAATCTCACCTGTAAACATGTATCCTTCTGCAGGTACTCCCATAACCGTATAACTGATGGGAACTGTCTTGGTTGCCAAAACTTCCACTTTTACACGGACAGCCTCCGTATTCATGCTCAGATTATCAGCCACCAAAATATTTCCTTCGGTATCATATAATACTACGTCTGAATACGTTGAAATATTACTGGTAGAATCAGTTACATCAACTGTCACCTTAGCACTTGCTAGTTTAGATATAATGGATTCCGGCCCAGATACTTCAATCCGGTTTTGATCCGGAGACACATCACTAATGGCATACCCTTCTCCCACCTTGCCAGTGGTTTCCACACTCAAAATCAGACGCTTTGTCTTCTTGTCTTCAATGTTGAGTTTCAATATCTCATTGCTACCCTTTATATCAGATATTCGGTCATTGTATCGTAATGAATAGAACTGAATCTCCACAGTATCAGCTACCGTAAGATTACTAAAATCTGCTTCTGCCACGATATCACTGGAGCTTAATTCATCTCTAACACTTTTCGGTGCAGTAACAAGGACCGTCCTGACAGTATCTGTCTTGTCAAGGATATCATATACCATGCCTTCCCGTTCCAGGATATCTGTATTTACCAACTTAACCGGTATGGCATAGAATGATTTCTGATCCTCAGGATCCTCAATATTCATAAACAAAAGCCATAGTAAAAAAGCTGCAACCACAGAAAAGAGCTTTAAAGCCCAGTTATTCAACAGTTTCTTTGTTATGTTTGTCTTCTTTTTCAACTTTTCCAGCCTTGCTCCTTCCTTTAAAGATTCTGTAGCTTTTCCTGTTCTCATCATATAAATCAGGCTGTGCTAACTTCAGTCGTTCTTTTAGTTTCTCTGCGTCAAGGCCACTTTCCAGAATTCCCTTATAGGCCAGACTGATTTTCCCGGTCTGTTCTGAAACAATAACAGTTACCGCATCCGTCACTTCCGTAATGCCAAGTCCTGCGCGGTGTCTGGTACCTAAATTTTTATCCAGATTCATATTGTCTGATAGAGGTAAATAACAGGTAGCAGAGGCCACTCTATTTCCACGCACAATAACAGCGCCGTCATGTAGCGGCGTATTATGTTCAAAGATATTAATTAGTAACTGACTGGTAACCAAACCATCCACATCAATTCCGGTTCTCTCAAAATCACCTAAGGGTTGTTTACATTCAATTACAATAAGGGCACCTGTACGTGCTTTACCCATTTCCACACTGGCTTTTGTAATCTCATTTATAGTCTTTGTTGAAAAAATCCCTTCTGTTCTCTTGGTTTGGGTAAATGGAAGTACATTGGAAATAATTTCTTTATTTCCAAGCTCTTCCAATGCTTTTCTAAGTTCGGGCTGTAATACCACAATAAATGCTGTGACAGCGAATCCTAAAATATTTTTTCCCATCCATAAAATCGTTTTCATGTGAAAATTAGCAGCAATCAGCCAAAAAGCGAGGATGATAAGGAGACCCTTGAGCAAAGCCCAGGCCCTTGTATTTTTAATCCAGATTAGGATATGATAAATCAGGAAAGCAATAATAATGATTTCCACAGCACTAGCAATTTCCATATCCGGCATACGCCTTATCATGTTGTCTGTTAAGCTTTGAATCTGACTCTGCATAAGAATTTATTTACCTCAAATTTCATCAAAATTGTCAGAATTGTCTGTGTGTTGAGTTGAAATGGTTCTGGAAGCAGCTTGTCTTCCTGTAGTATGCTGCACTTTATTCGGTGTAGTCCTTGCCGGTTGGTGTACGCTGCTTTGATGTGTTGTTCTCACAGTCTGCGCATTGATCTTCTTGACTGTTTTATCCGGTGCTGCTACCGTCATCTTTGGAACTGCTTTTACATAATAGTAGTATTCATCATCTTCAAACTGTACTTTTTCTGTTCTGCTGTAGTCCACACTAAACACAAAAAACTGGAGTGCGAAAACAATGAATATAGATACAATGGACCCTAAAAGTACTCCAATAACGGATACATTGGTGTCATATATAAAGTCACCCAGTAAAAGGATCACTATGTTTACAATACAACCTGCTACTATGGCAATTGTCCAGGAATGGTCCACTGCCATTCTTCGAATGAAATAAACCAGAAGTACCGTAAAAATAAATGCAGCCACTGTTATCATCATCTCTCTATTATTTATAATTCCATCAATAATCATTTTGAGTCTGGCAGTGGATTCTCCCGCTTCGACAGTATTTATGGAAGCAGCGTACTGGGATATATAATGAATCAAATAGTAAACTACGGTACCACAAGCCACTGATATAGCTGATACCGGAGTCCCAACAAGCCCCATAGCAAGTGGCATTACATAAGGAATACGAAGACCAAAGCAGAGTGGGGTCAACAGAACTACAAGATAGTCTTTAGGGGAAAATCTAAAAAACAAGAGAAACATCACTAAAAACAGGCAAAAACATACAAGTGCCACTTCCAATGCTAAAGAATACAAGTGTAATAGTACAAATACCGCTGCGAAAAATATGATAAAGCCAGTCGGCAGAAAGGAGCACAGAAGTGCAACTATTAAAACTATGGCTATATTATTGATTTTGGACATATAGCCTAATTGTCCGTTTATACCTAATAAAACAACCAAAGTCAGTAGAAATTTTAATACAGGTGATACAAATGTTTCATTCTTACAATAAAATCTTTTTAAGAATTCTTTTATTTCCAATAGGTTTCTCATAATCAGACCTTTCACTATTTTCTGTTCTTTTCATACAAAGAGCTCAATTTTCTTAAGTTATTGTAATAGTTTTTTAAGCTCTTTTTGGTTTTATTATATCGATAAGCATAGATCACATAGGTGAGTAGTGAAAAACTAATTACAACACCACCATATAAAAGAAGAATATTTTTGGCAAATACAAATAAATCCATCCTATATATATCCAGCATAAATGCTTCAAAATCATAAAGAACAAAAAGCGCAATAAAAATCATAAACGTAACAGTAGCACTGATTGCTGATTTTATGACCTGAAGGCCAATATAATCACTTCTGAAATAACTGCCTACAGCAGTATTTCTCTTACCTTCACCGGCCTCATAAGATGCCAATTTGGTCATGAGTATGATTCGTTCTTCGTTGAGCATACATAAACCTTTCCTATTTATTGATTCAAGTAACGCATTATTTCTCCGTCTCTGAAAGGTCTTTTTTCAGAAACAGGTTCTGATTTCTGTTTGGAATGCACAATTTTATTCAAGCCCATTGCGACTTCTCTCTTGCATTTTTCACAAAAGCGACCGCTAGTAATAGGTGCACTGCAATTTTCACACTGCAAGGTAATACCGGTTCCATCTGAAAGTTCCAGTCTTTCATCGCGAAGCCATTGATGAATCTGTGAAATATCCACTTCACATTCCTCTGATACTTGACTAATGGTAGCTCCCTTATGTTCCCTGATATATTCCTTTACTCTCTGAAAATCAGCCTCTAAAACTTCTCTGCAGGCTGGGCAAAGATGAGGACCAACAGCATAATTAAAAATTCTACCGCATTTTCTGCAATTACGTACATTCATGGTATTTAAACCTCCTTAAGCTCCTGTAGTTATTGCCAAGGTAATAAAATAAATTCTTTTAACACCTGATGAAAGAAGAACCTTTGCAAGAGCATCCATTGTACTCCCCGTAGTGTAAATATCATCAATTATAATAATCGTATCTAATTTTACATCATTTTGTACGATTTTGAAAGCCTTTTTCAAATTTTTCTGTCTTTCTACGGCATTTAGACCCTTTTGTGGCAAAGTATCTTTTATACGCTCAACTAAATGAGTAAAAATAGGAATGTGGAGCTGTTTTCCCAGTTCCGTTGCCAAAGTTTCTGCCTGATTATACCCACGCTTCCTAAAGCGGGCTCTGCTTATGGGAACAGGAACCAGTGCATCTGCATTCAATTGTGTAATAAAGCCCGAAAGCTGATCTGCCATCTCTCTACCAAAGAAAATTGCGTATTCCTGTCTTCCAGTATACTTAAATCGATAGATGGAGGTCTGTACACTTTCATAGGAATATAATGCCCTACCACAAATAAAAGCATGCTCTCGTTTACTGCAGTCTCTGCAGTATTCCTGCTGCTCTTTTGCTAGTGGTTTGCCACATCGAAAACAAGCTGGCTCCTGTATGATTTCCAGCTTATTATAACAATCATGGCATATGTGTCCCTCCGCTAGCCTAACAGGTTTATCGCAAATGGGGCACCTGGGTGGAAGCAGAAGGTTTATACCAAATTGCATCAACCATTTCCATAAATTCTTCTTGTTTTTCGTATGATTCTTCAAGCTGCCGGCTTTCCGCACACAACCTTCTCATTCCATTTGTTTCATAGCTAAGGAAACCACCTCAAGTATTCTTTCTGACAGTGCTGTAAATCTACGGTTTACCTCTGCATTACGGATCATTTCCCCTAAAACTTCCCTGCTTCCCAAAATGGTAACACAACTTTTGGCTCTCGTCACTCCTGTATAAAGCAGATTTCTATTAAACAACATTCTAGGTCCACTCAGTAGGGGCATTACCACAGCGGCATACTCGCTCCCCTGTGATTTGTGTATGGTAATTGCATAAGCAAGCTCCAATTCTTCCAGCTGCGCAAAGGGATAGGTAACCCTTCTGTGCTCATCATATTCAATCACCAGGTTAGATGAGTAATCATTGATTTGCAGTATACGTCCCATATCTCCATTAAATACACCCAATCCCTTATCAATAGGTATACCGTACTTGCTTACGATTTCCCATTCAAGATCATAGTTGTTTTTAATCTGCATCACCTTATCCCCTTCTCGGAATGTGGTTCCTCCGCAGATATACTCCTTCTTTTGGTCATCTGGTGGATTGATATATTGCTGTAAAACGCGATTTAGTGTCTCCACTCCCAGATTTCCTTTTCTCATGGGTGTAAGAACCTGTATTTCAGACTGGTCGGCACCCACATAGGGAGGTAATTTTTCTGTAATCAATTGTACCATATGTTTATAGATTACATTCACATCGCTTCTTTCCAGAAAAAAGAAATCACGGCTTTTGTTATCCAGTAAAAGCCGCTCTCCTCTATTGATTTTGTGCGCATTTACTACAATATCGCTTTCCTGTGCCTGCCTAAATATTTTCATCAAAACAATAGTAGGGTACACGCCTGCCGCCATAATATCCCTAAGTACCTGGCCTGGTCCCACAGAAGGCAACTGGTCCACATCGCCTACCAGAATAAGCCTTGTACCCGGCATAATCGCCATTAAAAGTGCCTGTAACAAATTAATATCAACCATGGACATTTCATCTATAATGATAACATCCGCTTCTAAAGGATTCTCTTCATTTCGTTCAAAGTGAATATTACGACCATTCTGTTCTTCACCAATCGTTCCGGTAAGCTCCAGCATTCTATGAATGGTTCTGGCTTCGTAACCTGTTGCCTC
This sequence comes from Lachnospiraceae bacterium, assembly GCA_035271185.1. Taxonomy (GTDB): domain Bacteria; phylum Bacillota; class Clostridia; order Lachnospirales; family Lachnospiraceae; genus Acetatifactor. The sequence continues at coordinate 16,624 of DATERV010000134.1, read as the reverse complement.
TGTCATCCTTTTAGCAGCTCTTCCAGTGGGTGCTGCCAGAAAAATATCCAGTCTCTCTGCTTCAAAATAGCGGATAATGGTATTGATTGTTGTAGTCTTCCCCGTACCGGGTCCCCCGGAAAGAATAAACAGGCCATTCTTTACACTTTCCAGAACGGCTTTCTCCTGCAATTCATCCAACTCAAGCTCTTTTCCTGTTGTAATGGATTCAATTCTCTTTTTGATTGCTGCTTCCTCTGATGGGAGGAGCTCACCCTCTCCTAAAACGGAAATATTCAGATTGGAAAGCATTCTGGCACAATTAAGCTCTGCATAATAGTAATTCGATGCAAAGACCTGAATGTCCTGATCTCTCTCGCTTTTCTTAACCACAATCTTCTTGTCCATTGCAAGATTACTGATATGTGGTTCAATATATTGCTTTTCTACGCCTAAGAGATCCACCGCTTTATCAAGCAACCGTTCCCCAGGCAGATAAACATGTCCATCCTGCAGTGCCTGCAACAGTACATAAAGGATTCCGCTCCTGATCCGGTAATCGGAATCTGTATGAATGCCTATTTTTCCGGCTATTTCATCTGCTATCCGAAAACCGATTCCATCTATATCCTCCGCCAGTCGATAAGGATTTTCCTGCATAATACTATATATATTACCCTGATAAGTATTGTATATCTTCACAGCAAGGGTATTGGAAATTCCAAATTTCTGGAGGTAAATAAATGCCTCCCTCATATCTCGCTTTTCCTCAACCTGTTCGGAAATACTCCATGCCATCCGCTCACTGATTCCCTTCACCTCAGAAAGGCGTTCCGGTTCTTCCTCCATAATCCGAAAGGTATCCGTACCAAAATTCTTCACAATTCTTGCTGCTAGTGAAGCTCCGATGCCTTTAATAGCTCCCGATGATAAATACCTCTCCATACCGGCTGCATCCTCCGGTATCAATGGTTGATATGAAGTTACCTTAAACTGGTTACCATATACAGGATGTTCTATGAACTCTCCCTTAGCCTGTATGTTTTCCCCCTGGGAAATACCTTTCATCATGCCCACAAGAGTATTTTCGCCATCCTCACCGGTAAGTGTCAGAACCGTATAACCGTTATCCGCATTTTGATATATAATATGATCTACAAATCCTTTGATTATTTCCATTCTATTCCCTATTCTGTATACCGATTGTGAATCATTCCGGTGTAAATACCTTTATCACTTTTTTCTCTTTTATAAATTACTATACTAATAGTAATATATAACTCCTGCTAATTCAATCCTAAATCTACGTGTTCTTCCAATCATTCAATTGCATAATGGTAATCTGTACTTTTCTCCCGGTATGATTCAACTATTGGTTGAAAATGCTTTTTACCTTCAAAGAATAAGTTATCGCTGTGTATATGCAATCGTGCTACAATACACTCACAGGAGGTTCATAAGCTTGGAATTGCACATAAACACTGTATGAACACACTCATAGCAGAAAAAAGAACGGAGGCTTATTAAAATGGAGAAAGAAACAAAAAGTAAAAAGATAATTTCGGGTAAAGTTCGTGAGGTATATGACACGGGAAAGAATGAGCTGATCATTGTAACAACAGACAGGATTTCCGCTTTTGATGTTATACTCGATACCGAAATTCCACTAAAGGGAGTTCAACTTAACAAGATTTCTAACTTCTGGTTTGACTACACAAAGGATCTTGTAAAAAATCATCTTATTTCAACTGACACAAAAGATATGCCTAAGGAGTTTCAAGACGAATATTATCAGGACAGAACTATTATGGTTCATAAGTTGAAAATGTTTCCTTATGAAGTTATCGTTAGGGGGTACTTATTTGGCAGTATGTGGAATGCTTATACCGCCGGTGAAGAATTCTGTGGTAAAAAGTTTACAGGTAGTCATGAGCTTGCCGAAAGACTTGTAGAACCTATTGTGACTCCATCCACAAAGAGCAGTGAAGGACATGATATCAACATTACTCGTGAAGAAATGGCTGAGCAGATTGGTAAAGATACGGCCAAAAAAATCTTTAACATTTCTCTTGCATTATACAACAAATGCTATGATTATGCATTCGCAAAGGGAATTATTATTGCAGATACCAAATTTGAATTCGGTCTCGATGAAAACGGTAATCTTGTTTTAGCAGATGAGATTTTTACACCTGATTCAAGTAGATTCTGGAGTGCTAAAGATTATCGCACAGGGGAATCACCAAAATCATTTGACAAACAATTTGTTCGTGACTGGCTGATTGCCAACAAACTGGATGGAGTGACTCCGGCACCAAAACTACCTGATGAAATTGCTTGTAAAACAGCAGAGCTCTATGCTGAATGTAGAAACAGAATAATTGAGATGTAAACAAAGGGTTGCTATAGGACGAGGATTTTTCTCTAACCTGTAGCAACCTTTTTATTATATATAAATATTTAATTAACATTCATAATTATGTTTCATTTGATTAAAAAGAATCTGTGCCAGTCCCAGATTGTCCTGCTGGGTAGATTCACTGGCTACTTCCTGTACCAGATTATCCTTCATATAATCCTTTAGGCTGGTCATACTGGAAGAAGAATCCTCCGATTCTGGAATAGACTTCATCATTTCTTTAAACATCTGTTCAATAAAATATGATTCAAATTTTTTACAGGCATCCATTAGCTCTTCATCTGTCGCCTTTGCATAATCCGAACCCAACTCTCCTTCCAGTTTACCGGAAGACTGGGTAGCCGTGGATGTATATAAGTCTGAATAAGAACCGCTAAGATTACTAATATCCATTTGTTCCTCCTGTCAGAAAGCCGGCTGATTATCCTCTCAGATTATTGGCCTGCTGTAACATCTGGTCAGATGCTGTAATTGCTTTTGAATTCATTTCATAAGCTCTCTGTGCGACAATCATATTTACCATTTCATCTACCACCTGTACGTTAGAGCCTTCCAAAAAATTCTGTATAATGGCACTTTTCTCTACAGTTGTACTGGTTGTCTCATTGATAGCTGCGCCGCTGGCTGCTGTCTGTTGATATAAACTACTGTCCAGCTTTTCCAGTCCACCCGGATTGGTAAACTGAAAAACACCAATATTGATACCTAAGGGCTTAGGATTGTTTTTGTCATCCGGATAACAAACTGCACCATCACTGGTCACAGTAACCAGACTTGCACTATATTTTTTATCCAGGATAATCGCCTTTCCTGTAGAATCCAAAACTGGGCAACCTTCGCTGTCAGCTAACATAGTGCCGCCATTTGCAGCGGTGGTCCATCTGAAATTACCATTCCTGGTATAGTAAGTATTTCCATCTTCTCCACGAACGGAAAAAAAGCCCTTTCCACTAATCGCAAAAGCAGTGTTACTTTCATTTGCCAACATACTGCCATTGGTAAACAATGTGGTAATGGAAGCATTTCTTACACCCAGCCCAACCTGTGCACTGGATGGTTTGGTTTCTCCATTAGCGGAGGTTGTTCTGGTCTGAATATTCTGGTATAGCAAAGACTTAAACTCATTCACCTGGGTCTTATAGCCTATTGTATTCACATTGGATAAGTTGTTTGCAATATTATCAACATTTGTCTGCTGGGCAATCATACCTGTGGCGGCTGTCCATAAACTTCTTACCATATGCTACCTCCTTATAATTTGCCTAAATTGTTCACTGCAATTTCCATTGATCTGTCGTAAGTCTGCATAATCTTCTGATTGCTTTCATACTGTCTGGTTATGCTGATCATATTCACCATTTCCGTTACTACCTGAACATTTGCCATTTCAAGTGTACCTGAATTAATTTCTGCTGCAGAAGTGGTGGTTTTGGCTCCTTCTATGGGTTGGAAATAGGTCTCTCCATATCGTTCCAGATAATCATAATTTTCAAAGTCAGTAATCTGGATTCTACCCGTTGCTGTACCATTCTGGGTGATAGTTCCATCTGACTGAACCTTGGCATCGATTAAAGGATTTAGTTTGATTCGCTTGTTATTGGTATCCAGTACATAGTCCCCATCGTTGGTAACCAGATAGCCTTCGCTATTTAAGGTGAAATTACCTGCCCGGGTATACTTCGTAGAGGTTTCACCCGCTTTATTGGTAAATTCAATAGCAAAAAAGCCATCTCCCGACAACGCCAAATCAAAGGGATTGTTGGTAATGCGATAGGAACCCTGTGTATAATCCGTATAGTTTTCCCCTATCTTCACACCCGGGGTATTATATCCGATATGCTGTGCCGAACCCAGACCAACAGAAGCATCCTTTAACTTATAGACAAGTACGGAATCAAAAGACTGGCTGGTTGATCCCTCTTTTTTGAAGCCAACGGTTGTTGCATTGGCAAGGTTGTTGGTCATAATGTCCATTCTGTTCTGTTCATTTTTTAGTCCGGTGTAGCTTGTATACAATCCTTTCAGCATGGGCATCCTCCAACTTCTCTAAATTAATCTTCTTTGTAACCTGCTAAAAACTCCACGTACTTACCCGTACCGATTGCAACAGCTGTCATGGGGTCCTCTGCAGTCATGGTATTGATTCCTGTTCTGTCTGATATCAAATCTTCAAGTCCACGCAAGAGACTTCCACCACCGGTAAGCACAATTCCTCTGTCAGCAATATCTGCTGCCAATTCAGGTGGGGTCTTCTCTAACACACTATGAATAGTCTCTACGATCTGAGCAGTGGTTTCCCTCAATGCTTCCTCTGTCTCCTCAGAAGACACCTTTACAGTCTTAGGCAGACCGGTTACCAGGTTACGCCCTCTTACATCCATATAATCAACTTCCGCTCTCTTATAAGCAGAACCAATCTTAATCTTTATGTCCTCTGCTGTTCTTTCACCAATCAGTAGATTATGCTTTTTACGCATATAACGTACAAGGGCTTCATCAAAGTCATCGCCCGCAATCTTGATAGAAGCACTGACAACTGTACCACCTAAAGATATAACTGCTATATCTGAAGTACCGCCGCCTATATCCACTATCATATTGCCGCATGGTTTGGAAATATCAATGCCTGCACCAATTGCGGCAGCTATAGGTTCTTCAATAATAGACACCTCTCTGGCTCCTGCCTGATAGGTAGCATCCTCTACAGCTTTCTTTTCCACTTCGGTTACACCGCTTGGCACGCAGACTGCGATACGAGGTTTACGGAATGTTCTTCTGCCTAAAGCCTTCTGGATAAAATATTTCATCATCTTTTCCGTAACCGTATAGTCAGAAATAACACCCTGACGAAGAGGTCTGACTGCCACAATGTTTCCCGGTGTTCTTCCCAACATAAGACGGGCATCTTCACCGATTGCCTTAATCTTATTTGTATCTCTATCAAAAGCTACAACAGAGGGTTCTTTCAAAACTACGCCTTTCCCCCTGATATAGACCAGTATGCTTGCTGTCCCCAAATCAATTCCAATATTTGTATACTGCATAATGTACCCCTTTCTATGGTAACCGTGGTTTTCATACCAAATTATTATAACCTAAATTACAGCATATTCATAGGGGTGTTTCATAAATATTTATTAAAAGAAACGCAGCAAACAGAACGGTTCCTTCCGTTCCATGCTGCGTCCATGCCTTATACTGATTATATCGGCCTTTTTCTAAAAGAATTTAGTACAAAATTTATTTTTCTAACATTTTTTTAATATATTGACCTGTGTAGGAATTGGGGTTCTTGGCCACCTGCTCAGGAGTTCCCAGTGCGACAATGGTACCACCGCCATCACCACCCTCTGGTCCAATATCGATAATATAGTCGGCAGTCTTAATGACGTCCAGATTATGCTCGATTACTACTACTGTATTGCCTCCCTGGGTAAGTTGTTGCAAGATTTCTACCAGCTTATGCACATCTGCAAAATGCAGTCCCGTAGTAGGCTCATCCAGAATGTAGATTGTCTTACCGGTACTTCTTCTGCTCAGTTCAGTTGCCAGCTTAATACGTTGTGCTTCCCCTCCCGAAAGTTCGGTGGAAGGTTGCCCTAGCTTCACATAGGACAGGCCTACTTCATTCAAGGTTTCGATCTTTCTGCGAATGGATGGCATATTTTCAAAGAAAGGTACTGCTTCCTCTACTGTCATATCCAGTACTTCATAAATGTTCTTGCCCTTATATTTAACATCCAAGGTTTCCCTGTTATATCGTTTACCCCCACACACTTCGCAGGGAACATACACATCCGGTAAAAAATGCATCTCTATTTTAATGATTCCATCACCACTGCAGGCTTCACAACGCCCCCCTTTTACATTAAAGCTGAATCTGCCTTTTGCATACCCTTTTGCTTTGGCATCTGCCGTAGAAGCAAACAAATCCCTGATCAGATCAAATACGCCAGTATAGGTTGCCGGATTGGAACGAGGGGTACGCCCTATGGGAGACTGGTCAATATTGATCACCTTATCCAGCTGCTCAACACCTACTATTTCTTTGTGTTTTCCCGGTATTGTTTTGGCACGATTTAACTTTTTTGCCAGGACCTTATATAATATCTCATTTACAAGGGAGCTCTTACCTGATCCGGAAACACCGGTTACCACTGTCATGACTCCAAGTGGTATCTCTACGGTAATATCTTTTAAATTATTTTCCCGGGCACCCACCACGGTGAGTTTGCCGGTAGGTTTCCTTCTAATTTGGGGAACAGGTATCTTTAGAGCGCCACTTAAATACTGTCCGGTTATGGACTCAGGTACTTTCATAATTTCCTGAGCTGTACCATATGCAACTATTTCTCCTCCGTGAGAACCTGCACCTGGACCTACATCCACTACATAATCGGCTGCCAGCATGGTATCCTCATCATGCTCCACTACAATGAGTGTATTACCTAGGTCTCTTAGATTTTTCAGTGCATTCAGCAACTTGTCATTATCTTTCTGATGAAGTCCAATGCTGGGTTCATCCAGAATATAGCAAACTCCTACCAGTCCAGAACCAATTTGGGTTGCCAGGCGGATTCGCTGTGCCTCCCCACCGGAGAGAGTGGCCGTCGCTCTGGATAGATTCAGATAATCCAGCCCCACATTACTCAAAAACCCCACCCTGGCTCTAATTTCCTTTAAAATCCGCTTACCTATCAGTTCCTGTTGTTTGGTCAATGTCATATCAAGCAAAAATTCTTGCAGATTCTGAATTGACATAGATGTGATTTCATAGATATTTCTATCACATACGGTAACAGCAAGGGACTCTAGTTTCAGTCTTCTGCCTCCACAAAGCTTACATGGAGTAATCCGCATAAAAGTTTCATAATCCTGCTTGGTTATTTCAGAACCTGTATCCCGATATTTGCGTTCTACGTTTTTAATTAGCCCTTCAAACGCTACCGGATATACGCCCTTTCCCCTTTGCCCTTCATAATACACATCTACTTTCTTACCATCCGTGCCATGTAACAGCACATTGCTAACTTTTTTGGGATACTTTTCATAAGGGGTATCTAAATCAAAATCATATTCCTTACAAAGGGCCTGTAAAATGGCATTCGTAAAGCTGCCCTTATCTGCACATGACTGCCATCCTGATACAGCAATTGCTCCCTGATTAATGGACAGGCTCTTGTCAGGAATAATCAAATCTTCATCAAATTCCATCCTATATCCCAGCCCGAAACATTCCGGACATGCACCAAAAGGATTGTTGAAAGAAAAGCTACGAGGTTCAATCTCACCTATACTGACGCCACAGTCAGGGCAGGCAAAGCTCTGGCTGAAGGTAAGTGGTTCTCCGCCAATTACTTCAACCTCCAGAAGCCCTTCTGATAAATCCAGTACATTCTCAATGGAATCTGTGAGTCGCCGCTCTATACCCTCTTTCACAACTAATCTATCCACTACAATTTCAATATTATGCTTAATGTTTTTATCCAGTTTGATTTCTTCAGTTAATTCATACAGGCTTCCATCCACACGAACTCGTACATACCCACTTCTTTTGGCACGTTCAAATATCTTGGCATGTTCCCCTTTTCTGCCTCTTACCACAGGAGCCAATAGCTGGATTCTGGTACCCTCAGGCAAGTCCATAATACGATCAACCATCTGATCTACGGTTTGCTTGGCTATTTCTCTGCCACATTTGGGGCAATGGGGAATACCAATTCTAGCATAGAGAAGGCGGAAGTAATCATAAATCTCTGTTACAGTACCTACGGTGGAACGCGGATTTCGATTGGTGGACTTCTGATCGATGGATATAGCAGGAGACAATCCTTCTATCAAATCTACATTCGGCTTTTCCATCTGCCCTAAAAACATTCTTGCATAGGAAGACAGAGATTCCATATAACGTCTTTGTCCTTCTGCATAAATCGTATCAAATGCCAGCGATGATTTGCCGGAACCGGAAAGTCCCGTTAAAACCACCATCTCATTTCTGGGAATGTCCACGTTGATATTCTTCAAGTTATGTTCCTTGGCACCCCTTATTTTAATCCATTCCCTGGGGCGCATTTTCTGTACTACATCCATTACTGTCTAGTCCTCCATATCACGTAGTGCTGTTTTTAATTCTACCATCTTATCACGCAGGTCAGCTGCCGCTTCAAAGTTCAGATCTGATGCTGCTTTCTGCATCTTTTTCTGAATTTCTGAAATCACTTTTTCCAGCTCCTTGCGGCTCATGGATTCCGGGTCTTTTTCAAACTGTACTTCTTCCTTGGCAACTACCTTGGAGATACTGATGAGATCACGAACTGCCTTTTTGATCGTCTGAGGCGTAATACCATGGTCTTCATTGTATTTCTGCTGGATAGCACGTCTTCTTTCTGTTTCTTCAATGGCTCCCCTCATAGAATCTGTCATTTTATCTGCATACATAATGACATGTCCATCTGCATTTCTGGCGGCACGTCCTACCGTCTGAATAAGGGAGGTCGCTGAACGTAAAAATCCTTCTTTGTCAGCATCCAATATGGCAACAAGCGAAATCTCGGGAATATCCAAGCCCTCTCTTAAGAGGTTAATACCTACCAATACATCAAAAACATCCAGACGCATATCGCGAATGATTTCTGCACGCTCCAGCGTATCAATATCAGAATGCAGGTATTTTACGCGGACACCTACTTCTTTCATATAATCAGTTAGGTCTTCTGCCATTCTCTTGGTAAGCGTGGTCACCAGTACCTTGCTATGCTTTTCTGTTTCTATTCTGACTTCGGCAATCAGGTCATCAATCTGTCCTTCCACCGGACGTACGTTGATTGGTGGATCCAACAATCCTGTTGGCCTGATAATCTGTTCTGTACGAAGCAGTTCATGCCCTGCTTCATAAACAGATGGGGTTGCAGATACAAACATCAGCTGATCAATATGCTCTTCGAATTCACTAAAATTCAAGGGACGGTTGTCCAATGCGGAAGGAAGTCTGAACCCATAGTCCACCAAGGTGGTCTTTCGGGAACGGTCCCCTGCGTACATTCCCCTGATCTGCGGTATGGTAATATGGGATTCATCTACGATAATTAGATAATCATCCCCAAAATAATCCATCAGGCAGTGGGGAGGCTCCCCTTCTTTACCACCGCTCATATGTCTGGAATAGTTCTCAATACCGGAACAGAAGCCTGTCTCCCTAAGCATTTCAATATCAAAATTGGTACGCTCAGAAATACGTTGTGCCTCTAGTAGTTTATCCTCTCCTTTAAAGAATTGAATTCGTTCCTGCAACTCCACTTCAATATCGTTACACGCGTTCTTAATTTTATTAGGAGCCACAACATAGTGAGACGCAGGAAAAATAGTAATATGATTCAAGGTGGTATGCACCTGGCTAGTAAGAGGATCTGTCTCACATATTCTGTCTATTTCATCACCAAAAAATTCAATCCTAATCAGATAATCGCCGCCCTGTGCGGGATAAACTTCTACAACATCTCCCCTTACTCTGAAGGTGCCTCGCTGGATATCCATATCATTGCGATCATACTGAATATCAATCAACTCCCTGATGACTTGATCCCTATCTTTGGTCATGCCCGGGCGCAGAGATACAATCATCCCCTGGTAGTCCTCGGGACTACCCAGTCCATAAATACAGGATACACTGGCAACTACGATAACGTCCCTACGTTCAGTCAATGAAGCTGTGGCTGAAAGCCTCAGCCTGTCTATCTCCTCATTTATGGCCGAGTCCTTGGCAATGTAGGTATCGGTAGAAGGAACATAAGCTTCCGGCTGATAATAATCATAATAAGATACAAAATATTCCACTGCATTTTCTGGGAAGAATTCTTTAAATTCACCGTAAAGCTGACCTGCCAGGGTTTTATTATGGGCAATGATTAACGTGGGCTTATTTAAAGCCTGAATCACATTCGCCATGGTAAAGGTCTTGCCGGAACCGGTAACCCCCAGTAAAGTCTGAAACTGATTGCCTGCTATGAAGCCATCCACAAGTTCTCTTATTGCCTGAGGCTGGTCACCGGTCGGAGCATATTCAGAATGTAACACAAAATGATCCAATGTAAAAACCTCCTTTGGGTTTTGACCAAACTTATTCTCCTAGTATTTCATACTGCTTCTTTTTACTAAAATTGCCTAACACTAAATCGTAGGACTTATCTAAAAGATCCTTGAGCAACTCGTCCGGTACAGCACCATCGGGTTTAACCGAGTTCCAATGCATTTTATTGGAATAATACCCTGGGACAATATCCTCATACTGCTCCCGTAAATAAGCTCCCTCGTCAGGATCCAGTTTTAAATTTATATAGTAAGGAACATCATGATGATCCAGTAAAATTGCTGCAAACATTTTGTCACCAATGCAATATCTCTGCCAATTCCAGTCCGCCTGTAGATTTTTGGTAACAGCCGGTTTGCTCATAAGAAACTCATCAATCCATGTATATCTCATTTATTCTCCCCCAAACTCATCATTCAAACGATCCTATATAGCATGAGCAGTTTCACCTAATTTTAATATGATTTACAAAATATTATCAAGTATAATAACATTTTTACAGTATATCATACCCCACTATATAATGCAAACATTTGTTCTGTTTTAAAAAAATGGACGTGTTGCATCCTAACTAAAAAATGTTAGTTTTGCACACGCCCTTCTTAAATCTATCACGGTTACTTTATTAGGCTTCATCTTGCGTTACTTTATTGAATCATGGTACCTAAAAGTTCTTTGGCTCTTTCTAGCTGATTGTCATACTTCTCATCACTATAGTATCTCTCACCATCAAATTCACATACTTCATCAGGTTCAATTCCTACACCGTGAATATTAATACCATTGGGTGTATAGTAGGAGCTGATGGTTAGTTTAACAGCAGAACCATCACTTAACTCAACCGGACGTTGCACAATCCCTTTTCCAAAAGTTGTTGTTCCCAGTAAAGTACCAGTACCATAATCCTTAATGGCACCTGCTAAGATTTCAGAAGCACTGGCTGAATTTCCATTCACCAATACTACCATAGGCACCTGCAGTTGTTTAGTGCCGTCACAGGTGTATTCATCCCGGTTTCCGTCACGGTCTTCCGTGTAAACAATCATGCCTTCCGGAAGCAGCATTCTGGCAATGTCCACAACAGCACTGAGATTTCCGCCCGGATTGCTTCTCAAATCCAGAATCAACCCTTTCATGTCAGAGCCCTTGGCAACAGCCAATGCTTCGGTAAACTGATCCACTGTAATAGTATCAAATTCGGTAATCTGAATATATGCCATTCCGTTATTAAGCATTTCGGAATTTACAGTGGGAGACTCAACCTTTCTTCGTACCACATCCTTTTCAATTTCCAAACCATCTCTAATAAGGGTAAGTTTTACAGTCGTTCCTTCTTCTCCTTTGATCAGGCTGACTGTCTCCTGAAGGGTCAAACCGTAAACTTCTTTATCATCCACTTTGTATATAATATCATTTTCTCTTAATTCAGCTTCCTCAGCTGGCGTCTGTGCAATAATACCACTGACTTTAGCAAGTCCGGTGGCTGTATCCAGACTGACATAAGCGCCTATACCATAATAGATGCCTTGAGAATCACGATATAATTGTTCCAGATCTTCCATTGAATAATATGCCGAATAAGGATCGCCTAAGGCTTCTACCATCCCTTTATAAGCGCCTTCTTCCAGTAACTTTTTATCTATATCTTCATGGTAGAAATAGGTATCAATGACTTCCTCGATCACCTTCATTTTTTCTATCATATCAGGGGTAATTGCTGTAGTAAGCTTTTCTGAAGCTTCTGTAGTCTCTGTACTTACCCCAGTTGCATAACTTGCTACATTATTCTGTGCATTAAAATATGCCTCAATTCTAGTTGCCAGGTAAACACCGCTAACAATTAACAGTGCTACTGCTAATCCGGTAATAAGGCCGCAGTAAAAATATTTTTTCCCGTGGTTCCCCATCCCCGTGTTGTTACTCTGTTGATTCTGCTGATTCTGCGCAGTATTTTCTATTGAATAAATCTGATTTTCGTCCATCTTACTTTCTTGCCTTTCTCGCCCGCCTTATCTGCCTGACTGTTCCAGGTGCCTCCGGGTGCATTACACTCTTACTGTGACAGATAATTCCAAGGGCTGACATACTCTCCACCTAAACGCACACCAAAATGTAGATGAGGACCGGTAGAACGACCCGTAGAACCAACTGCAGCTATCGACTCACCACGCACAACAACATCATCCTTGGCTACATACAATGCTGTCGCATGCATATAAATAGTATACAAACCATCCCCATGGTCAACCATAATATAATTTCCCATAGAGCTGCTATAAGAAGCTGCTACCACTATCCCATCATAAGCTGCATATATGGCTGTACCTGTAGGTGCAGCTAAATCTATACCGTTATGGAACTTCTCCACGCCCAGCGTAGGATGCATACGCATTCCATAATCACTAGAGATTCTGGTATAGGTACCTACGGGAAACTTAAACTTTCCTCCATCATAAGTAAGAACAACCCCACTGGCCGCCAGAATCTTTTTTCTTTCAGCTGCAACAGCAACTTCCAGTGCTTCTATCACTTCAGTCTGTTCCTGTATATCATCTTCATATTCCTGAATGGCTTGTTCCTTGGTGCCGATACTGGTCTCATATTCATGGATTGTCTGCTGTTTCGCTGCTATCAGTTCCTCCATAGCCGCTTCTTCTTCCAGCACACCTTCCTTGGTTTCATCCAAAATCTCTTTTTGCGTCAATAATTCCTGCTCACAAATCTCAATCAACTGACGGTTTAACATAAATTCATCAAGCTGCTCTCTATCATATGCGGAAATCTGCTCCATATACTCAACTTTATTTAATATGTCCGCAATGCTTTCCCCAGTAAAAATCATCTCAAGATAAGTAGATTCACCCTGCTCATACATAAACTGAATTCGCTGCACCATAGCTTCATACTGAGCCGCCTCGGTTTCCCTGGCCTTCTCCAATTCTTTCTGGGTAGCAGCAATTTCTTCTTCTTTTTGTTTAATCTGAATATTCAACTGGGCAATGTTATCCTGAATTGCTTGTAGCTGCCCATCCAGCTGGGCAACGTACTTACTCAGATCTTTTTTTTCTGATTCCAGCTGCTGTTTGATCTTTTTTGCATCTGTCAGAGAATTCTGTAGTTTTTCTTTTTCAACTGCTGCCTGATTAATCTGCTCTTCCTTTTGTTTAATACTCTCAGACGTGATGGAAGAAAAGGATGTGGCAGATGATGTAGACGGTAAGTTAAAAGCCAAAACCAGAACAAAAATAATTGCCAGTATAGCTGCAATCTTTTTCTTCATGTACTTCTGTCCTCTCCATTATACTCTCAGGTGTTTACGTACTGTAGTAAAACTCCCCAAAAAACCGATACCGATACCAATCCCCAGAGAAACCGGTACTAGTACTGAATAAATTTCATCCACCGTTAGGAAGTTCAATACCTGACTCAGCATTGGGAATTTTAATGTTGCATAGTTAATTGCCTTATTATAGATAAAGTAAATGATGATTAAGGGAATTCCTGCTCCCAGAGTTCCAATCAACATACCCTCAATTACAAATGGTGCACGAACAAAGAAATCTGTAGCACCGATATACTTCATAATACCTATTTCTTCCTGTCTGACAGAAATACCTATGGTAACTGTGTTGCTGATGAGAAAGATGGAAACCGCCAAAAGAATGGCAATAATTCCCAAAGATACATAAGCAATCAACAGATTCACACCACTTAATGCTGATGCTGTCACATCTGAATATTTCACTTCTCGCACATCCGGTACGGATTGTAAATACGTCACCAGAGAATCTTGCATGGAAACATCACTTAAATAAACCTCGTAATTGGCATAATTTTCAAGTGGATTGGTTGGAAATCCGTCTGCATGTTCACCGATGTACTTCTCCTTAAACCAGTTCCATGCATCATCAGCAGAAACAAAATCTGCTTTTGACACTTCCGGACGCAGGAGAATTAAATCTCCTATCTCCTTAATTCTGGCATCAGAAGTTCCTTCACTAAAAAATACAGTCACAGATACTCCTTCTTCTGCTGTCTTTACAATATGTTCAAAGTTCATAATAATGGCATAAAATATACCAAACAAAAATAAACACGCTGCTATGGTTGCTATGGAAGCAAGTGAAAACAATTTATTTCTGAATATACTCCGGACACCCTGTCTGAGAGTATAAAACAAGGTACTAATCTTCATCTATATACTCTCCTTCCTCTTCATCGCTGACTACGACACCCCTCTTCATGGTTACTACTCGTTTCTGCATTGCATTTACGATTTCCCTGTTATGGGTTACTACGACAACGGTTGTTCCTGAAGCATTAATTTCCTCTAACAACATCATGATCTCCCAGGAATTTTTGGGATCCAGATTTCCTGTAGGCTCATCAGCTAAAAGGATGGAAGGTTTGTTAATCAGTGCCCTGGCAAGTGCAACTCTCTGTTGCTCACCACCTGATAATTGTTTGGGTTTGGCTTTATATTTACCCGCAAGTCCTACTGTTGCAAGTATATTTGGCACATTACGACGAATGTCTTTTGTGGGTATCTCAACTATTCTCTGTGCAAAAGCTACATTGTCATAGACATTTCTATCCTTCAGCAAGCGGAACTCCTGAAATACAATACCCAGGTTTCTTCTGAACTTTGGGATCTGTCTATGCGGCAGTTTCCCTACATCATGTCCCATTACCCATACTTTTCCACTTGTTGCTGTCAATTCCCTGAGTAATAGCTTGATCAATGTAGATTTTCCTGATCCACTGTCTCCTACTATAAATACAAACTCACCACGGTTAATATGCAGAGTAACACCATTCAAAGCGGGAGCACCTGCAGAATACACCTTGCTTACACCATCTAAATAGATGAGTCCGTTATCTTCTACCATCTTCTCTCGTCTTTTTCTTCTTTCTTCTTTACGTGACATACTTAACCCCTTTTTATCAATATTCGAATGTTTCCATGTATTTCATGTATTTTACTACCATCAATGCAATCTTAAAGGTGATAGCATCTTCAAAAACCCTTAAATCAAGACCTGTAGTTTTCTGAAGCTTGTCCAGCCTATATACCAGTGTATTACGGTGGATGAACAGCTGTCTGGAGGTTTCTGATACATTTAGGCTGTTTTCAAAAAACTTGTGTATGGTGGCCAGTGTCTCAACATCAAAATCATCTGGACTCTTGCCATCAAAGATTTCACGTATAAACATCTTGCACAATGGTATGGGAAGCTGATAGATCAATCGACCGATTCCCAGTTCGCTATATGCAATTACATCTCTCTCATCAAAGAAAATTTTGCCTACATCCAGAGCCATCTTAGCTTCTTTATAGGACCGGCTGACCTCTTTGATTTCAAGAATGACTGTACCATAGGCAATCCTGACGCCCTTTACACCTTCTTTATGCAAATAGCTTCCCAGTGACCTAGCAGACTTGTCTATTTCCTTATGGTTGTCCCCCTCTGAAAGGTCCTTTACTACTATAACATTGTTTTCATCAACTGCGGTTATGAAATCCTTTCCATTACTTCCAAAATGTGCCCGAGAAAGCTCAAGTGCATTGTTGTCCTTGCCATTTTCCGACTCTACAATCATGACTACGCGGTTAACATCTGTCTGAATATGTAATTTCTTGGACCTGCTGTAAATATCCACCAAAAGGAGATTATCTAAAAGCAGATTCTTGATAAAGTTATCCTTATCAAAGCGCTCTTTATAGGCTACCAGCAGACTTTGTATCTGAAAGGCCACCATTTTACCCACCACATATACATCCTCTCCACTGCCGCTGGCAACCAGAATATATTCGATCTGCTGCTCATCAAATATCTTAAAATACTGATAACCTTGTATCTCCTGGGAATCAGCAGGTGAAGAGGCAAACTCTATAGCCTGCCTGGAGCAATGCCCCAAATCGGATGTAGATGCAACTTCTTTTCCGTCTGTATCCATGACACAAAGTTCCACCCTTGCTATACTCCTTAAGCCTTCAATTGTATTTTGTAATATTTGATTTGATATCATAACTACACTCCTTTGGCAAAAATGACAATAAAATAAACTTCTTAGTTTAGCTTAAATCTATTCATACTATTCATTTTAATTCACAATCACAAAAAAATCTATACTAATAT
>DATERV010000133.1:0-27574 GCA_035271185.1 Lachnospiraceae bacterium | reverse complement strand
GCTTCTACATTCATATTAAACCCTCTCTATACATTTTATAGTATATATATTTATCTTAACAAAAAAGCAAATCTCTTCCTACACACTTTTCATAATTAAATGTACTAAAGTTGGGAAAGTTATCGTGTGTAGAAATCTTGTCTTATTATTCTGATATCCTCCCTTTTTATCAATATGTTTCTGTTCCTTCTTTGTTTGTTGCTTTGGCTCATATAAAAAGCCTATGCATGCTCTTTTTGAAAATTTTTCATCTGCATTTTCCAATGTTGTGGTCAGAATACTAATTGCTTTCTGTTTCTTACCCATATTTTCCTCCTTCCATATTTCATTAATATCATTTTTTATACCAAATAACAATTCAAACTGCGTGAATTGACTCTTTCGGAGCGTGAATTTTATTTCATATACTACCAAAATAAGGTATTATGTTATTTGATTGGGAAAGGGAAGGGTAAATATGCATAGTGTATATGAAAAGGTTGCAAAATATGTTGCCAGTCATGGCGGAGATCCTGATAAAGAGGAATTATATACATATAGTATCGAATGCTTTGTATGTATGATTATTCCCTCTTTGCTGATTTTCCTTTGCGGAATTTTATTAGGCTCACTTCCTAACACAATTGTATGGTGTTTGTGTTTTCTCTCTTTCCGCAAGCTGGTTGGAGGTGCACACGCAAGCACCCAATGGCGCTGTACTATTTATAGCCTGCTTATCGCTATCATCGGCATATACGTCATCCCTCTATTGTTTATTTTTGTCTGGACTAAAATACTCTTTATGATAGTATCCTTAATCACTTTTCTGCTTCTGGCACCTTGTGACCATCCTAACCATCCTTTAGCCTCAGATAAATGCAGAAAACTAAAAATGAATTCGATTATCCTTTTACTGATCTGCTTTCCCTTACTTACAGTCGACAGCTTCATGCATATCCAATTGTCTGATATGATTACCAGCAGCATTATGATTACAACCATTTCAGTTATAATTGGTAAAATACAGAATTTATTAAAGAGAAAACAAAATATCTGATATAATGAATTATCATTTTATATCGGGGGATAAGAGATACATATGAATATATTTGAATTTTTAATTAACCTATTGCAAATCTCTCTGTTTGTATACTTTATTTGGAGAGCATTGCCAATACGTAAGGAAAAGCATCTAATCATGTTTTTCTTTCTGCTTATTTTTGTTGTCATCACTACATTAATGAATGCATTTAATATCCCGTCCAGTGTGACTGTCTTGTTTGGTCTGTCTTATGAGGTTGTATTTACTATATACTTTACCAAGTCACATTTAGGAAAAAAGATTTTTATTGGCTGTCTTCCTATGGTTATTAGCATTTTGGCTGAAAACATTACTTTTACTGTTTTAAATACTATATTTCAAGATGATTATCAGGCTCTTGTATTTAATACAGATATTCGTAACCAGGCTCTGCTTATTTTTATTCTAACGGATGCTATCCTGACTTTATTGATTGTACGATTTACCCGACACGATTTTAATTATCCACGTTTTTTTGAGATTGCTATTTTTTTGCTATGTTGTATGGGATGTTTTGCATCTAATGTGCAGTTGAAATATGTTTTATATTTTAATAAAAATGAAATCACTATTTCCCCCATTTCATTATCTGCTGTAAACTACTGCTTCTTAATTAATTTTTTACTGATACTTGTCCTGCTGGAAATATTAGGTGCATTCTATAAGAAAAATGAGGTACTACAGTTGCAGAATAACCTATATCAACTTGAAGAACAGGAGCTTAGTAATATCAAGGAATCCTCCGAACTGCTTCATTCGCTGAAACATGATTATAAGAATCAGTTATCTGTATTATCCACTTTACTTACTAAAGACCAACTGCCGAAAGCACAGGCATATATTCAGGAAATGCTGTCAAATTCTAATGTGATTAAGCCTGTTTTTTTTACTGGAAATTCTGTTTTAGATGCAATTCTTTCAGTCAAATATGTAATCATGACTCAGAATAATATAAAATTGGACTATTCCATTTACATAGCTGATACTCTTCCTTTATCTCCAATGGAAACATCTACACTATTTGGCAATCTTTTAGATAATGCCATTGAAGCTTGTCAAAAGGTCCCATTATCCCGCTGGATAAAGCTTGAAATAAAGCCCTTCGAATGCATGCTCCGAATTACAGTGTCGAATGCATCCAATGGTCTTTATGAATGGAATGAAAAAAAATCTCTTATTTCAACAAAACACGATAACTATCATGGTTATGGGCTCAAACAGATTCGACGGGTTGTGGAAGCTGTGAACGGAGTTCAAAGAATAGACCCTCATGAAGACTACTTCGTAATCGATATATTAATTCCACTCTCTATCTTGGAAGAAACGGGGAAGATATGAACATACATATTAATATGATTGAAGATGAAACCACCTTTGCAGAAGACCTAAAAACAAAGATTTTGGCCTGGTCTGACCAAAACAATCATCATGTATTTTTAATGCATTATACATCCGGTAAAGAATTTTTCTCATCTGCACAGATAGAAACAGATGCTTTTTTCCTGGATATTTCATTAGATGGCGAAAACGGCATTGAAATTGCACGTCATCTTAGGGATCTTCATTATAACGGAGTTATAATTTTTCTCACCAGTCACCATGAATATGTATTTGAGGGGTATGAAGTACGAGCATTGGATTTTTTAATTAAACCAATTGTAGTGGAAAAACTCTATCGATGTCTTGATCGAATTTCACAAAATCTGGCAGATCAAAATTATATTTTAAGAACAAAAAAAGAAATATACAAAATTCCATATAATGAAATCTTGTATATTTCCAGTTCTAATCACTCTATTGAGATAGTCACCGATAAAGAATCATTCCATCAGGCGATTGGTATGAAAGAGGTTCTGAAGCATCTTCCTTCCTCTTTTCAGCAGTGTCACCGAACCTTAATCATCAACATTGAAAAGGCCATTTGTATCTCCAATCACGATATTACTATGATAAATCACACAAGACTACCAATTGGTAAGAAATATCTTATGGCCATTCAGGATGCATTTTATCGGCGCTTACTGTAATTTCTCATCCTGTTCGGCTACTTTGTCCTTATCCTGCATCAGATTCAAATCCGCTATGGTTTTTTTACCTGTTAACTGTCCGTAGATCCAGATAAAAATCCAACACATAACCGGAACGAGAATGGTACATACCAAAGAAACTTTAAACAGGTTATTGGTGGCAGGTGAATTTAGCAATGCCAATACAAGTGTAACCAGATAAAGTCCAACCAAAAGCACAATAGCAATCCATGCAGCGACTCTCTTAACTGTCATTTTTTTCATAGATCCCCTTTCATATAATGCCCTTATATAATTCCCGCATTACTTCAGTGAACTCTTACGATAAATAATGTCATCTCTGCCAGGTCCATTACTTACCATGGTGATGGGATATCCAATCTGTCCTTCGATGAACTCAACATACTTACGGCAATTTTCGGGAAGATCTTCATACTTCTTAATACCACGGATGTCGCATTTCCAGCCGGGAAGAGAAGTAAGCACTGGTTTTGCTTTCTCCAATTTCGTAGTTACAGGGAAATCTGTAGTAACTTCTCCGGCAATTTCATAACCGGTACAAACAGGAATTTCATCCAGATAGCTCAGTACATCTAATACAGTAAAGGCAACATCCGTTGTGCCCTGCAGACGACAGCCGTACTTGGAAGCTACGCAGTCGAACCATCCCATTCTTCTGGGACGTCCTGTTGTCGCACCAAACTCGCCACCATCTCCGCCACGGGTTCTTAACTCATTGGCTTCTTCCCCAAAAATCTCTGAAACAAAAGCGCCTGCACCTACTGCAGAGGAATAAGCCTTGCAGACAGTTACAATCTGCTTGATTTCATAAGGTGGTATTCCCGCTCCGATAGCACCATATGCTGCCAAAGTAGAAGAAGAGGTAACCATTGGATAAATACCGTGATCCGGATCCTTTAGGGTACCAAGCTGGCCCTCTAATAATATGGTTTTGCCTTCTTTTAAGGCTTTATCCAGGAAAGAAGATACGTCACACACGAAAGGTTCGATCATATCTCTGTATTCATGTAATGTTGCAAGGAGTTCTTCTGCATCAATAGAATCCTTATGATATAAATGGGCAAGCAGAATGTTTTTTGTCTCCAATACACGATAAACTTTATCTTTCAGTACTTCTTCATCAAAAAGCTCGCTAACCTGGAAACCAACCTTAGCATACTTATCAGAATAGAAGGGTGCGATACCAGACTTAGTAGAACCAAATGAATTTTTGCCAAGTCTCTCCTCTTCATACTGATCAAACAAAATGTGGTAAGGCATGACAATCTGTGCTCTGTCCGAAACCAGGATTTTAGGCATTGGCACATTTCTATCTGTAATGGACTTAATTTCCTTCATTAAAATGGGAATGTTAAGCGCAACACCATTTCCAATAATACTGGTGGTATGATCGTAAAATACACCTGATGGTAATGTGTGCAGTGCAAATTTACCATAATTGTTTATAATTGTATGACCTGCGTTGGCACCACCCTGAAACCTTACAATAATGTCTGCGGTTTCTGCCATCATGTCTGTAATTTTACCCTTTCCTTCATCTCCCCAGTTTGCTCCCACTACTGCTTTAACCATTTGTTTTTCCTCCATTCACTTAAATCATAAAAGGTGGATTGAAAAAACCCACCTTCCGTTATTCTTACTTCATGATTATATCGTAAAGTTCTTCATAAGTAAAATCAATATTATTTATAAATGATATAAGTTATTCCTATATCACAGTGGAATCAATCATCAAGTGAATAAAGCAGATGGCTGAATACACTGTTACTAGACAGAAATCGTAGCTTTCACTCCAAGTAACTCTTGATTGGCATCCAAAACAGGATTGATCACCTTGCTTAAGAATGCATCCACCTGCTCTTTGGAACGTCCCACATATCTAGCAGGATCCATGGTTTTCTTCAGTTCCTCCAAGGATAAGTTAAAGGCAGGATCAGCAGCAATCAACTCTAAGAGATTGTTTTCCTTTCCTTCCACCTTCACATTCTTCCCTGCTTCCATGGAAAGCTCACGTATCTTTTCATGCAGTTCCTGTCTGTCTCCTCCTGCCTTTACAGCATCCATCATAATATTCTCTGTAGCCATAAAGGGTAATTCACTCAGAAGATGCTTTTCAATCACCTTGGGATAAACCACCAATCCATCAACCACATTCAGACACAAATCCAGAATACCATCAATAGCTAAAAAACCTTCTGCAATTGAAAGACGCTTGTTGGCAGAGTCATCCAATGTTCTTTCAAACCACTGGGATGCAGACGTGATAGCAGGATTCAAGGCATCGATTATCACATATCTGCTCAACGATGCAATTCTCTCACTTCTCATGGGGTTTCTCTTATATGCCATAGCAGAGGAACCAATCTGACTCTTTTCAAAAGGCTCTTCCACCTCTTTCAAGTGTTGTAACAGACGAATATCATTGCTCATCTTGTGTGCAGTAGCCGCAATCCCGGCCAGTATATTGGCCACACGGGTATCCACCTTACGGGAGTAAGTCTGTCCCGATACAGGGAAACATTCCTTAAATCCCATCTTTTGAGCTATCATAGGATCAATTTGATCGATTACTTCCTGTTTCCCATCAAATAACTCTAGAAAAGAAGCCTGTGTACCTGTGGTTCCCTTTGAGCCTAAAAGCTTTATGGTCGAAAGTATATATTCCAGGTCCTCCAAATCCATGTAGAATTCCTGTAGCCAGAGAGTTGCTCTTTTTCCAACAGTTGTAGGCTGTGCCGGCTGGAAATGGGTAAATGCCAGAGTGGGCTGCGCTTTATATTCTTCTGCAAAAGACTTGAGCTCAGCAATCACATTTACCAGTTTCTTTTTTACTAACTTTAAACCTTCCGTCATAATGATAATATCAGTATTATCACCTACATAACAGGAGGTGGCACCTAAATGAATGATTCCCTTCGCCTTGGGACACTGTACCCCATAAGCATATACATGGCTCATCACATCATGACGCACTTCTTTTTCACGGGCCTTTGCAACATCATAATTGATATCATCTGCATGGGCCTTTAATTCATCTATCTGCTCTTCCGTAATAGGAAGCCCCAGTTCTTTTTCTGTTTCTGCCAGTGCAATCCACAACTTTCTCCAGGTACGAAACTTCATGTCGGGTGAAAAAATGTACTGCATGTCCTTACTGGCATAACGCTCTGATAAGGGGCTCTGATATACGTCTGTACTCATTGTTTATCTCCTTGTATCCGGTGCAAAATTATTTATGCCAACCCCAGACGTCTAAATACTTCGTTATAAGCTTCTTCTACATTTCCTAAATCTCTTCGGAAACGATCCTTGTCCAGTTTTTCATTGGTATGTACATCCCATAAACGGCAGGTATCCGGTGAAGTCTCGTCTGCCAGTATGATCTGTCCATGATAACGTCCAAATTCAATCTTAAAATCTATCAGTTTTATATCTGCCTGCAGGAAATATGCTTTCAAAACTTCATTTACCCTAAATGCGTACTTCTTGATGGTATCCATCTCTTCCCATGTAGCAAGATTCAATGCTCTGGCAAAATAATCATTGATCAACGGATCCCCCAGCTCATCATTTTTATAGGAGAACTCCATTGTGGGCTCTGTGAATTCTGTTCCTTCTAAAACACCAAGGCGTTTAGAAAAACTGCCTGCTGCCACGTTACGGATAATGACTTCTAATGGAACAATCTGTACACACTTAACTGCAGTTTCACGGTCACTTAACTCTTCAATGAAATGTGTGGGAACGCCTTCTCTTTCAAGAAGTTTAAAAACATGATTAGTCATTTTGTTGTTAATGACACCTTTGCCGACAATAGTACCTTTTTTAATGCCGTTAAATGCAGTAGCATCATCCTTGTAGTCAACAATCAGTACATCAGGATCATCAGTCTTAAATACTTTCTTTGCTTTACCTTCATAAAGCTGTTCCAGTTTCTTCATTGTTTTCTCCTCGTATAATAATTTTTGAATTAATCCGCACTATACGGCAACATTATATATCAGCACCCTTCAGAAATCAACCATAATCCCTTGCATAACGGTCCACTATATCCGATATTTCAGAAGCATATTGAGGATACCTATAAGCAATGTCTTTGATTTCCTGCCCCGCAGATTCTGCCAGCTTTTGATTGTAATCCAGTTGCTTTCTGAGCGACTGTCTTCTGATGATCAATCCATGCCTCAATTCTATCATTTCACGGGCATCCACTATGGCTGCAGGCTGCTGAACAAATCTGCCGGGATCCTTTACCCGATAGGAAGATAAAAGTTCCATGAGCTGCTCCTTATAAAAATCAAGCTTAGATTCCGCTTCCGCATACTGCCTTCTCTCATCCTTTTCACCTTGGTAAATATTCCACAGCTTTTCTAATTTTCCAGCATGCTCCACACCGTATTTTATATAGAGGTAATCTAGCAGATTGACATTATTTACATATCTTATTTTAACCGTGTTTTGCAAATGTATGAGTCTATTTTCTGCTTTTCCCACTCTGCTTAGTTCTTTTTGAGCATCCACAAATTTAATAAACAATATCGTGATGGCAACAGCTGCAGATGCCACAGCTAAATAATATCCAATTGAGGTATCCAGGGTAAACCCAAACTGTAAAATCAAAAGCATGACAATACAGGCAGCCAGTGCTGCCAGACTGATAAATGCCATTCCTCTCAGGTTCACAAGCATATTGGTCAGTTCTACCTTTCTGAACTCATATGCATGTCTCTCTCCATCAAGTCTGGACATATCTTGCTTCACCAGCTTCTGATAGTGTTCTGCATCTTTTAATTTCCGGATGCCTTCTTCTATTTCATTTTCCTGGGAACGCATTTTTCGATACTCACTATCTGACATCCGCTCTTTCTTATCCATATAGCGTCGTTTTTCCTGTTCAAAAGAAAGTATCTTGGCGGCTAAGCCTTTTAGTTCAGACATCTGCTGACTTGGAAGCGATTCAATCTCTTCTATGTCAGTCAGATAGCTGGTTACCAGAGAGTATTCTCCTGTAAGCAGATTCATTTCCTTTTCTGCTTCCCCCATCTGCTCCAGGCATCCAGATAGATAACGTTTTCTCTCCTCTGCATCATGGAAATTAACCTTATCTCTTTCATAAACAACCTGTTCCCAGTTTTCCTGTTCTTCCACCATCTTCTGTTTTCTAAATAACCACTTAAAAAACCCCATACAGGTCTCCTTTAATATCCGACACAGATTCGATAGTTATTTTTCAGTTCCTGCACTTTTTCCTCTGTTTCCTCGTAGTATTTTACTGCATTTGCATTTTCCTTCCAGGAAATGCGCATATCCAGATATGCTTTTTCACTTGAAGTATCCCACAGCTTTCTAAGCTCTTCCACTCGCTTCTCCAATTCCAGTGTTTCTTCATAATATTCAGGGACACCCGCAGCAAAGGTGATATAGTCACCTTCTTCCATACTCAGTCTTTTTGCTGCCAGGTATGAAATTAATGTTTCTGAAGAAGGCTGTAGCCGGTAGGATCTCATAAATGTCTCTGCTGCCTCCTTAAACAAAAACAGACCGCACATGGCAACCGCCTTATTATGCAGCACCTTGGCATTCATTTCCACGCTCTGCTTTGGAAGCTCATTTAGTAAAGCTTCATATTCTACAATGGCCATGGCGTACCTACCGTTTGATACCATATAGTCCACTCTGGTCTTCATTTTTTCATAAGCATTCAGGTTAGCGCTCTTTCTGTAAATCTCCTCTATACTACGTATGGTTTCACGATCATAAAATTTTACATGATGCAAAATGATTCCAGCAAAAGCACCTACTGATGTTTTCTGGTGCAGTAACGGATAAAGAGCACCAGACAGTTCAGGGAGGCCCAGACATTCATCTATCCATCTCACCAGTTTTTTGTTCACAATTTCCCTGTCCAGTAAAAAAGCATTCTCCTTCAGCACATAACAAAGCTCTTCGGCAGAATATACCTTCACTCCAATATTTTCAAACTGATAGGGACTGCTTGCGTATTCACCTGTACAAAGAATGACTCTTCCCACTTATACTACCTCAAAACTTTCTGTCCACTTCTGATGACTAGAAGGGAACAATTCTCCAAATCCCAGATCTTCTACCTTAAGTTGTATGGTATTTTCTGATATCATCTTCATTTCCAAAAAAAGTCTGGAAGCCCCTCCTGTTCTCATAGGAAGACCGTCCAGCGTAACCTGGGCTGATTTGATATCCCTGCCATTTAATGGGGTAATGACAAGAGAAAAACTATTACCTTCATCCAGCAAAAACTCCAGAGAGCATTGCGCCTCAAACCAGCTTACTCCGGCATCCATTAAGGCATAATAGGAATCCTCTCCCTGTCTTAATGCCTTCATTCCTATATTGGCTTTCAGCTTTTCGTTACCTAAGAATACATGGGTTTTACCCTTCTCACTGGAAAACAGTTTCTCTTTCATCCCCAGACATGCGCCTTTGCTATACAGGTTATTTCCCTGAAAGACTCTCTTTCCGCGACAGAGATACCGAAGGGATTCCTTCATCCATTCGTCCCTGAATCCTTCTCCAATGAGATAAGCGGAAGAAATTATTCTCCCCTCACATACCTCATTCAGTACAGATAAAAATCTGCTGTCCATCTGTTCTGATATATTTTTTCTGAGGTTCTCCTCCTGCGGAAGTTCAGCGCTTTGAATAAAAGGAAATTCTTCTTCATCTACAAAGGCTACTACCGGTGTTGTTCTTCTGTTACATTCCAAGCGGTATATCTTGATATAATCAGTCACATAATCACATACCAGTACCTGCCGCATCCATAATTCCTCAGGCTGATAAAGGGTATAGAAATAAAAACTCTCTACGTATCCCTGAAAGCAGACATTCTTTGTTTTCAGAGCCAGTCCGGTCATTACTCTGTTCAGTATGTCAACCATAGTGCTGTCTAATACTTCACAGGTTACCATTAATGCATCAATGCACGCAGATTGTGAAATCGTGGTCAACAGGGTTAAGCTTCTTTTTATAAATAGTGTCAACAGGGCTACGGGATCAAACTCTTCGTCTTCGATTACCACCTTTTCACCACTTCTGGCCTTTAAAAGTAGGTCCTGCACCAGGAAACCATCTTCCATATCAGCATGTTTGATTGCATCCTTGCCATAAAACCACTGGTTTACACCCTGTCTCTTACATAGCATGGTAGGTATATTATAATTTTCCCCACCGGTCACTACAGACAAGGTTTCCGGTACATCACTGTCGTATGTACAATAACTAATCTGAGAGTATATATTTCCCAAATCATAACCAATAATGATTTTATCCTTCATTCCCTGTTTCCTTTCTCTTATATTAATTTTAACAATCCATTCCTCATAAATTCCTTATATTCATACTCTTCTAACAACTTGTCCACAGTCTCGTAGTCCTGAAGCGTATTGCTGATACTTAAGTCATTTACCAAATTGAATTTGCCTTCCGCATTGCCATTTGCAGTATCGCTTTTCTGAATAGTGGCACTTTCAGTAAGCTGTTCACTCTCATCAAACTCCTCCATAATATAGTATTGCAGCTGCTCTCCAAAGAATAGCACAAAGTCCTTAAAGCAAACACCACCACATACTTCCTGCATTTCTTCTGTAAGATATTCTGATTTTTCCCCTTCTGCATGTTCGACACAATAATGCATAATTGCCCTTGCTTTGGGATTGGCTCTATACTCTACAATGGTTCTGTCTGCTAACTGGGTCAAATCCACACCGGGAAGATCCAAATAATCCATAAACATTTTCAGATAAATGTGATTTTTCAGCATTTCTTGTATCATGTTTGTAAGTATTTCATCTATCTCCTGTGTTCTTTCCTTTCTATTCTCTGAAAAAAACTTGATAAATGCCAGCTTACATACCATGTGTAAGTGCTCTCCGCGCTTGAACATACTGACCATTTCATGAAAAATAATGCTTTCTGTGAGTCTGTCCTTTACAAAGTATTCGTAAGCACACTGGGATAAAAAAGCTTCTTCCACCTTCTGCTTGGCTCCTCCTGCGATATAGGAACGGAATATATCCATCTTTTCCCCTACAAACGCACCGGAAAACAACATCTGAATCAACATTTTTTCACACAACTCATAAGTATCTACACTGAAATCAACAGCCGCCTTCCAGATATCCCTGTATTCTTTCATCATACCTCTAAAGTAAAGCGTCAGATAATGAAGGCATTGTTCGTCATATTTACCATGGCGAAACGCATATAGTACGGCCTGGGTCAGTATCTGGTTTTCCATCCAACCATTTTTCCCTATCATTCGGTTGCATAAACGAACCAATACCTTAGGTTCAATTCCATATGGACCATATTCCTTCAGCCAGGTGAAAACCTTTTCTTCTTTCCCTCTCAGTACCATGTACCGCATGACTTCGCCTCGCTCCTTTAGAGGCAGGCCATCCGCTTCTATCTGATCCAGATACTGATCCAGTTCCCTAATTCTATCATGTTCGTAATAGTATCCAATCAGCTGCATACTAATTGACTTCTTTACATCATCACTGATTTCTTCCTCTTCTAACAAATACCGGAACCTGGATTCATTCTCTGCTGTTACTTCAGCCGGTTCTCTGCCGAAAAGACACATATAGATATTGAGATTTTGGTTGTTAGCTGTAAGTGGTGCAATCTGCTTGACCAGTTTACCCGGAAGAAGTAATTTTTCAATATTATGCGGTACACTTGCTACATAACGGTTTCTGAAACCATCTTCAAAAAGTATCCTGCTGTCAGATGATAGTAAAGAAACGAATGCCTTTCCATCGGACACCGGATACATTCTCTCCTGCTTCAATGCATATTCATATACCACCACATAGCGAATATCCTGCCTGTCGATCTCAACCATATGTATGAAAAGCAGTTCTGAAAGTGCATTGGCTATTTCGGGAGTCAGCATCTGCGGTATAATCAGATTTTTGTACAGATACGCCAGATCACGATTGATGCGTTTCTTTAAAATCTGTTCTAAAATAAACTGTTCTATTTTGATACGGTAAGTATCATATAGCTCAGGGAAACCATCTCTGTTTCGATAAACATTGGCATATAAATAAGCCGCCAATTCATAGCTTAAGCTATTCTGATAAGAAAAATACATCAATACCATCTTGGGCAGCGGCTCCAGAGTGCTGGTATCCACACTCATCATGTAGTACTCATATAACCTAGTGATTCTTAGTTCTTGCTCAACTCCACGCTTATACCATTTTATATATTCTTTACCAGCCTTGTTTCCTTTTATGAGAAGGCTGCAAATTTCCATTAAAATATGCCAGTCCTGTTTCAATTGATAACAATAATCCAATATCCGGAACAGGCAGGTGGAATATTCCCTTTCCTTTTGCACCAGATATATAAGTTGCATCAGCACATCTTCGTTAATCATTTCATGCTTTGCGCCAAATAGCAGAATCTGTTTTTCAAATTGCCCCAACTTTATCAAAAGGGATGGATTTAAATTTAAGAGCAGTAAGGCTTCTATGTATATAACCGGACTGGTACATCCCCTGTCAAACTGTTCTTCTAAAAACATCCATTTCTTAGAAAAACTTTTATTATATTCTTCAGAGAGATATAAAAGCAGCCACGCAATCCTCCATTCATCCTTGTTCTGTTTATAGATATAATCCACCTGTGAAGTAATCCTGTTAACATACTCTTCTTCCCTGTGTATCAACGTAGTCAGATAAAGATAATAGGCTGTCTGCACGGTGTTTTCTGTCTTCTTGGAATCCAAAATATCTGCCACATGATCCAGTATCCACTGTGCTTCATTATAGCGCTCTTCCGTAATTAAAAGCTGTGACTGAAACAGTCTGGCCGTAATATCCTTATCATCTCCTGCAGACATTTTTTCTACCAGCTTATTGCTTTCCTTTAGCCAGGTGGAGGCACTGATTTTTTTGATGCGAAATGCCTGATAAAACTCCATAAGCTGTAGGATCAACCTCTTTTTCACCAGGTTTTTTCTGCCCAGATTAGAGGCTGTTCTATTCCTTACAATCACCGGAATACACTTGTCAGTACCGCTTCCTTTCAGCGTAATTTTGCCAAAGTTATTTCCATCATGTACAAACTCTGTTAAGATACCAACCGAAATCCTACAGGTATTTCCCACGAAATCATCATCATTTAATTCTTTTTTATGAATAGACAGAAAGTCCCCCTCTGTCTCAATAAACAAGCTTGTATAACCCCAGCCGTTACGCGTAACGGTAAAACTGGTTTCACAACTCTTGTCTGGATCCTCCAGTGTGATTTCTTCCACATCCATCAGATATTCTATTTTTTGCTTCTTACTGATACATATCAAAAACTCTTCCACATTCTGTACATTGCCCGAATATGCAGAAAGGCCTAAATAATACTGGTAATATTGTCTGTCACTACCAACAAATATCTGATTCAGATCTTTGGAATAAAAAAGCTTTACAGCTTCCTGGGCACTGGTCTTGGCCAGATTTGCAAAATGAAACAGATTCTTGATATTTCCAAGGGAAGAAGATAATACGGTATACTCTACATTCACAACAAATGGCAGGTAATACTCACCCTGGTTACTGATCACATAGAATTCACCTTTTACTGTGTCACCTTCTTCCAGCTTTTCACCATGAAAGCAGTAAAAGATTTCTTCTTCTTTTCCCACAAATTCCTTTGTGAGACATTCCATTCTCTCATCCGATGAAATTACGTATCCCCGGATATACTTTTCATCTTCCCCCAATATCTGAAAGGAGCCCTCCTGCTTTTTACCCTGCTTAATGTTCAGCTCGAGTTTTGAGTACGAGAAATCCAGAGAACCATTTTCATACTCAAAGTTCCCTTCTAAAAGCCGATCAATCACTTCTTCCACAGTACTCACCCCGCCTTCGTAAAAAATCATGCTCCGTTCATTTTTATTATAGCATTGCACCATATTGTAACGCAAACATATTTTCCACCTTTTTAGATGTAATTCTACAATATATGGGATAGTAATCTATGATTACTCACACAATCTTGATTATAACAAATCATCTTGACTTTTTACTATTTTCATGTATTATTGTATTATACCAGTAATACAATAGGGTGTTTTTTTGAGACACTCGGAAAAGAGGAATGCATATGACATGGCTATTAGATGCTGATCGCCCCATTTACACGCAATTAGTAGAAAGAATTCAAATGCAGATTGTATCCGGAAAGTGTCCTCCAGGCAGTCGCCTGCCCAGTGTAAGGGACTTAGCGGCGGAAGCTGCGGTAAATCCAAATACAATGCAAAAAGCTTTTGCGGAATTAGAGCGAATTGGTCTTATAGTGACACGGCGAACGAATGGAAGAACCGTCACGGAGGATACAGAAATGATACGGAAAATCAGGAAAAATCTTGCTGAAGAACACTTGGCTGACTTTATGAAAAAAATGAAGGAATTAGGTTACAATAAAAAAGAAGTGATGACATTATTACAGAATATAGGGGAGGATAAATAATGGCGGACTTAGTAGAAACAAGGGGACTAGTTAAAATTTATGACCAGCAGACTATTGCAGTCAACAACTTGACAATAACCATTCCACAGGGTCGCATTGTCGGTCTTTTAGGTCCAAATGGCAGTGGAAAAACTACATTGATTAAAATGCTCACAGGATTACTCACTCCTACCCAGGGTTCCATACTCATCGATGGCAATCCGGTAGGACCTATGACCAAATCCATGATTTCTTATTTACCGGAACGTAATTACCTGGGTAATAACACTACCATTGCTTACGCTATTGATTTCTATGCTGATTTCTATGAAGACTTCTCCAAGGAAAAGGCTTATGATATGCTTACCAGCCTGGGGTTAAATCCCAATTCTAGAATAAAGACCCTGTCAAAAGGTACTAAGGAGAAGGTGCAGCTGATTCTGGTTATGAGTAGAAATGCCAAACTATACATTTTAGATGAGCCCATAGCAGGTGTGGATCCAGCTGCCAGGGATTACATTATTAAAACCATTATCAACAGCTGCAACCCGGAAGCTACTGTGCTGCTTTCTACCCACCTGATTACAGATGTGGAGAACATTCTGGATGATGTTATTTTTATGCGTTACGGCCAGATTATGTTACAAACCAGTGTAGATGAAATACGCCAGAATAATAGAAAATCTGTTGATGCATTTTTTAGGGAGGTATTCGCATGTTAAGTAAATTAATCAAACATGAATGGAAGGCAACCTGGAAACTTCCTGCTGTGCTGTGCTTGTTTGTGGTCCTTATGACAGTAATCGGCTGTATTTCCTTCTATATCACTGGTATGGAGGTAATCGATACTGCGCAGAGCAGCATAGTATATACCTACTCTATGATAATGATGTTTATTTTCAATATGTTGGTTCTGTCTACCGGCAGTATCGTTATTTTGATCTATTTCTCTTATCGCTTTTATAAAAATCTTTATACAGATGAAGGGTATCTGATGCATGCACTGCCGGTTACTCCGTCCCAGTTGTTCATAAGTAAGGGGTTATGCGCGTCTCTTTGGATGTTGATCATTTCAATTTTATCTACCCTTGGAGTGGTTACTCTGATATTATTCTTAATTAGCAGTATTCTCACAGCAACCGGTACAGGAAATATCAGCATGCTATTTGATGAAATAAGAAAAGCTCTGCCCCAGATTCGTGTTCTTTTCAAACAATATGCCGGTTGCAGCCTTACCACGGGTGTGTTCCTTTCTCTTCTTTTGCCTGTTTCTGGATGTTTATCAGGTATTTTACTTCCCTATATGTGTTTATCACTGGGACAGTTATTCAAGAAACACCGGGTTGCAGCTGCCGTTGGCTTCTATTTTGGTTTCTTTTTCATAATACAATTGCTCACCAGCCTGTTCAGTTTACCCTTTACTCTGAAACGCATATTCAATTTTACTACCTATGTAAATGAACTGGATGAACTTGTAGCACCTGCATTTTCCACGTTTCCTACATACTTCATTTCCATTATTGTTTCCCTGGCTTTATCCATTACTTCATTCCTTGTAACCAGGTACATTATTGGGAAAAAGCTGAATCTTGAATAAAACAATTCCAAAACACATAACCTCGGCATATACTATTTATAAATAGATATGCCGAGGTTTTTTTATGTCCAAAATCCTACATGCTGCCCAGATGCAAGACATTACAAATAACATTGACAACGGGTTTATGCGTGTGAATGTTATTTCCTCATTGGCACAGATTCCAATTCCGTATGCTAAAATCAGCATTTCTTATGCAGGTGATCCGGAAAGTATCATTGAAGAGCTTACCACAAATGAATCAGGCTTAAGTGAAACCATCAGCCTTCCTACCCCACCCATAGAATACAGTCAGAACCCCGAAAGTGAAGTCCAACCCTATGCCAACTTTAACCTGATCATTACAGCACCAGGGTTTGAGCCTGTGACGATATCAGGGTCTGAACTCTTAGCTGATACCACTTCCTTCCAGTCTGTGCGAATGAATCCCTTGGAGGTAACAGAAGAGGAAGAAAAAAGAGTGGTCATTCCACCTCATACCCTGTGGGGAGAATATCCACCTAAAATTCCTGAAGCAGAAGTCAAAACCGTTGCAGAAACCGGTGAAATCGTATTAAGTCGCGTGGTAGTACCTGAATATGTCATTGTGCATGACGGAGATCCCTCTGACATAACGGCTCCGAATTATTGGGTAAAATATACCGACTATATCAAAAATGTAGCATCTTCTGAAATTTATTCCACCTGGTCAGAAGACACCATATATGCAAATATCCTGACCATCATGTCATTTTCCATGAATCGTGTTTATACAGAGTGGTACCGCAATAAGGGATATGACTTTACGATAACCAGTTCCACTGCTTATGACCAAAAATGGATTTATGGCAGAAATACCTATGAGAACATTGATCGTCTAGTAAGTACTATTTTTACTAATTTCCTGTCTCGTCCGGGTATCCGTCAGCCTATTTTTACCTCCTATTGCGATGGCCAAAGAGTAACATGTTCCGGATTAAGTCAATGGGGTTCAAAATATCTTGGAGACGAAGGATATGCGCCAATTGAAATTGTACGATATTTTTATGGAAATGATATGTATATCAATACAGCTCAAATCGTTTCCGGTGTACCCTCTTCCTGGCCCGGCTACAACCTTACCGTTGGTTCAAGCGGTGATAAAGTACGGCAAATGCAACAGCAGATAAATAAAATTGCAGAAAACTATCCGGCCATTCCAACTCTGGTAGCCGATGGCATCTATGGAGAACTCACAGCTAAGGCCGTAAAAACCTTCCAACAGATATTTGGCCTACCGGCCACAGGTGTTACTGATTTTGCTACGTGGTACGCTATTTCACGCATTTATGTTGCAGTCAGCCGCATCGCGGAGCCTTGAAGTTACATCTTGCAGTTATTTATGCATACAGGTCGCTTTTCAAAAAAAATACCTCAGGCGTCAGATTATTAATCTGATACCCGAGGTATTTTCATGACTTGCATTAGATCAATAACTTCTGATCTTGTCTGTACCGTCATCCATAGTTTTCTCTATTTTAGTTACTTTTACATCATATCCAAAAGAGTCATTCACCTCCACATGAACAATATCATCCACTCGATGGCCTAGCAAAGCTTTCCCTAAAGGGGACTCATTACTAATCAATCCTTCCAGAGAATTTCCTCTTACAGTAGTTACAATTTTGTAAACTTCTATACTATGATCCTCAACAAATTCAACCGTAACCGTATTATTAATTCCTACTTCATCTTCTGCGGAATTATCTGAAATCACATCTGCAGTGCGGATCATATGATCTAGGAAACGAATACGACTCTCATTCTTATTCTTTTCCTTCTTTGCTGCATGATATTCGAAGTTTTCACTTAGATCTCCATGGGCTCTGGCTTCTTTCACATCCTCCAGTAATTGCGGACGTATTACCAACTTGCGATATTCAATCTCCTCTTCCATTCTTTTGATATCACTAGCAGTTAATTTTGCTTGCATATGATAACCCCCCCGGTTAATACCTATTTTGCAAGTATAAGCATTATATCATTGCTTCTTGCAATGAACTTTGTCATATCCTCCGGACTAAGTGGTGTATGCTGTAATTTAGCCAAATCATAAAGCTGTTCACAGATTATCTGCACATTGTCACCTTCCTGGTGCTCCGTTACATATTGTACCAGAGGATGATTTGCATTCAGAATAAGTGTCTCTCCTTCTGCTCCTAAGTCTCCCATTCCCATACCGTTCATAGAATACATCTTCATCATATCCTGCATACGACGGCTTTCCTCGGATAGGGTAATCATAGAGGAAATCTTCTTATTCTTTAATTTCTCTACCATAATATTCAGTTTCTCTTTTTTCAGAACCTTCTTCATCAGTTTGCCAATGGCATCTGCCTGGGCCTTCATTTCTTCTTCAGCCTTCTTACTGGTCTTGGCTTTGAAGGTATCTGTCAGATCCGCATCGATTCTCTGGAACTTGATGCCCTCGTTCTTGGATTCCAACTGGGAAATGAATGGCTGATCTATATTATGAGTTAAGATTACAGCATCCATCTTTGCTGCCTTAAACATATTGATATACTGACTCTGCTGCTGCTCATTCGTTACATAATAAATTGTTTTTTCTTTCTTATCTTCCTCAGATGTCTCCTCCGCTTCTTCAGAGGCTTTTTCCTCTTCTACCACTTCAGCTTCAACCTGGTTACCATCTTCGTCAGTTGCACTCTGTGCTTCTTCTGAATCTACCTTTTTTAACTCAAGGCATTCCGGAAGGGTCATATACTTGCCCTCTAGATTCTTAAATAAGATATAATCTGTAATCTTTTCACAGAATTTATCATCCTTTAAGCAACCGTACTTGATAAATGGGCTGATATCATCCCAGTACTTCTCGTATTCTTCCTTCTCAGTCTTGCACATTCCCGCCAGTTTATCTGCCACCTTCTTGCTGATGTAATCAGAGATTTTCTTTACAAAGCCATCATTTTGTAAAGCACTTCTCGATACATTCAACGGCAGATCAGGGCAATCAATAACACCTTTTAAAAGCATCAGGAACTCGGGAATGACTTCCTTGATATTATCTGCAATAAATACCTGATTGTTATAAAGTTTGATTGTCCCCTCCATGGATTCATATTCCATGTTGATCTTAGGAAAGTACAAAATACCCTTTAAGTTGAATGGATAGTCCATGTTTAAGTGGATCCAGAACAAAGGCTCCTTATAATCCTGAAATACTTGTCTATAAAAAGCAAGATATTCTTCCTTTGTACAATCACTTGGATTCTTCGTCCAAAGTGGGTGGATATCATTTAACAGCTCAGGTCTCTTTGCAATTTTTAATTTTTCAGGATCCCCTTCTTTTTCAGGTATCACTGTTTCTATTACGGTATCTGTATCCAGTTTTTCACTTGTTTCAATCGTCTGGGTTTCCTGATTTCCTTCTTTGCTCAAGAAAATCTCGGTAGGCATAAAGGAACAATATTTCTTAATCACTTCTCTAGCCTTATATTCATTACAGAATTCCAGACAGTCTTCAATCAAAAACAGCGTAATGGTTGTCCCCACTTCCAAGCGGTTTCCTTCTTCCATTGTGAACTCTGTTCCGCCGTCACACTCCCAATGAACTGCCTTTGCACCCTCTTTATAAGAAAGGGTATCAATATGAACTTCATCAGCTACCATAAATGCAGAATAGAAACCCAATCCAAAATGACCGATTATCTGATCTGCATTACTTTTGTCCTTATACTTCTCAATAAAATCTGTTGCTCCCGAAAAAGCAATCTGATTAATATATTCTTCCACTTCTTCTGCCGTCATACCAAGGCCGTTATCTGTGAAAGTCAGTGTTTTCTTTTCGGGATCCACAACAACCTCAATTTTGGGTTTATATCCTTCTTTTAGAGAATACTCCCCCATCATATCCAGTTTCTGCAATTTAGTAATAGCATCGCATCCATTAGAAATCAACTCTCTGTAAAAAATATCATGGTCTGAATAAAGCCATTTCTTGATAATAGGGAAAATATTATCACTATTAATTGATAAACTACCTGTTTTTGCTGCCATAAAAAATCCACTTCCTTTTCTAATATATTGTTTCAGGTCTCATAAAATATAGTCTAAAGCTACTTTTGAAAAAAGTCAATACGAAATTAGCACTCTGTATCACTGAGTGCTAATAATACCTGTTTACAAGCTCTTTGCCCTATCCTCCACATTCTTTTTAAAGTTCTGAATCTGATGGTTATATTCCTGATCCATATAGCTGGAAGTAATCAAAAAATCTGCTGTGGC
The DNA here is from genome assembly GCA_035271185.1 of Lachnospiraceae bacterium. GTDB lineage: Bacteria > Bacillota > Clostridia > Lachnospirales > Lachnospiraceae > Acetatifactor. The sequence continues at coordinate 7,113 of DATERV010000133.1, read as the reverse complement.
CATATTGTTGGCAATGGGAATATCATATACCTGTGCAATTCGAAGGAGTGCCTTCACATCTGGGTCATGAGGCTGGGCTGTTAATGGATCAGAAAAGAAAATAATAAAATCCACTCTGCCTTCTACTACTTTTGCACCAATCTGTTGATCTCCTCCTAAAGGGCCACTGTTATATCCTCGTACCGGAAGCCCTGTTTTCTCTGTAAGCATACGTGCCGTAGTACCTGTTCCACAAAGAAAGTGCTTCTTTAGGATTTCCTTATTGGATTCGCACCACTCAATCATTTCTGACTTCATATTATCGTGGGCAATTAATGCAATGTTTTTCTGTCTTCCAATAGTTAGTGTAATATAGTCCTGTTCCATATCGGTTCCTCCCTTACTTTTCCAACTCTTCATCCGGAAAATAATCCAGATACATATCATAAAAATTTGAGGTATTCACATTTTCATTGTGAATAAAGCTTATTTTACCCCAAGCTTTATCATTCAATTTTCTATTCAGGGAATCTACAAAAGCATCATACTCTTCTCCGAATACTTCCTTTTTCCGCTTTTCCACTATCACAAGCTTGTTCTGATCCGTTTCATCACGATTAAAGGTATTGATACACTTGATGATATGATATCCATATTCATCTGTTACAATCTTGCTAATCTCATTCATCCCTAAATTAAACGCTGCTTCTTCAAATGCTTCCGTCATATCACCTTTACCAAAGGAGTAAGTGTCCACATTGTCTTCATTGTACTCTGATGCCAATGTTTGGAAATCATGTTCGCCATCTGTGGCCAGTGCTAACACTTCCTTGGCTTTGTTGCATGCTGCCTGTTTTGCTGCATCCGTATAATCAATTATGATACCTCTGCCATCTGAGGTATAGGTCTTGAAAAGAATATGCTGTACTGTGATGATCCGGGCCTCATCATCACTCACCTCGGGATTAATATCTTTGATAATCAGGGCACTGATTTTTTCTGCCAGTGCATACTCTTCATAGAGCTGCCTAATCGTATCCTGGGTTACACCCAACAAGTCGATTTCTGTGTCACTCAGCGATTCATAAAAAGCTGTAGCAGCCAGCTTCACTTTCTCTTTCTCTTCGTCGTTAAGCTCCACCTGTTTGGATTCTGCCAGCAAATTCAGTGTCTTGATCTGTGCTATCTTTGCCAGTACTGTTTCCTTTACATTTTCCTCCAGCGTGACTCCATCTAAACTAGCTTTCCAGATTTGCTCTCCATAAACCTCTTCATATTGATTCTGAGTGGTAGTCATATATACTAAAACTTCTGGAATCTTACAGGATTTGTTCTCTATTTTAAACACTTCATCTGCCCCAAAGCCTGTAGTTAATACTATTTTAGTGTCTGCATTCCCTTTTTTCCCACAGGCGCACATGGTAAATAAAAAAAGTGTCACCAAAACTATCATGGTGCATCTGAAAATTTTGTGCCTATCTATTTTATTTTTCATAAATTGCCTGCCTTTAACAGTTCATATATAATACTTGTACAAAAACATTATACATGAATTTACCTGTAACTTCCACTATATGTTTACAAATTAAAGTGATTACATATTAAAAAAGCTCCTTAAACCTGCTTGAAAGCAAATTTAAGGAGCTTATATTTTATCTTACATAATGACATGAACCCAGCCCTTAGGCGCTTCCAGACGCCCCATCTGAATACCAGTCAATGTATCATAAAGCTTCTTGATTACAGGTCCCATCTCAGTCATACCGCTGGGGAAACAGATTTCCTTACCATGGTCCACAATCTTGCCAACAGGTGAAATCACTGCTGCTGTTCCACATAATCCGCATTCCGCCATATCAATCAACTCATCTTTATAGATTTCTCTTTCCTCTGCTTCCAGTCCTAAATACTCCTTGGCTACATACATCAAGGAACGTCTTGTTATAGAGGGGAGAATGCTATCTGATTTAGGGGTAACAACCTTGCCATCCTTGGTTACAAAGATAAAGTTGGCACCTCCGGTCTCTTCTACCTTGGTTTTGGTCGCCGCATCCAGATACATGTTTTCATCAAAGCCTTCCTTATGCGCAGTCACAATTGCATGAAGACTCATGGCATAATTCAGTCCGGCTTTAATATCGCCGGTTCCATGTGGTGCTGCTCGGTCAAAATCACTTATTTTAATAGTAAGAGGCTTTGCGCCGCCTTTAAAATAAGGACCAACCGGAGTACAGAACATTCTAAACTGATACTCATCAGCAGGTTTTACACCAATAACCGGGTTAATCCCAAACATATAGGGTCTGATATATAATGTTGCACCGGATCCATACGGAGGTACATATGCTGCATTCGCCTTCACTACCTGCTCAACCGCATCCACAAATCTGTTCTTATCAAACACAGGCATCTCCAGTCTCTTGGCTGAAGATTCCATTCTCTCTCCATTTAAGTCCGGGCGGAAAGTAACAATATGTCCATCATCGGTGGTATAGGCTTTCAATCCCTCAAAAGCAGTCTGGGCATATTGCAAAACACCAGCGCACTCATTCATGACAATATTCGCATCATCCACCAGTGCACCTTCGTCCCATGCACCATTTTTATAGTTGGAAACATACCTTTTATCTGTCTGAATGTATCCAAAGCCAATATTAGCCCAATCAATGTTTTTCTTTTCCATGACTTTTACTTCCTCTCTGATTATTTTTATACATTATTAACCTTTTTGAAATAAAAGTCAACACTTTTACGTGCTAATACTGTATATTGTGAAAGCGTACCTATTTTTTTACATATTTACGAAAGTAATACGTCATGTCAAAGTAAGTCTGTTCTTCACTCTCTTCTGTCAGTTGCCATTGACTGTCCCGGTCTAAGTTTGGAATATGCTCATTTGCTTCATAAGATTTTTCAATCATGGTGACATACGCAGTATCACAGTAAGGAAACAGCTGTTCATACAGACTGTTACCTCCGCAAACATAAATATCGGTCTCAGGAGCATCCTTCAAAAGCTCCCGTAATTCATCCAAGGAATGAACTACCTCTCCTCCTTTGATATGGTAAGAGGGGTTCTTTGACAAAATAATGTTCTGACAATAATAGAAAGGTATCCCCTGGGGCAGGTCCTGTTGGGTCTTTCTACCTAATACCACAGTTTTTCCTGTGGTGAGCTTTTGAAAGTTTCTCTGGTCCGCGGGTATCTGCAACAGCCTGCTGCCTTTATTTCCGATTGCCCAGTTTTCGTCTACTGTTACAACAATATTCATCCTTTTCTCCTAAATTGCTATGGGAATATTTTTCACCTGGGGACCAAACTCATATCCCTCCACCCTCACATCATCCGCTGTAAACTTGTAAAAATCCTTTATCTCCGGATTCAGCCAGAAGGCAGGAGCCGGCTTGGGCTCCCGGGAGATCAGTTCTTTTATAATAGGAATATGTCTGTCATAAATATGGGCATCTGCAATCACATGTACAAGTTCCCCTACATGCATATCACAGACCTGTGCCAGCATAGATACCAGTACAGCATATTGCGCTACATTCCAGTTGTTGGCTGCAAGTACATCATTGGACCGCTGGTTTAAGATAGCATTTAAGGTTAACTTGTCATCTCCCTTTTTCTGGGTCACATTAAAGGTCATACTATATGCACATGGATAAAGCTTCATTTCATGTAAATCCTGATGAACGTAAATATTGGTCATGATCCGTCTGGAAAAAGGGGTGTTCTTCAAGTCATAAATCACTCTGTCAACCTGATCCATCATACCTTCATTATACTGGTGTTTTACGCCCATTTGATAACCATAAGCTTTTCCGATGGAGCCATCTGGATCTGCCCATTCATCCCAAATATGGCTATTAAGATCATGGATATTGTTTGATTTTTGTTGCCAGATCCAAAGAACTTCGTCAGTAGCACTTTTTAAAGCGGTTTTTCTTAATGTCAATATAGGAAATTCCTTTGTTAAATCATATCTGTTGACCACACCAAATTTCTTTATGGTATAGGCAGGCGTACCATCTTCCCAGTGAGGACGAACCTTCTCTCCCTCTGTACTGGTACCGTTCTCCAATATGTCCTTACACATGTCAATAAAAATTCGATCCGCTAAGCTCATTGTCCCTCCTACATATCCCACTTATCACATAAGGATGTAACCTGATCTGCAAATTTAGCCAAGTCCTTAGTACTACATCCTTCATTTTTCTTAATAATATTAAGCAGGCGCTGCCCTGCAGAAAGTAATCTGGCAAATACACCACTGACAGCATTTTCTACTTTCTTTAATATGATTGGTTCCGCTTCGTATTCCAGTTTGCCGCTTGCTAAATTAAAAACTGTTCCACTGTATGGTGCATAAGCCTTTAACCCGTGTTCTGCCTGGAGACATTCTGCAAAAGAGGTACAGACGCTGTCTTCTCCATGCACGATAAATACTTTACGTGGTTTTTCTTTAAAAGCAGTCACCCATTCTATCAGGCCATTCTTATCCGCATGCCCACTCAGGCCGGGAAACTGCATGATTTTTGCACGTATCTGAATGGGTTCTCCAAATAACTTAACCTCCTTGGCACCTTCAAGAATCACTCTGCCCAATGTACCCACTGCCTGATAGCCAGCAAATAAAACAGTACTATCCGGCCGCCACAGATTATGTTTTAAATGATGTCTGATTCGACCGGCTTCACACATACCAGATGCAGAAATAATAACTTTAGGGGTGTCTTCAAAGTTAATCTCTTTAGATTCATCACTTGTAATAGACAGTTTCAATCCTGGGAAAGAAATGGGGTTGATTCCTTTATTCACAAGTTCCATGGCTTCCTTATCAAAACATTCCATTTTGTTATCCTGGAATACAGAAGTTGCTCTAACTGCCATAGGACTATCCACATATACAGGAAATTTGTCATGTCCCTTTATTAATCCATCCATTTTGACCTTACGGATAAAGTACAGTATTTCCTGAGTTCTGCCCACAGCAAAGGAAGGAATGACTACATTGCCACCCTTATCCAGTGTTTCCTGAATTACCTTTGCCAATTCACCTACATAATCTGGTCTTTCTACTCCGTGCAGTCTGTCTCCATAGGTGCTCTCCATTACCACATAATCAGCTTCTTCGGTATACGCAGGATCTTTTAAAAGTGGCTGACTCTTATTGCCGATATCTCCCGAAAAAACAATTTTCTTCTGTACGCTACCTTCTGTAAGCCATAACTCTATGCTTGCTGAACCAAGCAGATGCCCAATATCTGTAAATCGCACTTTAATACCATCGCAGATTTCTATGAGCTGTCCATAATGACAGGGAACAATACGCTTGATGATGCCTTCCGCATCTTCCATGGTATATATCGGCTCAAACAACTGACCCGGCATACTTCTCTTGGCTTTCCTGTTTTTCCATTCAGCTTCCATAGTCTGGATGTGGGCACAGTCACGCAGCATAATATCACATAAATCAGCAGATGCCAGCGTTGCAAATACCTGGCCTCTGAATCCCTTTGCATATAGAAGGGGTAACATTCCTGAATGATCTACATGGGCGTGCGTCAGAAATACATAATCAATGCAGGCCTCATCTACAGGTAACTTTGCGTTCTCAAAATAATTGGTTCCCTGCTCCATTCCACAATCCACCAGAAACCACTTTCCACATGCTTCCACGCAGTGACAGCTTCCTGTCACCTCATGATCTGCTCCAATAAACGTAAGTTTCATTTTGAATCTCCTTTTCCCTATCAATTATACATTTAATAATGAACTGATATATAAATTTTGGGGGTTATGTAAAGAGTAGGCTCAAAAATACCTCCAATATTAAATAGTAGTTTACCATAATTTTGAAAATATGTGTAGAGTACTTATTAAATAAATATCAACACATCCTATTCACCAATATCAAATTATTTTCGGTTTTAGGGAATCGCAACTCATAGTCATATAAAGTAGCAAGTTAGTAACTTGACCAAACTCCTTGTATCCAATGGATTATCTTTTGTTTCCCAGGTTATTAACAGGTTCACACCCTGGATATACCCGTTTCTTTCATATGATCTCAATTTCCTAGTATTTCTTGATATATACCCGGGATCGTCTAATTTACCAAGATGCTCAAGAATCCATTCCTTTCGTTCTGTTACATTTAGCACCGTAAAATCAGGATAAATCGTTCCATATCCCTTAATATGTACAGGATACTCATATCTATATGGGATTCTCATCTCGTACAACTTATCTGCTATTATCTTCTCTGATTTGGAACGTACGCGTTCACCCCTGTTTGTAATAATCTCCGGAGCATTAGGTTCAAAGACTCTTCCTTCGTAAGTTACCGATTCCCACTGACATGTATACTCCTCATCTGAAAGCTCATATGGGGTGATCAACTTGGTCCGACCGAAGGACTTCCTCTCAAATGATTCACAAGCTGTCTCCCGTATCTCTTTATTGTTCAGTGCCCTACATTGATAAGATGCTTTCAAATGAGGTAACTTCAGATGTAATTTTTTTATCTCATCCACTGGATATTTCAGTAGAAATTGATCAAGCATGTTTAAACATTTGTCTGCCAAAGTCATCACTACTTTATCATAATCCCTCTGTGCAATCTGTCTGGCTATCTCACGGTCTTTCTTTGGTATGTATTTTCCATGATGGTCACCTTTCTCCGTAATAAGATAATATTGAGGAGTTGATTTACTGTTATCAACTCGTAATGAACATCCTTCTGGTGCACCTTGTAATGATTCTGCAGCTTTCCTTGCTATACTATTGTAGTACCTTCTTTCCTTTTCTAGTTCCTTTATTAATTTCTTCATTTTTCTTCTTTCTCTTTTTCCGACCTTCTACTTGCTTATTCTCCGATACTAATAGCTTCAGCCTGAACTGTATCGGAGTTCTCGACTATTTTTCCACCTTCTGCTTGCTTATTTTCCGATACTTACAACTCCAACCCTGGCTGTATCGGAGTTCTCAGCTCTTTTTCCGCCCCTCTGCTTGCTTATTTTCCGATACTTACAACTCCAACCCTGGCTGTATCGGAGTTCTCAGCTCTTTTTCCGCCCCTCTGCTTGCTTATTTTCCGATACTTACAACTCCAACCCTGGCTGTATCGG
>DATERV010000132.1:0-14013 GCA_035271185.1 Lachnospiraceae bacterium | reverse complement strand
CCTGAAGGTACAGGCGGCGGAGACAGCAACAGCTGAAACTGCATCAATCGAAACAGCAAGTACAGAAGGTGACGCCACGGAAACAGGCAACACTGAGGAGACTACCACCAAACCAACTGAAACAGTTACAGAATAACTGCTACTGCGAAACAGCATTTTAATTAATTATGAATTGCACCGGATTTTCAATACCGGTGCAGTTTTTATATATAGAGAGGAGGAGCATAAATGAACGTTATAGAAAAATACTATGATGAACAATATGATGAATGGAATCGACTGGAAAGACATTTTGTGGAGTTTACACTTACCAAAAGATACATGGATACCTATTTGAATCAGTATTGTGAGGCCTCAGTAAAACAGACACTGAAGATCTTTGATATTGGTGGGGGACCGGGAAGGTATTCCTTGTATCTCGGAGGAAAAGGACATAAGGTAACCTTATTGGATTTGTCTGCAAAAAATGTGGAAGTAGCCAAACAAAAAGCAGCAGAAGCACGTATTACTCTGGAGAAAATTATTAAAGGGAATGCATTGAATCTGGAGGGTATGGATCAGGACTATGATGTGATTCTGCTCATGGGACCCTTATATCATTTGTTAGAAGAAGTGGATAGAAGAAAAGCAGTTACGGAAGCATTAAGGCATTTGAAAACCGGTGGACTTTTATTTGTTTCCTTTATCTCCGCATTCGCACCATTACAGGATAGCTTTTCTTACCCTGACCAGATGGGCATCAGTGGAGGAGACAATGACTATCATCAACTCGTAGCATACTTAAAGGACGGTAGAAATATCGAGGATGAAAATAATTATAACGGCTTTACCACAGCTTATTTTACAGGAATACAGGAAGCCAAGGATCTGATGAACAGTTTTGGACTGAAAGAACTTACTTTTGCAGGTGTGGAAGGTATGCTGGCATGCAAAGAGCATGAGATTGGACAGCTTCCCCAGGAAGAAAAGGATGCCTGGCTGGAAGTGGTTTACAGACTCAGTACCAATGAGTACTTATTGGGCACTAGTATGCATTTCCTGTATATAGGTAAGAAGGTATGAAGATAACATACATTGGACACAGCGGTTTCCTTGTGGAAACACAGAATGTAAATTTTATATTTGATTACTATTCCGGTGAAATTCCCCGCATGCCGGCTGAAAAACCCCTATATGTATTAGTGAGCCACAAGCATGCAGATCATTTTAACCCTGAAATATTTCAGTTGGAAGAGAAATATTCCCATATCAAGTTTCTGTTATCCTATGATATTAAAGTAACTCCTTATCAGCTGGAGAAGTGGAAGGTTAGTGAGGGTGTCGAGGAAAAAATTACAACCATTAAGGCACATGAAAACTATGAGTTAAGTGAATGTGCACTTACTACCCTGAAATCCACTGACAGCGGAGTGGCCTTTCTTGTATTTGTAAATGGACAAACCATATATCATGGCGGAGACTTGAACTGGTGGTGTTGGGAAGGGGAGACAAAACAGGAATCCCATAATATGACGGCCAATTTCAAAAGAGAGATAGAGAGATTAAGTAACATTTTTATTGATGTGGCTTTTCTGCCAATAGATCCCAGACAGGAGGCTCTTTATTACTTGGGCATGGAATACTTTATGGAACATGTGCAGACAGGACGCGTATTTCCCATGCACTTCTGGGAGGATTTTTCTATTTGTGACAAATTCTTACTTGAGGGTCATTGTAAGGGAAAAGAGACTGTCATTCAGAAGATACACAGGACAGGAGAGACCTTTACAATCCAGTGAGAATCAGCTATACTTAATTTTCAAGAAATGTTGTTGTGACGAAGCGAGAGCGCGCCTGTCGTGTATAATCAATTAATCCTAGGTAGCTATTCATTTATCTGTAAGGGAGGAGCGAATAATGGCTGATACAGAGCAGAATAAGCAAACTGACTTTATGATAGAAAAGATAAAAGAAAGACCTGTAAACAAAAAGAAACTGTTAAGAAAAACGGTCACTACAGCTTCTATGGCGGTCATTTTTGGTTTGATTGCCTGCCTCACCTTTTTGATTCTGGAGCCTGTATTCAGTAATTGGCTTTATCCGGAAGAAGAGCCACAGGCTGTGGTTTTTCCTGAAGAAGCGGATGAAATGGCACCGGAAGATATGTTGGTTCTAGAAGAAACTCCTTCCTTACAGGAAGCAGTAGAATCTGTTATTTTAGAAGAAGAACAAATTCAAAAAATACTGGATAATATACAGCTGGATAAGTCTCACTATTTACAGCTTTATAATGCCATGAGTGAATATGTAAAGGAATTGAATCGATCCATGGTGGTAGTAACAGGTGTTACTTCAGATGTAGACTTCTTGAATGATACATATGAGAGTCAGGGACAGTCCTATGGAGTTTTGGTTGCCTGTAATGGAAAAGATTATCTGGTGTTGACTGAAAAGAAAGTAATTGATCAGGCAGAAAGTATTTCCGTAACCTTTTCAGATGGAATGAAAGCAGAGGCCGAGATAAAGCAATCGGATTCTCAAACAGGATTGGCAGTCATATCTGTACCATTATCCAGTTTGCTTGATAGTACACGTAAAGCGGTGAAGATGGCGGCATTGGGTACTTCCAATTTAATTGAGCCTGTAGGTACCCCGGTGGTAGCACTTGGCAGCCCTATGGGAATAGTAGAATCTGTAGGTTATGGTATGATATCGTCCAAGGGTAATTCATTTGGAATGGTGGATGCAAACTACCAGCTGTTTACAACGGATATTTATGGAGGTGCAGATGGAACCGGAATTTTATTTGATCTCCAGAATCATATTATTGGTGTGATTACGGAGAGCAGAATAAATGACGATTTGGCAAACAACATTACGGCCATCGGTGTTTCGGAATTACGGAAACTAGTGGAAAATATGTCTAATGGAAAAGAACCGGCTTATCTTGGGATAAGCGGGATGGATGTAACAGATGAGGCCAACAAAGAACTGGGGGTACCATTTGGTGCTTATGTGAAGGAAGTGGAAATGGGTTCACCGGCCATGCTGGCTGGAATTCAAAAGGGTGACGTAATCGTGGATATTGGTGGTAATAGCATAGAGAGCTTCAGCAATTACGCAACTACACTACTAAGGTTGGAGGTAGGTCAGGTAGTTAAAGTTATTTTACAAAGGCCTGTTCAGGACACTTATAGAGAAATGGAAATGGAAATAACGCTTCAGACAGCGAAGTAGAAAGAGGAATAAGAATGAAGTTTATTAAAGATCTGAATGAAGGCGACAGGATTTCTGATATATATTTATGTAAAAATAAACAGTCAGCCGTAACAAAAAATGGGAAGTCCTATGAAAATGTTATTTTACAGGATAAAACCGGGACCATAGATGCAAAAGTGTGGGAACCTAATAATGCCGGTATTGATGAATTTGATACACTGGATTATATTGAAGTGTTTGGCGAAGTGAATAATTTCCAGGGTGTTTTACAGGTAAATGTGAAGAGAATTCGGGTATGCAGGGAGGGGGAATACAATCCTGCAGATTACTTACCTGTAAGCAGTAAAGATAATGATAAAATGTACCAGCAGCTCCTGAGCTTTGTGGAAAGTATAGAGAATACATACATGAAGCAGCTTTTACAGGCTTTTTTTGTGGAAGATGAGGAGTTTATTAAGAAGTTTCGTAAGTCCTCTGCTGCCAAGACCATGCATCATGGCTTTGTTGGCGGTCTTTTGGAACATACCTTAAGTGTTACTACATTATGTGATTATCTTTGCAATGCGTATCCCTTATTAAAGAGAGATTTACTTCTACCGGTAGCTATGTTTCATGATATGGGTAAAGTTAAGGAGATTTCCCTCTTTCCGGAAAACGATTATACCGATGACGGACAGCTTCTTGGTCATATTATGATAGGATGTGAAATGCTTGACCAAAAGATAAAGAACATTCCCGGTTTTCCCCCGGTTCTGGCATCTGAACTGAAACATTGCATTTTGGCTCATCACGGAGAATACGAATATGGTTCTCCCAAGAAACCTGCTTTGTTTGAAGCGATGGCTTTAAATATGGCAGATAATACAGATGCTAAAATGGAAATGATGATGGAACTATTTGGCAATACTACTGATACCGGCTGGCTTGGGTATAACAGAGTATTTGAATCTAATCTACGAAGTACCAGAATGGAATAAGGAATTACTATTATAGAAGGATATTAATATGATGGGATATGTCAAAAATGACCTTGTGACTGTAGAAATAACAGATATGGGAATAGAGGGCGAAGGCATTGGTAAGGTAGATGGATTTACTCTCTTTATTAAGGATGCAGTGATTGGTGACACTGTACAGGCCAAGATTATGAAAAGTAAAAAGAATTATGCTTATGCCAAATTAGAGAAGGTGATTACACCTTCTCCTTTTCGTGTCAAGGCATTATGCCCCAGTCACAGGCAGTGTGGAGGATGTCAGATACAGGCACTTTCCTATGAGAAACAGCTTCAATTTAAACAGGATAAGGTGACAAACAATTTGCTTCGACTTGGTGGCTTTACAAAGGCGGAATTGGATCCTGCTTTGGAGCCAATTGTAGGTATGGATCAACCCTTTCATTACCGAAATAAGGCACAATACCCAGTGGGATTTGACAAAGAAGGAAATCCCATAGCAGGTTTTTACGCAGGCAGAACCCACAGTATCATAGGTAATACTGACTGCCTATTAGGCAGGGAAGAGAATGCTTTGATACTGGATACTATATTATCCTATATGAAAGAATTCCATATTGCTCCTTACAGTGAGGAGAATGGGCAAGGACTAATCAGGCATATTCTCATCCGTACAGGATTCGCAAGTGGTGAAATTATGGTTTGCCTGGTGATTAATGATAAAAAATTTCAGTCATTACCTCATCAGGAAAAGTTACTTCAAAGACTACAAAAGATACAGGACATGACAAGCGTGTCAGTTAGTATCAATACGGAGAATACCAATGTAATTATGGGGAATAAGGTAGTGACACTCTGGGGAACGGACTGTATTCATGACAGTATTCGGGTGCGAGATATGGAGAAGCCCGATATGGACTTCACAGGTGAAAAGCTGGAGTTTGCCATCTCTCCCTTATCCTTTTATCAGGTAAGTCCCATGCAGACTGAGAAGCTCTACAGTCTCGCTTTAGAATATGCAGGTTTAACCGGTAAGGAAACAGTATGGGATCTTTACTGTGGGATTGGCACCATATCTTTATTTATGGCAACCAGAGCAAAGAAAGTATATGGGGTTGAAATCGTACCACAGGCCATTGAAGATGCAAAAGCCAATGCAAAGAGAAATCAGATTACCAATGCGGAATTCTTTGTTGGTAAGGCAGAAGAAGTACTGCCCGATTTCTATGAAAGGGAAAGCAACTCAGACATGAGGCATCCCGATGTCATCGTAGTAGATCCTCCCAGAAAGGGATGTGATGAAAAGTGCCTGGAAACCATGCTGAGAATGCAGCCTAAACGGATTGTGTATGTAAGCTGTGATTCGGCCACGCTAGCCAGGGATCTGCGGATTTTATGTGATGGAGGCTATGAACTGAAGCGTGTAAGGGCAGTGGATCAGTTTGCGCAGACGGTGCATGTGGAGTGTGTGGTATTGATGTCACGCACAAACCCTTGAAAATACTGTGTTTCAAAGTGACATTCAAATCGACTACTCAACCTAAAGTGTGTTTTTCCGTTTGAGGGAACATATCGATAGTTAAGAAAATGAAAGTAGGGTTGAGTGGACAAAATAGATAACATCTGTAAGGTTGAGGAGGTAGGATGAATGTTGGTATTTACCTCAAATACAATAATTGGGGACAAAATAACCACTTATCACCGACGATTTGGGATAATTGTGTTTAATCAAGTTAATTATTAGTGGAGGTCATGAAAATGATAGTTGAGTTAAAGCAAGTTACCATTGATGAAAAGGAAATTTTGAAAAATCTATTAGAAAAATATGATTATGAGTTTTCCCAATGGGATAAACGTGATATAAATAAGTTGGGCCTTTATGGCTATCAATATCTTGATTACTATTGGACTGAAGATAAGAGGTGGGCTTACTTTATCCTAGTTGATGATAAATTAGCTGGATTTGCAATGGTTATTGATCTTCCCGAAGTGGATGATAGAGAGACTGATTTCCAGATGGCGGAGTTTTTTATATTACATAAATACCGACGCTTTGGTGTAGGAAAGCTGGCTTTTTTTAAAGTGCTTGATATACATAAAGGAAAATGGCAGCTGAAACGGCATCCTGCTAACATAGCGTCTGTAAACTTCTGGGATAAAGTTATAAATGAATACACAAATGGACGATTTGAGCTTGTAAAAGCATATCCAAGAACAGAATACGATGATGGTACATTAGCCGATGTCTTCTTTTTTGAGAGTTAGTACTTAATTAGTTTATATTGATATGTTTCCGCCTACCGACAGTGCAATAAATACTGTGGATATGTTTCCAAGAACGGACATACTCAAATGACATTCATTCTGTCCTCTCGGGCCATGTGGAGACGGTTTGCTTATTGTCCAAACTTCGTGAAGCAAAGCATCATGTGAATGTGAAGATGGATATGGATGAGCTAGATGTGACATGCTCTGAAAGTAAGGCTACCTATGATGAGATTAAGAAGTATGCGCTTGAAAAGACTGGGCTTAAGGTGTCTTCGCTTAACATTGCTCAAGTAAAGCAGAAATATAGAATAAAAGAAAGAGAGAATTATAATCTGCCGAAATCGGAAGATGCAAAGCGACCACAGTGTCCGAAAGAGAAAGAGGATGTGATCGTTGAGGCACTTAAGGTTTTTAAGATGATTTAAAGTAAAGATTGACATCTGATTGCTGTAGGAGTAATCTAAACACAATATTTTTGAAAGGAATTCTTTGGATGAGCAGATTTGTAACCGTAACTACATACACTACCACAGAAACTATGCACATTTATCACGTGTATGGTTTAAAAGTTGTATGTAAAAATAATGGTTACAGGGAAGAATAGAATTTCAGAATATAGGATATATGTATATGCTGACCACTTATCTTTTCTGGGTAAGTGGTCTTTTTTTTATCAGGACCCGATAATGAAATGAATAAGATGAGATGGAGGATTACAAGTGGATTTACATGATTACAAAGATGTAGCAGAAAATTATGACAGATATTTAGAGGTAATGTATTCAGAATTTGATAACCACGAAGGATTTCAGGATTTTTATTTAGAACTTGCTAGAAAATCTGGTCAAGGTGGTGTTGTTGATATTGCTTGCGGAACCGGTGCAGTACTCCTTTATCTAGCTGAGCGTGGGATAGAGATTGATGGCACGGATTTGTCAGAGGAAATGTGTAAGGTGGCGGCTTCGAAAGCGAAGAAAAAGAATCTGAATCTAAATATCTATCCGGCAGATATGACAAAGTTTAATTCCGGAAGAAAGTATTCGCTTGCCATTATTGCAAGAAGTGGATTTATGCACCTACCGACATCAAAATTTCAAAAGGAAGCGCTTTTGAATATCAGAGAGCAGCTGTTGCCAGGAGGAATATTAACATTTAATACATTTGATCCTTGGCCCATTGCACAGGCAGAACAGATTAATACAACGCCGAATGATTATTCGTTTAGATTGGAATATGTCAATTGTAATGGCAATAAAGAGAAGATTTATAATGCCATTTCTTATAATCCTTATCTGCAGCAAATGTATGGAAATTGGAAATTTGTAGAGTACGATGAATCAGGAAATATAGTGGACGAGAGAATAAGGCCATTACTCATGCGACAGACATATCGCTCGGAGGTTTTCCTATTGGCTGAATTATGCGGATTTAAGGTTCTTGATATTTATCGAGGATATAAAGGTGATAAAGAAGATCTGAATCACCCGACAACTGCTTGGAAATACAGAAGTAATCTTATTTGGATCTTGCAGAGAAAAGATTGAGAGGCTTGATGATGAATAATGTATTTGAAGATGATTTGATTAGGGACGCTAGGGAAGAAGATATATCAGAGATTGTGTCTGTTATTAGAGCTGCATTTAAAACTGTAGCAGATGATTTTGGATTTAATGAGGAGAATTCACCAAGATTTACTGCATCATATGATAGAAAAATCAGGTATCATCTTTTGGTGGAAAACAGACCAATGCGAGTGTATATAAAGGACGGAAAGATTATAGGTTATTATTCACTTGCAATATCTGATGATAATGTTGAGTTAAACAATCTGTCTGTGTTGCCGGAGTATCGTCATAAGGGAATCGGTGAAAGATTAGTGGAAGACTGTTTTGAAGAGGTCTTAAAGAACGGAAAGCATAAGGTGAAGATTGGAATCGTGGAAGAAAATACCGTTTTGAAAAAATGGTATGAAGGCTTTGGATTTGAGCACAAGGGAACGGAAAAATATGACTGTTTTCTGTTCACATGCGGATATATGGAAAAAACAATATAAAAGAAGGGGATTACAAGTTATATGAAATACTACAGAGTTCACACTGCAGATGTTGCGTATATTACACAGCAACCAAGAGGAATATTTACAGCAATTGGAAAACTTGTGGATGCAAATATTTTTTCCAAAGAGGAGACAAAGGAATATTGGAAGAATCGTGAATATTTTGAGAAAGTACTTCCGGTTCCACCCTTCTATGATGAAGGTAATCCGGATAAAGCGATTACGTGGTTTAAGGATACTGCTGAGGGAAATCGTATTTATTCAGAGATGACATTTTACAGGGAAATGGCAATGAAATACGGGTTGCAACTGTATATGTCCGAATGCGATGAAATTCCTGGAGAAATCATATACGAGGATGATTTCCAAATCGCAATAAAAAATCAGAGAACGGATATTACCATTGAGACTGAGAAAGTATAGAAGAAATGGAGGAAATGGAGAATGGATCTTCTTGTACTAATAGGAAGTGGAGCTGTCGGAAAGATGACAGTTGGCCAGGAACTGATGAAGATAACGGATTATAGGTTGTTTCATAATCATATGATGATTGAGCCTGTTATAGAAATATTTGGGAAATTTAACGGAGCTGTAGTGAGTAAACTACGCGAAGATATCTTTGATGCATTTATGAAGACTGACTATAGTGGAATGATTTTTACCTTTATGTGGGCCTTTGATATGAAGTCTGATTGGGATTACATCAAGTCTGTAGCGGATAAATTCGAAGCAACCGGCGGAAATGTTTACTATGTTGAACTTGTTGCTGACAGGGCAGTGAGAATCGAAAGAAATAAAACTGAGAATCGACTTAGAAACAAGGCATCTAAGAGAGATATTGTAGTTTCTGAAGACCGCATGCTGCGAGAAGAAACAAAGTACCGCCTTGTGAGCAATGATGGTGAGATTACTTTTGAGAATTATATGAAAATCGACAATACTAATCTAGAACCAGGCGAAGTAGCTGAGATGATTAAGGAACGTTTTAATCTTCCGGGCATCGGCATAACTGAAATGATGAATCGGGTAAAGCTGGAAGAGGTTCGTGAAGAAGAAATAGTTCAACTTCATGATATGCAGGTTCAGAGCTTTATGCCCCTATATAAAAAGTATCATGATGAGGGATCTCCGGCAATCGAACCAATAGAAAAAGTCAGAGCCAAAGCTGCAAGTGATACGAGGAAATATTATTTTATTGTGAAGGATGGGGCAAGAGTTGGAGCCATCAATATCGGTAACAAACCTTGGATAGAGGATAAAACGATTTTTTACATAAGCCCTATATTTTTTATTCCTAAATACCAAAACCAGGGAATCGGGTATGTTGCAATTCAGAAAGCATTTGCAATGCATCCTGAGGCAACAGTGTGGAGACTTGATACAATTTTGCAAGAACCATCTAATTGTCATTTGTATGAAAAATGTGGATTTGTCAGAATCGGTGAAGAACAAGTTATTAATGAGTTTATGACACTTATAGATTATGAAAAAATAAATTAATAGTTTTCGCGAAAATGCACACTCATTACTTATTTTTTAAATCTCCTCAATAGCATCAAGCACATCATCAATGGCTGTGACGACATCACCAGTGTCAGAGTCTTTCTTGTACGCATTTTTGATATCTTTGGCTATGGTACTGATATCAGTAGAGAGGAGATTCTCAAAATAATCAACCTCTCCATTATCCTTTTATCAGGTAAGTCCCATGTAGGCTGAGAAGCTATACAGTCCAGAGCAGAAGAAGTACTGTTGCGGGTTCACTTACAAGTTGGTATGAGATTATAAATTTTGGTATTAAGTTACTTCCAACTGGAAAGCCAAGTTTTATCATTTGCAATAGCAGTTACTACTTCCACTCCAGATTTAAAATCATCAAAGGTTCCTTTGTTTATTTCGCTGATAGCTTTATTTAACAGGTTTTCATAATAAGTTTCAGCTGTCATATCGGTTGTGGTTTGATGAAAATGTTGCTGGGAATCAGATGAGGCTATTCGCGCATACTCGTTTTTTACTTGAGCTATGAGGTTATTGCGGTTCATATAATATGCTCCTTTGCTTAAAAATATGTTATTTATCTTTACCAGGTTTATGGCGACTTCCAGACTGATGTTTAGAATTTCTGCTTTCTCCATCTAATGCGCTTTCAGCCATAGTAGGGCCGCCATTTGATTTTTCCTTACGAACTGGTTTTGGATCGATTTGTGAATCTTTTGCCATAATTGATTTCTCCTTCAAAATTAATAATGATATTATTGGCAGGTAAAAATATATTATGCAGAATACTAATCAGAGACTTAGTTGAAAAATATAAAAATACTCTTCATGAAGACAAAGCAATTCCAGATACCATTTACTATTTTCAGTATTGTGAGTGCCTTGGTGTTAATGTCACATTCACATTAGTGTGCGGAAATGTGGTTAGATTTATTTCAATTCGATTTCATAGGCTCTTTCACTAATCTGTATTCTATGCTACACTTACCGCATGTGGAGACGGTTACGCTATTAACTAGATTTGAAAGTGCTGAAAAACTATTTTGTCTTTCCTATCGCTTGCTCTAGCATCATAATATGTGGCAAAACGGTATTCTTTTCCTTGAAGTATAACAACGGCAAAGGCACCAGAAATTTTCATGATGGTTTTTCCGCTTATCGAATGCCTGTATAGGATGGATACGTTACAAACCACTTCTGATATATATCACACAGCGGGATCAGTATGAGGAAAAGATACAAGAAATGCGGGAGTGGCTTAATAAGACGCTCCCAAATGTTTGTACATATAAATTCGGAAAAACTTTGTGAATTTCTCGAATATGGAAAAAGTAAGTAAAGAGCGTTATTTATTTGAAATATCATTTGCTTTTTCTTTACCACTTTTTGCTTTTCCCTGTATTTCAGGAACAGGGCTTACTTGGTTTTTGGGAAAATGTGTTTTTTTATTACTTTCAGTACCATGAGGTTCTTTTGGATTTGGCCTTTTCATACCAGCTTTTGCCATAATAGTTATCTCCTTTCAAGTTAATACAGAAGGACTGTGGTCATATTATTACTATTTGTTTGAAAAATATACTACACAAAAAAATCTTCTTAGCAAAGCTTCAGTAATATTTGTTCTAACCGCACGGTTTATGCAAAAACGATGCCATAGGAGGCAATCATGATTAAAGTTCAAAACTTGTCTTACTCATATCCACAAAAGGATCTATATAAAAAAGTATCATTTACAATAGAAGAAGATGCACATTGTGCTTTGATTGGTACCAACGGTACAGGAAAAAGTACGTTACTCAATTTACTGATGCACTCCGAAGACTATCTGTACGATGGAAAAATAATAATTGACAGCACAGATAGAATTGGATATGTTAGTCAATTTTCGCAATTAGATCTAAAAGAAAATATGACCGTATTTGAATATATCAGCGATGAGTTTGTAAAACATGAGCAGAAAATATTTGACTTATGTAAGGGAATGGAGACTGCCGTAGATCTGGAAATGATTTTCGAAGAGTATCAAAAAGAATTAGATGAATGGAATGCGATTGATGGTGAGTCTTACGAAATCAATATTAAGAAGCAATTAAAACTTGCTGATATGCAAAAGTTAGAAGGGCAGAAGATTAGCAGTCTGAGTGGTGGAGAATTTAAACTGGTTCAGATAATCAGAGCGATGATGTTGAGTCCAAGGTTCCTTATTATGGACGAACCGGATGTGTTTTTGGATTTTAAACATCAGAATGCGTTAAGAAATCTGATTAATGCCCACAAAGGAACGCTTCTTATTATCACACATAATCGGTACTTGTTGAACCATTGCTTTAACAAGATACTTCACATGGAAAATATGGATATTCAAGAATTTAATGGAACCTATACAGAATACAATTATGAACTTCTTGCTACGAAGATAGATTTAGAAGAAGCAGCAGCTGCAGACCAAGCTGAGATCGACCGTCAAAGTAAAATTGTAGAAAAAACCAGAGCGAAAGCGACGCAAATGGACAACGCATCCCTTGGAAGAACAGTACACGCTAGACAGACCTTGGTGGATCGGCTAAAAGCAAGAAAAACAAAGGCTCCTTTTGTGGATATCAAACAGCCGGAGATTCATTTTAACCTGGAAAACGAAGTGATAGATGAAACCATTCTGGATTTAACGGATTATAGCGTTGCATTTGATGAGCAGCTTTTAGAGCATGTAAATTATGAAATGAAGCCTACAGAGCATGTAGCAATTGTGGGGAATAATGGAACCGGAAAAACAACAATACTATGTGAAATCTTTGAAAATAAAAAAGACACGATCAGGATTAGTGAAAATGCAAAGGTTAGCATGTTTTCCCAGATTACGGGCTCATTATATGAAGACGCGAAAACTATACTTGAAATTTTTGAAGAAAAAGGGTTTGGTACAAAAAATGATATAGAGAACTATTTGAAGAAATATGGTTTTGAAGGAGATACGCTTGGTCAGAAAGTCAGTGAATTATCTGGTGGAGAAAAAGATTTGTTTCAACTAGCGATGCTTTCATTAAAAAAAACCAACCTCTTGCTGCTGGATGAACCAACGGGGCATTTGGATGTTTATGCACAAATTGCTTTAGAACGGGCAATTTCAGAGTACAAGGGTGCAATTCTTATGGTATCCCATGATTATTATACGGTGGCCAATTGCATGGACTATGTACTTTTGGTAGAAAACAATACTGTGCGCAGAATGAGCATACGTAAATTCCGACAGATGATTTATGCCAATCATTTCGACAAAGATTATCTGCTGCTGGAGCAAAAGAAAAAAGAGATAGAAACCAGAATTCAACAGTTGCTTCAAACGAATGAGTTTGAAAAGGCAAAGGTTCTGATGGAGTCATTAGTAGAAATTTTAAAAAAAATGGAGGTGTCAATGACACAAGATTAATCCCACTTCCTGTTAGCATAATTGAAGAAACTGTATGGCTTACCAGAAATTAAATGGCAAAATTATTTGGACGAACTGGATGCAATAAAGCAAGGGGGAAAACAATTTGATTATCAAAAACGACAAGCAATTCAATATGTTTCCCTCACGTGTGGGGCTGAGAAAATATATTCTATATTACAACATCGTATTTCCAGCGCGGGATACGTTCATGGCACACTATACGCTTATGCCTAATGCTTGCGGAACATTGTCGCTTGCCTTCGATGGAACCGCTGTAATTGCTGAACTATGGGGAGCATCCCTAACCCCTGTTTTGTTAGGGATGGAACCAAATAGTTACCATGTCCTGTTGCTTATCCAACTTTCACCCTATGGTTTGTATCAAATTACACGCCAGAGCCAAGCGGAGTTTGCGGGCAAGCGCCTTTTGCTTGCAGACATCGACAACGAGCTTTTTATTTCGTTGCATCATACCTTTGTAATGTCTAAAACCGTAATAGAATTGCTAAATACTTGCGACAAAATTTTATATAAGCGTATGGAAAATCATGTTGTTTCGGATGCTTTGTTATTAGCGTCCACAGTGATTTCTGATAGTCATGGACAAATAC
>DATERV010000131.1:0-3877 GCA_035271185.1 Lachnospiraceae bacterium | reverse complement strand
CGGAACTGAGTATAGCATTCCGTCGATGGATATGTGATAATTGAACTGAACGGTGGCCTGTTTCCAGTCTGCCAGTTCAAAAGAGGTAGCAGGTAGGGGAGCCAGTAATGGCAGTTCTTCGTCGCGGAAGAGTTCCAATCGGCTACCTTCTTTCTTTTGAAAGAGCCGCTTATTGAATTCTTCTAACTTCTGACGAATAACACGATTTAGCTCTGCAAGTGAAAAGAACTGTTCATCACGAAGTGCAGCAATGATCCATGTGGAAATATTTCCAACAGATCCCTCTGCATTAGGCTTGTCCTTTGGCGCACGCACTCTGGCAGGAATAATAGCCGTACCGTAGTGTTCAGCCATTTCCTGATAAGTGGCATTGATTCGCTGATCGTTCCAGCTATTGTTATGTATCACTGCCGTTTTACAATTATCAGGAACCAGAATCTTAGCTACACCGCCAAAGAACTGATACATATGGATATGTGCCCTGATCCATGCAGGCTGTTTTTCATCAATGAATGCTTCTGCATACACGTATTGGCTATAGGTCATAACACCAACGAAAACATAAGCATTTATGATTTCACCAGTATCCGGATCAATGATGTGCGCTGGATCACCAGCCCAATCCACTTCCACCTGTTCACCAGGTTTACGGTTGATGTGCATGGTTGCACGGTGTTTCTGCTCATCCTGTTGGATGTAATAGCAGAACTGGGAATACATTAAAGGTTCATCGCCATTTAAACGGCAGTCCTCCATGTATTCGGTCCACAAGAGCTTCTTACTTACGCCATTGCGTAAGAGTTCCTTGCGTATGTAAGCATAATCAGGCATTCTTTTTGTTGATGCTTCTGTATGCTTGCCTTTTTCCGGAAATAGAACCCCGGCAAGGACTTCATCGGTCTGGTTTTTATCAAGTGGCCACGAAATATTTTTTTCTTTGGCTTTCTTGAGAACACTATTGACCGTTTTCTTAGAGACACTGCAACTATCTGCAATGCTCTGCTGACTGAGCTTGAGACTAGATAATCTCAAAATCTCTCGGTATTTGGTCATGATATTGACCTCCTTATAATGAATTTACACCGATAAGGTGCATGCATTCATTATAAGACATTTATATTTAAATGGTTTCCGACACCGGAATGTCGGTTTCCTTTAAATCGGAACAGCGGTTTCCATAGTCGGTTCTTCCGCAATTATCCGTCCTCTACAATTTTCATATATCGCAATTTTGCTTCAAGTAGTCGCTTCCCACACCGTCCGTACATGGTTCTCTTTATCATTTTCAACCTACTGTTGGTTCCTTCTACAAAGCCATTACTGTAATCATACGCAACTGCATTTTCAACAGCTTCTATATCTCTTTCCAATCCCGCAGCAAAACTTCTTATGGATTTAAGAGCGCTGTTTTTATACTTCTCAATAAACAAATAGAGTAAGGGAACATTTCGTTTTTCAAATATATACCGAAACTCTTGTATGCAGCAATGTATTTCAAAAGTGTTTGGATATTTTTGATAAATATATTTTTTATGAACCTCAGATAGTTCTGTATTCATCCACATATAACGAAAAATTCCTTCTCGTGTAATATAATCTGCAGTTTTACCAGTACTTCCAGTTTTATATTTAAGCCCCTCTGTCATTGTTCTCTTATATGACTGCTCCGCAAACAATTTGTGTTCTTTTTCTTCAAGTTTAACCAGATGTTCAAAAGCATTGCTTTTTGATCCAGTATATCCTTTTTCATAGATTGCTTTTACTGTTTTACTTTTGCTCCAACCTGATTTCAAACATTGTAATATAAAATCATAAAAAGGATCCAATTTACTCTGTCTGATTCCAAACTTACTTAATTCTTTTGGATCGCCATTATGGTATTTCGCAATTGTATTTCGACCTACACCCATGCGCTTAGCGATTTCACGATAGCTACACCCCTCTTTTAAGAAGGCCTGTATTTGGCAGATCATTTTATACCGTTTTTCAGAAAATCCCGGACAGTTATCCACATCAGATACGATTTTTTTTACCAGGTATATTCACATCCTCATTTGATTTTTCATGTGGAATAGTGATCGTTGCCGGCAATTCGTGATTTAATGCTTTTTTTATCGCTTCAAGTAAATTCTGATGAAGATGGAATCTATCGGCAACCTGTATTGCATCAGGAAGAACTTCTGAGATTACCTTTGCATAAGCACTAGCTCTGTCACGTGTGACTACTTTTACCTGTTTATTATGTTTAAGCCAGTTACGCAATGAGTTTCCATCTCTACCATCCAATAAAGTGATAGGCTTATGCGTTTTCTCATCTACAATAATTGTTCCATAAGTATGTCTTTTCTTATAAGCGAAATCATCTACACCTATTACGTTACTTACAATAGGATCCGGCAGTGCTTCATATCGTTTTAAAAGTAGACGGATGACTGTATCGCCACTAATATGTATTCCAAGCTTTTGACAAATACGTGCACAGCCTTCACAACTGGTTTCTAAAGCCAAGGTACAAATAAAATCGGCACATCTTTCTGTCATGCGACTGTAACTGTTTAAAAATCCGTTAAAGTCATCAGTAATAGTGGATGTAGTACATTCCTCGTTTGTACAATTGTGTTCGTGAGCAGTTATTTCGAGTATGACAGTTTTACCTAGAATCGGTAAATCCTGTACTTTTCTGACATATGTACCGTGATATTCTGTTGTCGTATGACCACATTTAGGGCATATGCAGTTTGATACATTTGACTTCATTCTAATGATTATTTTATCTGCTTCCTGATCCACACCAGTTACTTGTAAGTATTCTTTGGAATAAAAATTCTCCAATTGTAATGTACCATTTAGTGCTTCCATTCTGATCCATCCTCATTATCATTTGATATCTTTTATTATACTACATAATCAATACAAATCATAGCAGAAAACGGATAATTGCGGAAGAACCCACCGCACAAGAATATTCAATTTGGAACAGCGAAAAGGAAAGGCACAGAATAATCATGGTAAAATATCTGTGAAAAAGCTGGTTGGTCAAAATGCGGGAGTATCAAGTATTGAGGTTACGGATAATAATATCAAACAATTTGAAAAAGTAGCAAAGAAATATAGTGTTGATTTTTCAATTAAGAAAGATAAAACAGTTGATCCGCCAAAGTACATGGTATTCTTCAAGGGCAGGGATGCTGATGTGATTTCACAGGCATTCAAAGAATTTGTTAAAGTGAATGAGAAAGTGAAACAGCGTGAATCAGTAAAGCAGAAATTGCAGAAACTGGTCAAGGTTGTGGCGCAGAACAAGAACAAAGAACGTTCTAGGGAGAAGGACAAAGATCGAGGGCAAAGCTTATGATAAAAAAAGTAATTGCCGGAATAACAAAAGATCTTGGGGCATTACCAAAGAAATGGAAAGCAGAATGGAAAAAAGCAAATAAAAAGAAAGTCATACTGTTAAATCTTCCGTATCTATTAGCAGCATATTTCTGTAATAAGGTGGCATGGGTATATCGAATTACTTATGGTGACAATGCATCAGACAAGATGATGGCAACAATGACTGGATTAGGAACGATGTTTAAAAATCCAATGCCAAGTTTTCAAATTAGGGATGTGCTGATTGGTGTTGTTTGTGCTATAGGACTTAGGCTTATTGTGTATTTTAAAGCAAAGAATGCCAAAAAGTTTAGAAAAGGTGTAGAGTATGGTTCTGCCAGATGGGGCAACGAAAAGGATATCGAACCTTATGTTGCACCAAAGTTTGAAGATAATATCATTCTGACAGAAAAAGAAAGATTGATGATTTCAGGTAGACCAAAGCAGCCGAAGTATGCTAGAAATATAAACATATTGGTAATCGGCGGTTCTGGTTCTGGTA
>DATERV010000130.1:0-2928 GCA_035271185.1 Lachnospiraceae bacterium | reverse complement strand
ATTGAAGAAGTTCTATTATACCCACAGTGTTATGCAGCAGTAGCAAATATTTTAGGAAAGTTGGCAACGAATCAGTTGATTGTAGACATTGGTTCTAAGACCATTGATATTATCCATAACAAGAACTATGTTCCAGTGGAGCGGGAATGTATCACTATCCCGGAAGCATTGATTAATTGTATGGCTAACGTCAATAAGGCAGTATTTCGGAGGAAAAACCGTTATTTGGATGAAAGTGATATTCAGGATGTGATGATGACTGGAACATCCAATCTTCCAAAAGAGATTACAGAAATTGTACAGGATCAGCTTTGCATCTTTGCTGAAAACGTAGAAGCTCAGCTGAAAGAAAATGGGTTTGATCCAGAACTAACGCCGATTGTGTATGTAGACGGAGGAGCTACTGTAATGAAACTATTTGGTAGAATTAGAGGCACAAATATCTGTTATCAGGAAGATGTAAAGGCAAATGCCATTGGTTATGAATATCTGGCATTGCAGAAAGCAGATAGGTGGTTGGATGTATGATAAGGATATGTTTCAGACAGTACCTTTTCGATTGAATCTGAATCATGATGAGGATGCCTTGGTTTGGAAATTATTATTATCTACAGAAGAAGAACCAAGAAAAAGCCTGTTTGGAAACAGAAGTAAGTTTATCAAATGGGTTTTAGTGAAGTATGCCAGAGATGAATTTGATTTTGACGAAGCAAAGGGAAAACTGGATTCTTTGAAAAAAGAGTTCATACAGTCGGCTCAGTATGAACTCCAAGAGGCAGTTAAAAAAGAATCCGATTCAATCATGGCAATGCTTGAAAAAGCGGTAGAACTTGCAGTAACGAAAGCAGTAACAGAGGTTCTAAAAGTAGTGGTAGCTGGTGGAGTATCAGTTGGGCTTCCAGTAGTAACAACAGCGGAACAGAGCAACAAAGCAGTTCAGACAGAGGTGGCTGTTCCGAAAATGGGCGTTCTCCCAGAAGTGGATGGGAATGATGAACTTCCCACTTCAGCACTAAGCTTTTTGAATGGTTTCTAATGATTGGAATTGCTTATATTTATGATAAATAGTTGAATTTGAGGATGAAAACAGTGATACAAACAGTATTACATCCTCAAATTCATATTTCGATTTGTAATAACAGTCTCAGTGGCAGTGATACAAATTGTAATAAGTACAAATAGAATTATCACATTCTGTACTTGCAATATAACAGGGGTATTAGGGGATTTCGGTCCCCTAACCAGATTTTGTTTAACGCCCTGCGTTATACGTATCTGGCAAAATCTATCTTTAGGTGGTTTTGTAAAAGATGTAAAAGAACCAAAACAAAAGCAAAGCACAGATAAAAAGGAGGTGCAGCTTATAGGTCGAAGGAAACAAATGGTCGAACCGAGAAGAAATTTTACGATTCGATTATCGGAATTAGAAGAGAAGCAGATGAAGTTGGATGCCGAGGCAAATGGATTAAACCCCAGTGAGTATGTTAGGGAATTAATTCTTCATGGTGGCACAATAGATACCTCATTTGCAATCGATCGTCGAGATTTGATTAATCAGATTTCAAAGGTTGGAAATAATATTAACCAATTAACACGACTGGCTAATACAAATAGGCTAGTTAGTGACCATATATTAAAACAGATATTGGATTTATTAAAAGAAATCCAAAAATTAATGATGGAGGTGGTAAAGCAATGGCGATAACCAAGGTGGGGTGTATGAAGTCTAGTAAGAAAAAACAAAAAGACATTCATCTGAAGAACAGTATCAATTATATTTTGAATCCTATGAAACTTGGAATTGCCAATCTGGCGGGCGGTATTAACTGCCCGTTGGAAATTGCATATGAGCAGATGAAGGCGACCAAGGAGATGTTTCAAAAGACTGGTGGTAGACAGGGATATAGCTTAATTATTTCACTTAAACCAGGAGAGGGAACACCTGAGATTATGTATGAAATAGCAATGAAATTTGCTGAAATCTTCCTAAAGGGGAAGTATGAAGTGGTTGTAGCAGTTCATACAGATAGAGCTCATCTACACGCACATATTGTATTTAACAGTATTGATATGACAGAAGGATATAAGTTCCAATATCATAATGGAGACTGGAAAAACATTTTACAACCGATAACAAATCAGCTATGTACGGAGTATGGATTGGAGATAATGCCGGCAGAATACAGTGAAGATCCTAAGAATATGTCAAGACCAGAGTGGGAGAGAGAACAATCCTATTCCACACTGATAAACGATGATGCATTTTATTGTGCATTACTGGCAGAGAGTGAGCCACATTTTATATTTCTGTTAAAAAGTCTGGGATATGATGTAAAAGAAGGTAAACATATTGCGGTTAAGGCTCCAGGGATGAAACGTTTTAAACGTATTGATACTATAGACGAACAGTTATCGAGAGAAAATCTTGATACATTAATTCGTTATGGAGACAGTAAGAGCGCTAGACCGAAGGTCAATACCTTTAACCCAATCTATGTGAAACGTGCCAAATTATCACCGTTTCAAAAGAAGTATTATGCCAGAATGTATCGCTTGCGACTAATTGAAAAAAAGCGGTTTTATTATAAATCAGCATATTATTATGAGTCTATTAAGCAGATGCATTTACTACAAGAAGAGTATCTACTGGTGGTAAATAATGATGTGAATTCATTCACAGATTTATTGCACCTGACCAATAAGCTTCAGCAGGATCTAAAAGAGGTGGAGACGGAACAAAAACAAATGTATTCTAATCATGGTATTGAGAAACGTAAATGCAAAGATGTTGAAGATTTTGAAAAGTTCCGAAGTAATGAGCCTGAGTATAAATGTGAATTAGAAGCGTTAAAGGAACAAAAGGGCAAGATTAAAGATCAGATTCAGATTGCGGACAGATGTTATAAGAAGGAATTATCCAGGGCAGAA
>DATERV010000129.1:0-4391 GCA_035271185.1 Lachnospiraceae bacterium | reverse complement strand
CTGTCTGTTCCTCTTTTAAAAGGAGATGAAACTCATCCATATAGTAGCGAGTGGCACGTTTCTCTGCACGGTTAATTGTTACCCTATTCCAGACTTGGTCTTGTACCACAAGCATTCCTAATTTTTTAAGCTGCTTACCTAATTCCTTAATATCAAAACATACAAGACGATTGGTAATATCTACATTGGTTCGATGATTAAATACATTAAGTGAGCCTGTAACATAGATTTCAAGGGCTGATCTAATATGCCTTGCCTCCTTTTCTTCTTGGCTCTCCAGTGCATTGTATAAATCACTTAAAATAGGCATTTTTTCAGGTACAGGGTCAGCAAGGTAATCCGTATAAATTAATCTTACACAACGGTCTATGATACTTTTTTCTACAGGTTTTAGTCCCTCTTTACCACCGACAATTAGCTCGCACAAAGACAGAATAAAATCAGATTTTAAAGATAGGGGACTTTCATCATCAGAATAGTTTAAATTAATGTCCATAGGATTTATATAGTCTCCTGATGTTGGAGAAATCTTAAGTACCTGCCCGCCTAATCTGTCCACAAGAGGAAAATACTCTCCTTCTGGGTCACAAATAATGATGTCATCAGTAGTAATTAGAAAGATGTTTGTTATTTCTCTTTTTGCCGAAAAGGATTTACCACTGCCCGGTGTTCCTAAAATCAAACCGTTAGGGTTTTTCAACCTTTTACGGTCTACCATAATAAGATTATTGGATAGGGCGTTTAATCCATAATACAAAGGCTCTCCATCTGATTGAAATAACTCTTGTGTAGTAAAGGGAACGAAGATTGCTGTAGATGAAGTAGTCAGGCTCCTTTGTATCTCCACTTGATTTAAACCAAGGGGCAAAGAGGACATAAATCCTTGTTCCTGTTGAAAATCCAGTCTCAATAACATACAGTTATGCTTTTGTGCAATACCAGCAGCTCCAAAAACAATATCCTCAAGGTCTTGTTTAGTATCTGTTGTGTTCATTACAAGAAAGGTTAAGAGGAACATTCTTTCATTATGGCTTTGTAAGTCCTGCAAGAGCTTTTTAGCCTCACCACCATAAGTTGCAAGGTCAGAGGGGATAATATCCATGTCATAACCACTTCTAACAGCTTTCTTTTGTTCCTCAATCTTCATCTTATCAAGGTCTGTTATTTTTCTTTTAATAGTCTTAATAGCCTTTGTCTGATCTATAGATTGAATATGCATGGTGATAATAAGATTGCTTTCCATATCTAAAAAATCTGCTAATATACGGTCATTTAATTCTGGTGCTAGTATCTGTAAAAAGGATACTGCTCCATATTTATGTCCTGTTTTAAATGTCCTCCCATCACGAAATTCAAAGGAAGATGGAACAATAAAGTCTTTCGTAGACAGTCCTGATGGTGCAAGCCATTTCCATTCAAAGCGAAAGGGTACATTCCCATCCATGTGAAGCATATCATGGAACAGCTTTAATCTTTCCTTTCCATTAAGGGAATCTACCATGACACCTAATCGCTTAAATTCATTCCAAATATCATTTTCAATACGTTCTAAACGTGGTTTTGCTATTTTTATATCGTCAGCTTCAATACCAAAAGTAAGATACTTGGTTTTTACCAGTCCATTATTTCCTTTGGCAAGCTGATTATGAAGCATCTGGGCATACTCTGTTCGGATGCTGTCATAATCATCTTCTTGGGGCTTAATCTGAATACTGCTTTCATAATCTTTTTCATTGGCAGTCATATTTAGAAATGAAAACTGAAAGTGAATGGAGCTGTCAAAATAATTAAGGAAGTCACACCAACTATCAAATATGGCTGTTTTATCCTCATTTTGAGCAAGTTGATAGTTAATATCTTGAAAACATAATGTCTTAGTGTAGAGTTTATCTGTTACACGGCAAATCCCATCAGGGTACATACGCTGATAGGGAATTGTATCTTGTGCTGATTTTTCTTTTTTATCTTTTCCTCTTGCTCGTAGGATAGCAGCATTAATTTCTTGTCTGTCTGCCCTTGTAAGCTTTGGTCTGTTTGCTTTGTTTTCTCGTGACAATATCCTTTACCTCCTTATCTAATTGGCTCTGCCTCATAAGAACTGCATAAAAGTTATCTGTTTTATATGGTCTTTGCTTTGGTTTTAAAAATCTGACTTCAATGTAATGCTTTAAAATGACTTCCAATGGCTGCCCATGCTTTTCATACATGGCAAACATGAAAAAGGGCAACATGACAAAAATCATTACCAATGTAGCAAGGCTTGTTCCTGCACTGTCTTTTAAGATAAAAAAGAAAGGCAAGCCTACTATAAGGGCGAGAGAAAAACAAATAAGCTGCCTTTTAGTCAGGTTAAACATTACTTTGGTCTTTACTGTGCTTAAATCTTTAGGTACGGGTACATATGCCATAAATTTTGATACCTCCTTCAAAAAATCAATTTTAAAAATTTGATTGAAAAAAATTTTATATCATGTTAGGCTCGAATTATCCCACATAGAAAGGAAAGAAATCATGAAAATCTATACAGAAAATATCCCTGCCTATCCTGTTGTGTATATGCGTCGTGTTGGAGAATATGGGCAAGAAAACTTTAAACTTATGCAAGCTATGAAAGAATGGGTACAAACCCAAAATCTTTGGAATAACAACGGTACTATTTACGCAATAGCACAAGACAATCCTGCCATTGTTCCACCAGAAAAGTGTCGCTATGATATCTGCTTTGTTACAGAGCAAATCTTCGATGATAATGTAATCCATCACGGTGCTTTGCCTGCGGGAGCATACCTTATTTGCGAAATTCCTCATACTACCCAAGACGTACAATTTTTTTGGGAATCTATCGGAAATATATTAGTAAATGAGAAAAAGCAACCTGATGAAAGCCGTCCCATTTTAGAACGGTATGAATTTTCTTTGGTCGAAAATGGGGATTGTGAATTTTGCTTACCCATCTTCGACTAATGAGCATTAAAAATGCCCTTTGCAAGTGAACCTGTCTTAAAGAGGGTAAAACACAGGAGTACTGTATACCCTACACAAGTCCATATGGCTCCTATGATGTCTGCATCTGTGGTGATGGATTGCACTAATACTGCATAAATACCTACACATACCATAATGAGAAAAGCTTGAAAGCCAAGAGCAAACAAGGATCTTAAATAATTTTGTCCCATGCTTCCCAGTTCTCTATTTGACATGGTGGCAAAGGGTATTGGTGCAAGAGAAGTCATCATATAAATTTCTATCATTCGTCCATAAATAACTACGAATATGCAGACAGAAAGAATGTGCATGGTTAGACCAACAAACATGCTTTGTAGCCATAATCCAAAGAGTGGGCCAAGTTCCATTTCCATAAGACGTGGCTCCATATCTACTATGACAGAGCTTATATCAATACTGGTATCGCTGATAATCACCCTTGCTGCACCTGACACAACATGTTGCGAAAGGTCAAAGACTGCCATAACAATGTTAAAAGTGTTGGTTATAATCATTACAGCAATGAAGGTCTTAAATATCCATTTAAAGAACATGAATGTATCAATATCGTGCATATTGTTTTTCTCAATGACCATCTGTATCAGTTCGTAGCACATCACAAAGGTCAAAATCAAGCCAGCAATGGGAATAATCACTGTTTCGGATAGATTGCGTATCATAGAAAAGACACCGCCATTCCAAGCTGACGGTGTCATTCCTACTTCACCTGCGATTTCGCCTACCTTCTGGTTGACGTTATCAAACATCCCCGACAAGTTTCCCATTATACCACTGACTAAAATCTCTTTGAGCCATTCCGTAATTTTGTCGATGATGGATTCCATAAGACTTTACCTCTTAACCGAATAATCCGGAAAGAAGAGGTACAAGGGTCATGCCAATTAGTGCTACGCCACCACCGGCCATAAGTTGTTTCATACCTTGTGATTTTGCACCCGGGTTGTCATTTCCATAGCCTTCAAGTAAATTAATAACTCCCCAAATCCCTAGTCCTGCTCCAAGAGCGATAACAAGTGTCTGTAATACATCTACTGCTGAATTAAAAAATGCCATAATTATTTCCTCCTAAAATTTATTTTATTTTTGAGTAAAAAAATAACCGCTATTATACGGTTTCGGTTTCGTCTGCAAGGTCAATTTCATAAACATCGTATACCTCATCAGGCTTTAGTTTGAGTTTTGTGGATAGGTATTTCTCAATATCAAAGGTGTTTCTTTTATTATAATCGGATAAGTATCTATAATTGGGATGCTTTGTAATGTCATACTTATCCGAGAGAAACGGGCGAACACCTCTTAGCTGTAAAATGCACTTGCCCCCATCCATAACAGCAAGTTCATCCATACTCACAAGCTCCTTTCCCAGCTTTTGATAATTTAGCCCA
>DATERV010000128.1:0-20481 GCA_035271185.1 Lachnospiraceae bacterium | reverse complement strand
CCTATGGCCAGTAGCGGCGATTTTAGGAGTTTTTTTATATCTCATCTTACATGAATTTGGTCATTGTCTTGTGGTCTGGCTTAAAGGTGGGAAGGTGACGGAGTTTATGATTATTGCGTTATCGCCGCATATGTCCTTTGAAGGAGTTTTGGAGTCTCCTCTGATTGATGTTGCTGGTGCAGTATTCCCACTTTTCTTTTATATAATTTTTGTTTTGCTTCTCAAGCAGAAGATAAAAAAAGCATTACCGTTGTATTTTATGATATTTTACTGCAACGTATACTGTTCCTCATTAATATCTTGGATACTTATTCCAATTAAATATATGTTTGGAATTGCTCCGGCTGATGATGATGTTACCAAATTCATTAGAAGCTCCAATATTGCTCCTATCGTAGTCAGTATTGTGGTATTTGTATTACTTGCTGTTTTGTCTATCATTACTGTTAAGATTATAAGGAAATATGACTTTAATGTAAAAACGAAATCCATTATTAACTATATTCCGATTGTTTATGTGATTGTGGCTGTTGTTTTTCTGTTAATTCCCACAAAAGAAGTTGCCTATGGAACCTTTACGTATCCCCAAGAGGGAGATAATTTGACGAAGCTAAAAGAATGTTATGAGATACATATTGAAAAAGATGGAAAATACCAAGTTCGAGCTAAGTGGGATATTGATAGAGATGGGGTTATTGTGGGGATAGCATTGACGGAAACTGATGGTAGTGATGTATATTTTTATAGTACAGGTGCTGTTTTTGCAGATATAGTATCTGACGAGATAGAACTTGACAGTGGTGAATATTATCTCTTGATATATTCGGCAGCAAGCAGTGACGAATGGAATACATTATGTGAGACGTTCGGAATAAATTTGTCTAACTTTGACTTTGAATTTGATAGTAGTGTGGAATATACTGCAACAGGCAGTTATCAAATTATAGAAAGGTAGTACTTATTGGATAACTGCATTTTGATACGTGGTCATTTTATCGTATGTTGGATACAATTTCTGCGGCCATTTTGGGCTTATTCATGGTATAGATATGAATGCCATCCACACCATTCGCTTTTAAGTCCAGAATTTGCTTGATTGCATAATCGATGCCGGCTTTCTTCATTTCTTCAGGATTATCCCCATAGGTGGCAATCAGATCAGAGAAAGCTTTGGGTATAGAGGATCCGGAAAGAGAAACTGTAGTACCAAGCTGTGAGGAATTGGTGATTGGCATAATACCGGCACAAATGGGAATAGTAATGCCTTTTTTGCAGGCTCTATCCCTGAAGTCATAAAAATAATCGTTATCAAAGAACAGCTGGGTAATAAAAAAATCAGCTCCTGCATCCTGCTTTGCTTTTAGATTTTGTATATCTGTTTCCCTACTAAAACACTCATAGTGTTTTTCTGGGTAACAGGCTCCTGCACAGCTTAACTGTGTTTCTTTTTTTAGATGAGCAATCAGATCAGATGCATGGACAAATTCCCTGCCATTATATTGTTCATCTGTCATATCCTTCGGCCTATCCCCTCTAAGCGCCAGGACCTGTTCTATATGATGTTCTTTTAATTGATTTGTGATGGATTCTATATCCTGACTTTTACATCCTACGCAGGTAAGATGAGCGAGTGCTTCAATTTGAAGAGTATTACGGATATAGGAAGCAATATCCAAAGTTTTTTTCGACTTGCTGCCACCGGCACCGTATGTGACACTCATAAAATCAGGCTGTAGTTTACTTAATGAATTCAGTGTTTCAAAAGCAGTATCGAAATCTGTATCCTTCTTTGGAGGAAAGACCTCAAAAGAAAGAGTAGTTCCCTTTTGCACAAATAAGTCCTTTATCATTTTGTTTTCTCCATAATATCCTTGATTTTAAAACAATAATATCGTAACATGGTTATGTGTATTTTTCAAATGAATTTATCATATTGTTAGTAGCAGATTGAAAGGAACAAACATGAGTATAGAACAATTTACCCAAACCGGGGAATACGTGGCAAGTGAAGAACTCTTGGCCAGTGTGAATGTGGCTATTGCTCTAAAGAAGCCATTATTGATCAAGGGAGAACCTGGCACAGGAAAGACCATGCTGGCAGAAGCAGTAGCGAAATCCCTGGGAAAAGAATTGATTATCTGGAATATTAAATCTACAACAAAAGCCCAGGAAGGACTTTACGTTTATGATACCATTCAGCGTCTCTATGATGGCCAATTCGGAGAAGAAGGGGTAGATGACATCGCAAGATATATCAAGCTGGGCAAACTGGGCGAAGCATTTGAAAGTGAAAACCAGGTAGTTCTATTAATTGATGAAATAGATAAAGCAGATTTGGAATTTCCCAATGATTTATTATGGGAACTGGATCAAATGGAATTTTATATCAATGAAACAAAGCAGATAGTGAAAGCGAAGCTAAGACCCATTGTCATAATTACTTCTAATGCAGAAAAAGAATTACCGGATGCCTTCCTTAGAAGATGCATTTTTCATTATATTGATTTTCCGGATGATGCCTTGATGGAAGAGATCGTGAAGGTGCATTTCCCTGATGTGGAAGAAAAACTTTTAAAGAGTGCAATGGAAGTGTTTTATGGAATACGTGATTTACGAGATATTCGAAAAAAACCAAGTACTTCAGAGCTGATTGACTGGATTAATGCTTTACAGCTAGGCGGTATTCCGGCTGATAAAATCAAGAGTAGTCTTCCATTTATCGGAGTAGTTGTAAAAAAAGATGAGGATCTGGAAACAGTAAAGCATTCCAACCAGATATAGGTGTTATAATGTTTACCAAGTTTTTTCGTTCCTTAAGGGATAAAGGATTATCTGTGACGTTAAGCGAATTTTTGACGCTTCAAGAGGCTCTTTCTCTGAATCTATGTGAAAACAGCATGACTCAGTTTTATTATGTTGCCCGCATGATTCTGGTAAAAAGTGAAACAGATTTTGATAAATTCGATATGGCTTTTGAAGATTGTTTTAAAGCTACTACAAATCAAAGAGAATTGACATCACAAATGCTCAGGTGGTTGGATAAAACTGAATTACAAGAGCTGGCAGATGAGGAAACCAGATCTTTATTAAACGAGATGGAAGATCTGCAGACGCATATGGATAAAGAAGAAGTAGAGCAAAAGTTCAAGGAGCGTTTACGTGATCAGGACAGTGAGCACAACGGAGGCAGTTTTTGGATTGGAAGCATGGGAAAGACTTCTTTTGGAAGCAGCGGTGGCAATGTTGGTGGCTTAAGAGTAGGTGGGAAAACCGGTCATCAATCTGCATTTGCAGTAATTGGAGAGAGAAAATACAGGGATTTTCGTAATGACAGGATATTGGATAACAGACAATTCCAGATGGCATTAAGAAAATTAAGGCAGTTTTCTTCCAGACTGGATATACCGGAATCAGAACTGGATATAGACGGAACGGTTGACAAAACCTGTAATAATGGCGGCTGTTTGCAGATTGTAATGCAGAAACCCAGAAAAAATGCTGTAAAACTATTGTTACTAATGGATTCCGGTGGGACCATGATACCCTATAGTAGTTTACTGAACGAACTTTTTCAATCAATCTATAAATCAAATCATTATAAAGATGTGAAAACATATTTTTTTCATAATTGTATCTATAGTAAGCTGTATAAATCGCCTGAATGTGAAAATGGTGACTGGATTGACACAGACTGGATGTTTCGAAACCTATCCGGGGACTATAAGGTTATCATTGTTGGGGATGCCGCTATGGCACCTGAGGAACTGTATTCTGATACAGGTAACTACAGAGGACCCAATGGCGGGCTCTCAGGCTGGGAATGGCTGAAACTGGTAAAACGCCATTATAAAAAGGTGGTTTGGTTGAATCCCAAAATGGCACCCGGGTATACACCATGGAGAGAAGCAGAAACCGCTGTGAAAGAGATTATACCCATGTACAAACTGACCGTGGACGGCCTAAATCAGGCCATGACCAAACTGATGGTAAATAAATAGGTATAGCTACGTTTGAAGTTAAGTGAGAGCGCGCCTTGCATGTAATCAATGCATCACCTATTATGAAACAATAAGCTAAGAAATAAAATGGAGGATGAAATATGACAATTTTTGATGAACTGAAAGCAAGAGGGCTATTAGCTCAGCTGACCGATGAAGAAGAGATTAAGGAATTGATCAATAACGGAAAAGCTGTTTTTTATATTGGATTTGATCCCACCGCAGATAGCCTTCATGTGGGCCATTTTATGGCATTATGCTTGATGAAAAGGTTACAGATGGCAGGCAATAAGCCCATTGCTTTGATTGGCGGTGGTACAGCGATGATTGGTGATCCATCAGGAAGAACGGATATGCGTTCCATGATGACCAATGAGACCATAGCTTATAATTGTGAGTGTTTTAAAAAGCAAATGAGTCGTTTTATTGATTTTTCAGATGGAAAAGCCATGATGGTTAACAATGCTGACTGGTTGCTTGCTCTTAACTATGTCTCTTTCTTACGCGATATAGGTGCACACTTCAGTGTAAATCGAATGCTTTCAGCGGAATGCTATAAACAGCGTATGGAAAAGGGGTTAAGCTTTTTAGAGTTCAACTATATGATCATGCAAAGCTATGATTTCCTTTCTCTTTATGAAAGATATGGATGTAATATGCAGTTTGGTGGAGATGATCAATGGAGCAATATGCTTGGCGGTACCGAATTGATTCGCAGAAAGCTGGGTAAGGATGCCTATGCTATGACGATTACACTTTTATTGAATTCGGAAGGTAAGAAAATGGGGAAAACACAGAAGGGTGCAGTTTGGTTAGATCCCCAAAAGACCTCTCCCTTTGAATTTTATCAATATTGGAGAAATATAGCTGATACTGATGTATTGAAGTGCTTAAGAATGCTTACATTCCTGCCATTGGAGCAGATAGA
This sequence comes from Lachnospiraceae bacterium, assembly GCA_035271185.1. Classification (GTDB taxonomy): domain Bacteria; phylum Bacillota; class Clostridia; order Lachnospirales; family Lachnospiraceae; genus Acetatifactor. Next base: position 15,555 of record DATERV010000128.1, on the reverse strand, counting down.
TGAGATGGATCAGTGGGAAGGCAGTGAGCTAAATCAGGCGAAAGAAATACTGGCATATGAACTGACAAATCTGGTTCACGGGGAAGAAGAAGCACAGAAGGCCCAAGAAAGTGCGAAAGCATTATTCAGTGCCGGTAGTGCAGCGCTGATGCCGGAAGCAATATTGCTTGCTGAAGATTTTACGGAAGGCAGCATTGATATCATGGGGATATTGGTAAAAACAGGGTTAACAGCATCCCGTTCCGAAGCTAGACGTGCAGTGGAGCAGGGTGGCGTAACTGTGAATGATGAAAAGGTCACAGACATCAAAACCACTTATGTCCCGGAACAATTCGCCAACGAAGGAATGGTAATCAGAAGAGGAAAGAAAAATTTTAAACGCTTGAGATACATGGATTAAGGATATCTGAAAAGCCTTTTGCATATACATATAACAGTATATGCAGGAGGTTTTTTTATGGAGAATTTTGCACTGAACACCTATGATCTGTACAAAGATATAAACAACCGAACAGGTGGTGAAATATACATAGGAGTGGTAGGACCGGTACGTACTGGTAAATCCACCTTTATTAAGCGATTTATGGATGTGATGGTGCTTCCTTTTATGGAAAATGAACATGAAAAGGAAAGAGCTAAGGATGAACTTCCACAGAGCGCAGGTGGCAGAACTATTACCACCACAGAACCCAAGTTTATACCAAAAGAAGCAGCTGATGTTCTATTGGGCGGAGATATCAAAGCAAAGGTGAGATTGATTGACTGCGTTGGGTACATGGTAGATGGTGCAGCCGGTCATATGGAAGAAAATACGGAACGAATGGTAAAAACACCTTGGTCTGATCATGAAATTCCCTTCACACAGGCTGCAGGAATTGGAACAGATAAAGTAATCAATGATCATTCTACCATCGGAATGGTGATCACAACAGATGGCAGCTTTGGAGAAATTGCCAGAAATAATTATCTGGAAGCAGAAAACAAGACGATTACAACACTTAAGAAATTGAAAAAACCATTTCTGGTTTTGTTGAACTCTCAGCGTCCATTAGCTGATGATACCAAAAAGCTTGCAGAAGATATGTCTGAGAAATATCAGGTACAGGTTCTGCCTGTCAACTGCGAACAGCTAAAGAAAGAAGATATCCACAATATCATGGAACAGGTTTTATATGAATTTCCTATTACCCGTATGGAATTCTATATGCCTAAGTGGGTGGAGATGTTACCAAAAGATAATCGTATGAAAACAGATATCGTGAATGGCGTTAAGGAAATGATGAAGGATATCAATGTGGTGAAAGACTTACGTAAAAAACAGGAAGATGGCCAGATTCCTATACATAGTGATTATGTAAAAAGACTGAAGGTTGACGGCGTGAATTTAGCAGACGGTAGTGTAAAGATGCAGATGGATGTTGATAATGCATATTACTACGAGATGCTAAGTGAGTTGGTAGGGGACGAAATCAATGGGGAGTACCAGTTGATCTCTAAGCTTAAGGAACTATCAGCTATGAAGAAAGAGTATTCCAAGGTATTAAATGCTGTTCAGGCTGTACGATACAAGGGGTATGGCGTAGTGACCCCGGAACGAAGCGAAATCAAACTGGCGAAGCCTGAATTAATCAGGCACGGGAACAAATTTGGTGTCAAAATCAAAGCGGAAAGTCCTTCCATACATATGATTCGTGCCAATATTGAGACTGAGATTTCTCCGATTGTGGGGACAGAAGAGCAGGCACAGGATCTGATTAATTATATCGGTGAAGCTGACAATACGGAAAACGGCATTTGGGAAACGAATATATTCGGTAAAACAATAGAGCAGCTTGTAGGGGACGGAATAAATGGAAAAATAGCAATGATCGGTGATGAAAGCCAGGTTAAGTTGCAGGAAACCATGCAAAAGGTTGTAAATGATATGAATGGCGGTATGGTTTGTATCATTATATAGAATATCTTTCAGAAACTCGGCAAGAGACTTCATCATGCCGAGTTTCTTTGGTTTGTATCATTCAAACTAGTCCCATGCATGTATTTATGATATAATGATAAAAATGTTTGTACAGCTGTGCTTTGCAGGGAAAGGGATAACATGAATAGTGTGTATAAAAAACTGATGGATTGCTATGAATGTGTGAAGAAGAAAGTGGATTTTAAACCGAAAGTAGCGTTGGTTTTAGGCTCCGGATTAGGTGAATTTGCAGATCAGATTACGGTAGAGGCTGAACTGCCCTACCACGAAATAACAGGATTTCCGGTTTCCACTGTTGCTGGACATGCTGGTAAGTTTATTTTTGGATATTTACAGGATGTACCCGTTGTATGTATGAAAGGCAGAATACACTTCTATGAGGGTTATGATATGACAGATGTGGTTTTGCCTGTTAGGCTGATGAAATTATTGGGAGCGGAGATCCTTTTTTTGACCAATGCAGCAGGTGGCGTGAATAACGGATTTGCTGCCGGCGATTTGATGATGATTACGGATCAGATATCCTGCTTTGTGAAGAATCCGCTTATAGGCCCCAATATAGAGGAACTTGGTACCAGGTTTCCGGATATGACCACAATTTATGATAAAGAGTTACGAGCTATGATCAAACAGACTGCTGCAAAAAATGGTATTCCACTGAGGGAAGGGGTATATCTGCAGTTAACAGGACCTTCCTTTGAATCCTCTACTGAAGTAAGAATGGCGGGTATATTGGGTGCTGATGCGGTGGGTATGAGTACAGCCGTAGAAGCAATTGCAGCCAGACATATGGGTATGCGAGTTTGTGGAATATCCTGCATCTGTAATTTAGGAGCGGGAATGACGGATGCTCCCCTCACCCATGAGGAAGTACAGGAAGCAGCTGCTAAAGCAGCTCCGTTGTTTACCAAACTGGTGAAGGATAGTATGATTCGATTTTCATAAATAATAAAGGGGAATGCTATATGGATATACGAACGAATCAAAAAAGACAATTGATTGATATGGCTGTAAATGCCAGACAGAATGCCTATGCACCTTATTCTGTTTTTTTCGTAGGAGCGGCATTACTCACTGTGAATGGGGAAATATATACAGGATGTAATATTGAAAATGCTTCCTATGGGGCGACGAACTGTGCTGAAAGAACTGCTTTTTATAAAGCAGTTAGTGACGGGAATAGAGAGTTTTCAGCAATTGCCATTGTAGGTGGCAGAGAACTGGAAGAGGTTTCAACTTACGCTTTTCCATGCGGCATATGCAGGCAGATTATGAAAGAATTCTGTAAAGAGGATTTTCTCATTCTAGTTGCTAAAAATGAGGATGACTATAAAGAATATAAGCTGGTAGATCTGTTTCCATTTGGCTTTGGAGGTGACAATCTTACATGAATATCAGATTATATCATGCAATCATTCTCACCATGGAACCAAATAGGCCTATTTTTGAAGGGGAAATCTGGATCAAAAATGAGAAGATCGTATATGTGGGTGAAACAACAACATTGGACAGGTTCCGGAAGGAATCAAATGATATCTATATGATCTGGGATAAAGAGATAGATTGTAAAGGGAATCTGCTAATGCCCGGTTTTAAAGACGCTCATACACATTCCGGGATGACCTTCTTACGTTCTTATGCGGACGATATACCACTTAGCCGGTGGCTGAATGAAAAGATATTTCCCATGGAGAAAAAACTTACAAAAGAAGATATTTCCTGCTTTGTGAAACTGGCGATTTTGGAATATCTCACAAGTGGAATCACCTCGATTTTTGATATGTATCTAATGCCCGACATGACAGCATGTAGCTGTATGGAAATGGGAATGAGGTGTGTACTGGTAAGTGGATGTAATAATTTTACGTCTTCTGTGGAAGCGATGGCAGAAGAATATCAGAAGTGGAACCATACATCACCATTGATCACATACCAGCTTGGTTTTCATGCAGAGTACACATGCGATAAGCCACTTCTGATTCAGCTTTCTACTTTAGCACATGAATTATGTGCACCTGTCTATACCCATATGAGTGAGACGGCACTGGAGGTATTTGAATGTAAAAAGAAATACGGAATGACGCCTCCTGTTTTCTTAAATTCACTTGGGATGTTTGACTATGGTGGGGGTGGGTATCACTGTGTTTATATGTCAGAAGACGACAAGAGGGTTTTTTTAAAACGAAGAATGCATGTGATTACCAATCCTGGCTCCAACACCAAGCTGGCTAGCGGGATAGCCCCCATTGCTGATTTTATAAAACAAGATATTTCTGTAGCCATCGGTACAGATGGAGCAGCCAGCAATAATTGTCTAGATATGTTTCGGGAAATGTTCCTGGTAACTGGTCTGGCAAAGTTAAGAGAACAGGATGCCGCCAGTGTAGATGCCATGGAAGTGTTAAAAATGGCCACTGTAAATGGCGCTAAGGCCATGAAGCTGAACAATGCCGATGTATTGGCTGAAGGAAAACTTGCTGATATCATTATGATTGATTTGCAACAGCCCAATATGCAGCCGATTCATTGCATTGAGAAAAATCTGGTTTACAGTGGCAGTAAACAGAATGTGAAGATGACCATGGTAGGTGGCAAAATATTGTATATGGACGGAATATTTTATACTGATATGAGTGCAATAGACATATACAGTGAAACTGAAAGGAGAATACGCAGACTGAAAGAACAGGATGTGTAAAGGCATATGGAATACATTGTATTTGGTTTTGTAGCATTTTTTTTGATCCTTCTTTTTATGGCAAAAGGATTTTATGATGAACATAAGTCACAGAAAGAATTTAAGAGGCATTTGGAAAGAGATTACGGGCAGATCCACGAAAAGGAATATCGTCCTGAGCAGTATGCTTCTATATCCAGATATTTTGAAAGGCATCCCGGGGAAACACAGATTGATGATATTACCTGGAATGATTTATCCATGGATGATGTATATAAGGGCATGAATGAAACATATTCTTCAGCGGGGGAAGAAATACTTTATTATACGCTTCGTTCCCCCCATCTTTCAGATGAAAAACTGAAACATATGGAAGAACAAATTCAGTATTTTACATCCAATCAGACAGAAAGAGTAAAACTGCAGATTCTGTTTCACAAGCTCGGTTATACTGGCCGATTTTCCCTGTATGAGTACCTGGATCATTTAGATATTCTGGGTAACAGAAGTAATATCAAACACTATATACTGAATTTCCTTTATATACCGGGTATTGTTCTATGTGCAGTGAAGCCCTCAATGGGTGTCATTTGGCTTGTTGTCATCATGCTTTATAATATGTTTTCCTATTTTAAGGAAAAAAATGAGATTGAACCATATATCACCAGCTTTGCTTATTTAATGAAGTTAATGGATGCAGCAGAAAGAGTGGAAGCGGTACATTCTGAGAGAATACAGTCAGAAGCACAGAAACTTCATGAACACAAAAAGCAGTTAGGCAGATTCAAGAGAGGCTCCTATTGGCTTATGTCTTCCGGTAGAATGTCAGGCTCCGGTAATATTCTGGACATATTTCTTGACTATTGCAGAATGATCTTTCATCTGGATCTGATAAAATTTAATACAATGTTGGATCAGGTGCGTAAGCATATTGCGGATGTAGATGAATTATTTTATACACTTGGTTATCTAGAGACAGTCATTGCAATAGGAGCATATAGAAAGTCACTGGATGGAGCTTTTTGTATTCCAGTTTTAAGTAATGAGGAACAAATTGTGTATACCACAGAAAATTTATATCATCCGCTGATACAGCATCCGGTGAAAAATTCTATCAATGTTCGTAGAGGGGTTTTACTGACAGGTTCCAACGCTTCAGGTAAATCCACATTCTTAAAAACAGTTGCTCTAAATACTATTTTTGCACAGACGATTCATACGGTGTTAGCTGATTCCTATGAAGGAAGCTTTTTCGGGATATGCTCCTCCATGACGCTGAGGGATAATCTTTCCCAGGGAGAGAGCTATTATATGGTGGAAATCAGAGCCATTAAAAGAATTCTGGATATGGCAGCAAAAGAGAGTAAAATGTTATGTTTTGTGGATGAGGTATTGCGTGGTACCAATACGGTTGAAAGAATTGCAGCTTCTACTGAAATATTAAAGAGCTTATCCTCAAAAAATGTTTTATGTTTTGCAGCAACCCATGATGTGGAATTGACGGATTTATTGTCTGCACAATATGATAACTATCATTTTGAAGAAGAAATTAAAGATGGCGATGTATATTTTAATTACTGTCTGATGAAAGGGAAAGCAACCACAAGAAATGCAATCAAATTACTTGGTATTATGGGATATCATGAAACTATAATCGAGAATGCCAATAATCGGGCAGAATATTTTATGAATACCGGTATCTGGAAGTGATTGAGCAGTGAAAAGAGAGGATTTATATGAAAGTAACTTTGTATACAGATGGTGCAGCACGAGGAAATCCGGAAGGACCGGGAGGATATGGAGCTGTTTTGCAATATATGGATGCCAACGGGACATTACACGAAAAGGAATTGAGCGCAGGATATCAGAAAACTACGAATAACAGAATGGAATTGATGGCTGTTATTGTAGGATTAGAAGCGCTTACTAAGCCTTGTGAAGTTGTGGTCGTATCTGACTCCAAATATGTGACGGATACATTTAATAAGAAATGGATGGATTCATGGATTAAAAACAATTGGAAAAACAGTACAAAAAAGCCGGTTAAAAATATGGAATTGTGGAAGCGATTACTGCAGGCCATGAAGCCACATGAGGTAGTTTATCATTGGGTGAAAGGACATGACGGACATCCTGAGAATGAGAGATGTGATAAGCTTGCTACCATGGCTGCGGATGGTGATATATTGCTTGACGATGATGGAGGCTCATTGATATAATAATGTAAGACTTAATTTTAGTTTGAAGTGCCGTTTCATACGGCACTTTTTGCATCATGCAAAAAGGAGAAGAATCATGCGGTACGATGTTATATTGTGGGATGTCGATGGAACTCTTCTGGATTTTAATTATTCTCAGAGATTATCAATCTGTAAGTGCTTAGAGGAAATCGGAGTAACCCCTTCTGAAGAAATGATACAAAGATATGCGCAAATCAATGATGGCTGGTGGAAGAGACTGGAACTTTTACAAGTTACAAAAGCAGAGTTATTAGTGGGGCGTTTTGTGGACCTGTTTACGGAGTATCATATTGGATGTGTGGATGTAGAGTTATTCAGACAACATTATGAGCAATATTTGGGTCATATATTTGCATATATCGAAAACTCGATTGATATATGCAGAATGTTTGCAGGTAAATGCCGGCAATTTGTCGTTACCAATGGCGCTACCCATACACAGATGAATAAGTTAAAACGATCCGGCTTTATTGATATAATGGAAGATATTTTTATTTCGGAACAGATTGGTGCACCCAAACCCCAAAGAGCTTTTTTTGACAGGGTTTTGGAAACCATACCTAACGTATGTAAAGATCGTATTTTGATTGTAGGAGATTCCTTGAGTAGCGATATGCGTGGCGGATATTTGGCCGGGATTGATACCTGCTGGTATAATCCCGACAATGAAATCAACACCACAGAAGTGGAAATCATGTACAGTATCAGGAAACTGAATGAAGTGGTTCGGATTGTGGAGGGGTAAATGGCTAAATCAACAAATCAGAAGCTGAAGTTATTTTATATTATTAAGATGCTTAACGAATATACCGATGAAGATCATGTTTTAAGTACACAGGATATTATTCGCAAGCTAGAAGAGAATGATATCAAGGCGGAAAGAAAGAGCATTTATGATGATATGGCATGTCTAATGGATTATGGATATGATATTATTCTGAAAAAGGGAAGAATAAACGGAGGGTACTATCTGGCCAGCAGAGATTTTGAATTGGCAGAATTAAAGTTGCTGGTAGATGCAGTACAGGCTTCCCAGTTCATGACAGAAAAAAAATCAAGGGAACTGATCAGAAAACTGGAGATGCTTGCCAGTAAGCATCAGGCTGTCCAGCTACAAAGGCAGGTATATGTAGCTGGGAGAGTGAAGACGGAGAATGAAAGAATCTACTATAATGTAGATACCATATATAAAGCAATTGCTGATAATCAAAAAATATCCTTTACTTATCTCAAATGGGGGCTTGATAAAACACTGAGACCCAGGAAGGAAGGGGAAAAGTATGTGGTGAGTCCCTGGGCCCTGATCTGGCAGGATGAGAACTATTATCTGGCAGCTTATGACAATGATGCAGGACAGATCAAACATTATAGAGTGGATAAAATGGGTAATGTTTCCCTGACGGCAGAGAAGCGGGAAGGGAAAGAACAATATGAAGAGATTAATCTTGCCGAATATACGAAACAGACATTTGGCATGTTTGGTGGGATGGAAGAGGTTGTGACACTAAAACTGAGTGATAAGTTGATTGGTGTCATAATGGATCGCTTTGGCAAGGAAACGGATGTTCGAAAACTGGAGGGGGGCTATTTTTCTGTCAGAATAAAAGCGGTGGTGAGTGGGCAGTTCTTTGGCTGGCTAGCAGGACTTGGCGGGGATGTAAACATAGTTTCACCGGTTGATGTAAAGAATAAGTACATAGATTGGCTTAAGAATGTTTTAAATCACCATTGACTTTTTGAGCAGGTTTTTTTATACTGAATCTAACTACTAAATATTGATTCGAAAATATGCAAGATTACCATATATAGTATATCTGACATAAATGTCAGTACTTTTTAGGAGGAAATCAAATGAGTAACAATGTGGAACAGGAAGGTGTTCATATGATAGATTATGGTACCGAATATAAGACGAAAAGAAATGTACAAATGATTAAGAAGGATGGCAGCAAGGAACTTTTTAACGTACAAAAGGTCATTAATGCGGTTGGAAAGAGTGCTTATAGAGCATTAACCAAGTTTTCTGAGGAAGAAAAAAGACATATATGTCAGTATGTGGTGGAAAAAGTGGATGAATTGGATCAGGATGAGATTCCGATTCCGGTGATGCACAATATTGTAGAAAGCGGTTTGGAGCAGATCAAACCCATTGTAGCGAAAAGCTACAGAGATTATCGCAACTATAAGCAGGATTTTGTGCGTATGCTGGATGATGTTTATAAAAAGAGCCAATCCATTATGTATATCGGAGACAAGGAGAATGCCAACACGGATTCTGCGCTTGTATCTACGAAACGTAGCCTCATTTTCAATCAGTTAAATAAGGAGCTGTATCAAAAGTTTTTTATGACCACAGAGGAAATACAAGCCTGCAGGGATGGATATATCTATGTACATGATATGTCAGCCAGAAGAGATACGATGAACTGTTGTCTGTTTGATGTGCAGAATGTTCTTTCTGGTGGTTTTGAAATGGGAAACATCTGGTACAATGAACCAAAAACACTGGATGTTGCATTTGATGTTATCGGAGATATTGTTTTGAGTGCCGCAAGCCAGCAGTATGGCGGCTTTACAGTACCAAGTGTAGATACTATTCTGGAACCATATGCCGAAAAATCTTATTACAAGTATTTGGGAAAATATGAAAGACTGGGTATTGATAAAGATACAGCAGAAGCTGAAGCATATGCTGATGTCGTAAGAGAGTTTGAACAGGGCTTCCAGGGATGGGAATATAAGTTTAATACAGTTGCCAGCAGCAGAGGGGATTATCCATTCATTACTGTTTCAGCAGGCACAGGAACAGGACGATTTGCAAAATTGGCTACCATTTCCATGCTAAATGTGAGAAGACGTGGACAGGGTAAGAATGAATGTAAAAAACCTGTATTATTCCCTAAAATAGTATTTTTATATGATGAAAATCTGCATGGTCCCGGAAAGCCATTGGAAGATGTATTTGAAGCAGGAGTGAAATGTTCTGCCAAGACTATGTATCCGGACTGGCTGAGTCTGACAGGAAATGGTTATGTGGCAAGCATCTATAAACAGTATGGAAAAGCAATTTCACCTATGGGTTGCAGAGCTTTTCTTTCACCATGGTATGAAAGAGGAGGCATGCGCCCTGCTGATAAAAATGACTCCCCGATATTTGTAGGAAGATTTAATATTGGTGCAGTATCTTTGCATCTGCCCATGATTCTTGCCAAGGCAAGACAGGAAAGTAGAGATTTCTATGAAGTACTGGACTATTATTTGAATTTAATCAGACAACTGCATATTCGTACTTATGCATATTTAGGCGAAATGCGCGCTTCTACCAATCCGTTAGCTTACTGTGAGGGAGGTTTTTTAGGTGGTCATCTGAAACTGACAGATAAGATCAAGCCTTTATTAAAGGCAGCCACAGCCAGCTTTGGCATTACCGCATTAAATGAATTACAGGAGCTCTATAATGGAAAATCCTTGGTAGAAGATGGCCAGTTTGCATTGGATGTGATGGAACATATCAATGCAAAAGTAAATGAGTTCAAAGAAGCTGATGGAAATCTTTATGCTATTTATGGTACGCCGGCTGAAAATCTTTGTGGATTACAGATCAAACAGTTCAGAAATAAATATGGAATTATTGAGGGCGTATCCGATAAAGAATATGTAAGTAACTCGTTCCATTGCCACGTAACAGAAGACATTACTCCTATTCAGAAGCAGGATTTGGAAGAACGTTTTTGGAATCTGAGCAATGGCGGAAAGATTCAATATGTAAAATACCCGATTGATTATAATATGGAAGCAATTAAAACATTGATCAGAAGAGCAATGGATAAAGGATTCTATGAAGGTGTCAATCTTTCACTTGCTTATTGTGATGATTGTGGTCATCAGGAGCTGAAAATGGATGTATGTCCCAAATGCGGAAGTCATAATCTGACTAAGATCGATCGTATGAATGGATATTTATCCTATTCCCGTGTACATGGGGATACCAGACTGAATGAAGCTAAAATGGTAGAAATCACAGAAAGGAAAAGCATGTAGCAATGAGATATCATAATATTACAAAGGACGATATGTTAAACGGTGATGGTTTACGTGTGGTACTTTGGGTAGCAGGATGCACCCACTGCTGTGAAAAATGCCAAAATCCTATTACATGGGATCCAAATGGTGGATTACTATTTGATGAATTAGCGAAACAAGAATTATTTGAACAATTAAGCAAGGATTATGTATCAGGAATTACATTTTCCGGAGGTGATCCACTACATCCACAAAATAGATTGGATGTGAAAAACTTAATGGCAGAGATTAAAGAAAAATTTCCACAAAAAACAATTTGGCTCTATACAGGTGATGTTTGGGAAAATATCCTATATTACCCCTTGATGCAATATGTGGATGTTGTAATAGATGGTGAATTCCATATTGCCGAATTGGATTCTAAGCTATTGTGGAAGGGAAGTAAAAACCAGAGAGTAATTGATGTTAAGAAGACAATATCACAGACAGATCCTTTAGTGCCGGTTCTGCATTGTGGAGACTATAGTAATTAAAAGGAGAAGCCCCATGAATAAAGTGGCACAATTTAGTAAGGTTAGTGAAGCCAATTTCATACAGGCTCTAAAGGATGATTTTCCGGAATATACAGAAGAAGACATAAAGGATATCTACGAATCCATTGAGCTTCCCAGTAGGGCAACGAAGGGAAGTGCAGGTTATGATTTTTATGCCCCCTTTGCTTTTTCCCTTCCACCAGGACGAACCATCAAGATTCCCACAGGGATTCGGGCGAAAATGAATGAGGACTGGGTGTTGCAATTGTATCCCAGAAGTGGTCTTGGTTTTAAATACAGGCTGCAATTGAATAATACAGTGGGTATCATTGATAGTGATTATTTTAGTTCAGATAATGAAGGACATATATTTGCGAAGATAACCAATGATTCGAATGAAGGCAAAACAATAGAGATCGGTGCTGGAATGGGATTTATGCAAGGTATCTTTTTACAATATGGAATTACGATGGACGATGCTGCTTGTGGCATTCGGAATGGTGGCTTTGGCAGTACAACAAATGTATAAGTTACTCCTTTTTCGGAACACTATTTAGTGAATTCGGAAAAGGAGTTTTTTATGGAAAAAATAACTGATTCTTTAAAGGAAAATATGGCATATATGAATGGAAGACTGGCTGTGGGTGTCAGTTTTGACCTAGTATACAGGGTTGTTGTAATTGGCGGCAAAAATGCCTGTATGTATCTTATTAATGGTTTCTGTGATGATGATACCATGCAGAAGATACTGCAGTACTTAAGTGGAATCACGAAGAAAGATATGCCTCAGGATGCCCATGAAATGAGTAAGTACTGCATGCCATATGTTGCGGTTGACTTAAAGGATAATTGGGATGAAATTCTAGTAAAGCTATTGTCAGGTATATTTGTTTTGTTTATAGATGGGTATTCCAAGGCTATTCTAATAGATGCCAGATCCTATCCGGCAAGAAGTGTTTCGGAACCGGATAAGGATAAAACGTTAAGAGGGTCAAAAGATGGTTTTGTAGAAAACATAGTTTTTAACACAGCACTGATCAGAAGAAGAATCAGAAGCACAGATTTACGTATGGAAATGATGAGCGCCGGCACGAGTTCAAGGACAGATATTGCTATCTGCTATATGGACAGCAGAGTTGAAAAGAATTTTTTGGAGCGAATCAAGAAAAGAATAGATAGCCTAAAAGTAGATGCTCTTACTATGAATCAGGAGAGCCTGGCAGAATGTCTCTATAGTAGAAAATGGTATAATCCATTTCCTAAGTTTAAATATTCGGAGCGTCCGGATACAGCTGCAGCCCAAATTCTGGAAGGCAATATTATTATTCTGGTGGACAACTCTCCATCGGCCATGATTATGCCTACATCCATTTTTGATGTGGTGGAAGATGCTGATGATTATTACTTTCCCCCCGTTACCGGAACATATCTTCGTTTATCCAGATTTTTAATTTCTATATTAACCTATATTATGACACCCACTTTTTTATTGTTGATGAATAACCGAGGCTATGTACCCGGTAATTTTTCATTCATTATAGTAAAGGAAGCAGAAAACATTCCAATTATTTGGCAATTTTTAATTTTGGAGCTGGCAATTGATGGTCTAAGGTTAGCTGCTGTCAATACACCCAATATGCTTAGTACCCCTCTTTCTGTTATGGCAGCACTGGTGTTAGGAGAGTTCTCTGTAAAGAGTGGTTGGTTTAATTCGGAAGTCATGTTATATATGGCATTTGTTGCCATTGCCAATTATACACAGCCAAATTATGAGTTAGGTTTTGCACTAAAATTTATGAGAATTATTACTTTGATTCTGACAGCTCTTTTCGGAATATGGGGTTATATCGTTGGGATTGTCATCTATATTTTGTCTATCGTTTTGAACAAAACCGTTTCGGATAAAAGTTACATTTATCCATTAGTTCCTCTTAATCTCAGAAAATTGAGCAAATTACTATTTCGGCTAAGGCTGCCTGAAGCTAAAAAATAGACGTTACAAACTGTCACAGTTGAAGCCATAAGCATTGTAAACTATATGTAAGAATGTTACAATAAAAAAATCTGAAGTATAGTATATAGGGGGATAAACATGGCCGGTTTTTTGATTGTAACAGATTCGACTGCTGATTTTCCTAAAGAGTATTTACAAGAACATCATGTAGCATGCATGAATTTGAGTTATATGATTGGCGGTAAGACTTATGGTGGCGAAACGGGAAAAGATTTAAAATATAAAGAATTTTATGATAAGATGAGAAGTGGAGATATGGCTACCACTTCCCAGATCAATCCTGAAGAATTGAAGGATTATTTTGAACAATATATTGCTGAAGGTCATAATCAAATTTTATATTTAGCATTATCTTCGGGCTTAAGTGGTACTTATAATAGTGCCTGCTTCGCTGTGGAGGTTGTCATGGAAGAGCATCCTGACTGTAAAATTATAGTGATTGATTCTTTATGCGCTTCCATGGGAGAAGCACTATTCGTACATTATGGAGTCAAAATGATGGAAGAAGGAAAGAGCATGGAGGAAACTGCAGGCTGGCTAAAAGAAAACGCGCTTCACTTTATACACATCTTTACCGTAGATGATTTGAATCATCTTTACAGGGGAGGACGAGTTAGCAAAGCAGTTGCATTATTGGGAACTTTAGCAGGTATAAAGCCCATACTCCACGTTGATAAGGAAGGACATCTGGTTCCCATTGATAAAGTAAGGGGAAGAAAGAAATCGCTTATGAAACTGGTTGACTATATGGAAGAAAAGATTGGTTCTTATAAGGATAAGAATGATATTATCTTTGTCAGTCACGGTGATGCTTTGGATGATGCGCAGTGTGTTGCTGAAGAGGTGAAAAAGAGATTTGGGATCGAGACTTTCTTGATTAACCATATCGGACCAACGGTTGGTACCCACTCCGGTCCGGGAACCATTGCATTATTCTTTGTAGGAGAAGAAAGATGAAGGTTAATTGAAATCAGCACCTTAAAGATCAGGATAAATCTTGCATCTTTCAGGTGCTTTTTATATAGATGAAAAGTTTTCCTATTTGATTAGGAACCCATTGACTTATGAGTATTATTATGTTATAAAAAGTATATTTTACCATTTCATTGATGCTAAATAAATTATAAAATAGTATATATAATCAAGTATAAGTTGATGTGGTATGAAAGGAGATGTGCTGATTATGATTCGTTATTATTTTACTCAGAACAACATATTATCAGAAATTTTTGCACCACAGGCAGGTTGTTGGATATCCATGGTAGCTCCAGATGAGACGGAAATTAAGAATATAGCCAATCAGTACGAGCTGGATATTGATATTTTAAAAGCGGCTCTTGATACGGATGAACGTTCCAGAATTGATACTGATACTGAATATACCATGATACTTATGAATATCCCAACAGTGGAAGAAAAAAGTTACAAGGAACTATATAGCACCATTCCTATGTCCATAGTACTGGTACAAGATGTAATTATCACCGTTTGCAGTGAAAACACACCAATACTCAATACCTTTATCCAGGGAAGAGTCAGAGGATTTCATACAACCATGAGGTCCAGATTCATTTTACAGTTCCTATACCACATTGCCACCTTGTATCTGCAATATCTTCGCAATATAGATAAAAAGAGTGAGGAAGTGGAAGAGATGCTTCATAAGTCCACACAAAACCGAGAGCTTATTGAACTATTGAAGCTGGAGAAGAGTTTGGTTTATTTTACGACTGCTTTACGTTCCAACGAGGTTGTGTTGGAAAAGTTGCTCCGAACGGAATTGATCAAAAAATATCCGGATGACTCTGAATTATTAGAGGATGCTATCGTAGAAAATAAACAGGCTATAGAAATGGCTAATATCTATAGTGGTATTTTAAGCGGGATGATGGATGCTTTTGCCTCTGTCATTTCCAACAACTTAAATATCGTCATGAAAGTACTAGCTATTATTACCATTGTAATGGCAATTCCCACCATGATTTTCAGTGCTTATGGAATGAATGTGAATACTGCTGGTATGCCATTTGCACAAAGCGCTTATGGATTCCCAATCATTATTGCATTAACAATAGCGCTGAGTGTCATAG
>DATERV010000127.1:0-10571 GCA_035271185.1 Lachnospiraceae bacterium | reverse complement strand
GTAAACTGGATATTGTCCTTGTGTTGCTAGTTGACTCTTAACAACACGAACACCCCTTTTTATAGTTGCAATATCCGATAGTTTTATTCTTTCAACTCCATCTTTCATTATCAATTGTTCCCTATAATATTCATACTGTTTTCTTCTTGCTGTAAGCTCTGCTGTAAGCTCTGCTGTAAGCTCTGTAAAATTATCCAAAATACGGACAATTTCACGTTGGACTTCGAGTGGTGGGATTGCAACCGTAAATGATTCCACTTGTTTTTTTGAAACAGCCGGTATTCCTGCCTTTTGTTGTTCACCCAACAATTTTAATTCTTTACTCTTTAACCAGTAATACACATAATTCCAATCTACCAGTTTATCTATTACCTCTATTGTGTAGCAGCTATTACCAGACCAAAAGTTTGTATAAATTCGATTGACATACCCTGCATTTGCTCCTCTTGCGCTAATAATAATTTTATTAGCCGTCCTATTAAATTCATAATAATACCCAGTATTGGAAATACCTCCATTATATACAGGATACAAACTATCCTCCCTTTGTCTATTCTTATGAACAAATTCTCCAATTGATATAGACGCGATTTGACTAATCGTTTTGTGTTCCACACCCTCCGGGCATAATTCTTCTATTAATTCCTCTAATCTACTCAACAATAGCACCACCTTCGTCTTCTAGTAAAAACCGATCAAAATCACTTGCAAATACCTGATCCTGTTTAACTCTATATTTTTCAAATTCAGTTTCTGCATGCTGTTTTGCTATCTCTGCAGAAATCGTTCCTGCATTTGTAAGAATTTCTTTCTGTGATAGGCGAAGAACTCCTTCAAATTGGTTTCCCCAGTCTTCCATTGTCATAGGAATCTGCTCTTCGGCTCTCATTTCAGCCAGATCCAGATAAGCATTCACAATTCTAGACATTGCGGTTAACTCTTTTTCCGATAAATAGTTTTTAGCAACTACCACATCAAATTTTTGTATTTTACCTTCTGGTGCATCTTTCCAGGTAGTAAGTCCCATGTTTTCTTTTTCACTATTTGCTCGATGATAAATCACCTCTGCTGCTGTTTCTCCATGAATTGCCCAATGAAGCTGATTTTGTACTTTAGCAAAAAAAGCTTTTGTCAAATTTGCTTTCGGATCATAGTCTATACTGGTAGCATAGATATCTGTAATCTTCTGATAAAA
This sequence comes from Lachnospiraceae bacterium, assembly GCA_035271185.1. Taxonomy (GTDB): domain Bacteria; phylum Bacillota; class Clostridia; order Lachnospirales; family Lachnospiraceae; genus Acetatifactor. The sequence continues at coordinate 9,376 of DATERV010000127.1, read as the reverse complement.
TCTTCTTTCCGATAAACGAATTTCACGAATTCTCTGTAACTGCTCTTCAAAATAGTCTTTGGTAAGTACGGTTCCACCATTTTTTAAACGCTCATCATCCATGGCAAAGCCTTTGATAGTATATTCTTCAATCACGTCGTTTGCCCATTTTCGAAATTGTACTGCTCTTGGAGAATCCACCTTGTTTCCAACTGCAATAATTGCTTTTAAATTAAAATGCTTCGTATCATATGGTTTCCCATCACTGGCAGTTACTCGAAAAATTCGAGTAACTGAATTTTCATCCAATTCACCACTTTTAAATGCTTTTTGTAAATGATATGTAACCGTATGTGATTCTACATCATACAGAAGTCCCATCATTTTTTGACTAAGCCATACATTCTCATCTGCGTAAATAGCATTCACATCACCTTGACCCGTAGCTGTTAAAAATGTCAGATATTCAGCTGCAGAAGATCGAAGGATAGAAACCTCATTCTTTTTCTTTGCCATCTCTACACCTCGATTTCAGCAATAATCTTGTTAATCTCATCTCTAAGAATCTGCTCTCTTGCTACAATCTCAGAGATTTCTTTATTTAACACATTAATATCTATTACTTCTCTAGTGTCTTCTGACACTACATAAGAACTAACTGAAAGGTTATAATCATTTTCTCCAATCTTTTCGTTAGGAATTAGTTTAGATACATATTCTTTTTCTTCTCTATTTGCATAGACAGATATAATTGTTTCTATATTTGCATCTGTAAGTTTATTGTTATTTGTTACCTTTACACATTCCTTTGAAGCATCAATAAATAAGGTGCTATTCTCAGACTTCGACTTCTTAAGAACCATAATGCATGTTGCAATGCTAGTACCAAAAAACAAATTCCCAGGAAGTTGAATTACACAATCCACAAAGTTATTATCAACCAGATATTTTCTAATCTTTTGTTCTGCTCCACCTCGATACATAATACCTGGGAAACATACAATGGCAGCTGTTCCATTGGTTGCAAGCCAATGCAGTGAATGCATAATGAAAGCTAAGTCTGCTTTTGACTTTGGTGCAAGAACTCCTGCTGGAGCAAATCTTTCATCGTTAATAAGAAGTGGATTCGCATCCCCTTCCCAGTTAATGCTATATGGTGGATTAGAAACAATAGCTTCAAATGGTTCATCATCCCAATGTCCTGGCTCTGTTAAGGTATCTCCATGAACAATATCGAATTTATCAAACCCGACATCATGTAAAAACATATTAATTCTGCAAAGATTATATGTCGTAATATTGATTTCTTGTCCAAAAAATCCTTGTCTTACATTTTCTTTTCCTAATATTTTTGCGAATTTCAAAAGCAAAGAACCAGATCCACAAGCTGGATCATAAACTTTATTCACTTCTTTCTTACCCACCACAGTAATTCTTGTTAGTAGTTCAGATACTTCTTGTGGCGTGTAATATTCGCCTCCACTTTTACCTGCATTGGATGCGTACATGCCCATCAAGAATTCATAGGCATCACCAAATGCATCAATGGTATTATCTTGGTAATCACCTAATTTCATTTCTCCTACACCATTAAGGAGTTTTACTATTTTTTCATTTCTCTTTGCTACATTGCCACCTAATTTATTACTATTTACATCAAGATCATCAAATAATCCTTTGAAACAGTCTTCGCTATCTGTACCTTGCGCAGAAGATTCAATATTTCGGAATACTTTTTCTAATGTTTCATTTAAGTTCTCATCATTTGAGGCCTTTATGCGCACATTACAAAACAATTCACTCGGAAGAATAAAATATCCCTTAGTCTTAACCAAATCTTCTCTTGCCTGTTCTGCATCACTATCTGATAACTTTGCATATGCAAAGCTGCTCTCTCCCGCTTCACGCTCTCCATTATCTACATATCTTTCAAAATTTTCTGAAATATATCTGTAAAACAGGATACCTAACACGTACTGTTTGAAGTCCCATCCATCTACGCTACCACGCATGTCATTTGCCATACTCCATATCATACGATGTAGTTCGTCACGTTCCTGCTCTTTCTTGTTGTCGATCATTTCTCTAATCCTCCAATATAATTTTGAATTTCATATAGGTCTATTCAACCTATTCAAATTTTCTATAAATAAATACTATCACATCTACCTGTCCATTTTTCAGGACTTATACTACTTAAAGGACAACTTTTTCAACACTTCATATGCCTTAGACGTAACAATATACCGCCCCTTCGTATGAAGCATTTCAACATATCCATCGTCAATTAATTCCTTCAATATCTGATTTACCTTAAGTTTTCCGCAGGGCACCAGATTGGCTATTTCTTGCTGATTCAATGGGCAGATACTCTTCCCATCGATTTGTAATTGGTTTTCCTTTAGAATTACTAATACCTTTGTTTTTTCATTTACAAATCCAAGTATGTCATTCATATTCTAATCCTCATTATCTAAAAATCATTTTTTAATGGTTTAATTTTAAAACCATTTTACCATAACCACTTTTGTAAAACAAACGATTTTGAAGTTTTATGCTAATAATTATTTTAATGAAAAAACGTGTTGCTACTTGTAATATATACCAAATAGCAACACGCCCCTAAATTACCTACTTCTATCCCATTTCTTTTCCTGCATTCCATCTGCCCGTTTCGTCATCTTCGCTTCATAAATCTCCTGATATCCTTCAAACAATTCTGAACTCGACATCATTTGACTCATCTTCCGCATAACTTCTTTATACAAGCTCAAATTGTAATTATTATCTACCATATCAAATTCAAAATACTTTGCCTTAGAAGCCACAGATAAAAGAAAAAATGATTCAGGACTAATTCCATCCACCAACATTTGCACAGCAATGATTTCAGCCTGCTCATCTACCAAACTGGATTTATAAGCAATTTCTAGTTCTTTCGCTTCATCATAGACTTCTCCAAAATAAATCGGATGACCAATGCGCTTAAAATACGTTTCCACCATAGCATAGGCATCTTCTTTACCTGTCATCTGATAACATTTCACCTTTTCTTCTACCGATAAAAGAGAATAATCTGCAAATCTATCAGGAAGTGACTCAGAACAATCCACTAATTCTGGTTTTGCACGCTCTGGCGAAATGCTTTGTGGCATCTGCTCACATGTTAGCTCCTGTACTTGTAACTGAACCTCTTGAAGTTTCGATTGATCCTTATACTTCGGAGGTTTCTCATGTTCTTGCAGCCCTTCATTCCATTGCGGTTGTTCCTCATAAAACAACATCGGCTCCTCCATTGGCTTCAGCTTCTCAAATAACTGATTTGATTCCAAATAAGAATCCCTCACTACAACATCTGATTCCACCACCTTCTCCTCAACAAACTCCGGAATTTCAACCTTATTCGTAGAATCGATTTCCACATCCTCAAGTATAAGATCAATAGCAGTATCTAACTTTTCAGCAAGACAATGTTCTGCCATCGCGACCATATCCTTAGCTTCTTTCTTCTCAACCTTCAATTTATCTAGTTTACTATATTCAGCAATGTGCCATTGCTGATATACTCTCCAGTCTCCATCCGTTTTACAAGCTCTTTTCTTACTTGAATTTTGCTTATAAATTGTGTCCTGAATCTTTGTTATTTCACCAATGCGATTCTGCGTTCTTTCTCTGATTTCAAGCAATTTCTCAATGGTACGGATATTATTATTTGCAAGAAACAGATACTCTTCCTGAAGCTTATGAAATAACATCAAGTCTTTCGCATACTTGGCTGACCCCACATAAAATCGCTTCTGCTCTATCATTCGCAGACGATAAAGCTTGCCATAAAACTTCTTTTGATATGGTGACATATTACTTCGCTTTTTCCATGTAGGATCTGTGGAATAAAAATGCGGAATATGTGTACTGGAGTATTCAAAACAATATTTGAACCTGTCCTCTACAAAATATTCATCCATTTTATCCAATCGATGGTAAAGCTTCCGTCCTGGCATCTTCACTGTAAGATATTCTTTCGGTTTGAATTCATATCCCAATCGCTGCATTAAAAACAAAAAATGCTCCATACTCCCAGCATAGGAAGCACAAAACATTGCGTCACGATAAATCATTTCTTTAAATGTCTGTTCAAACTGCCATTCTTTTCTGGAAAGATTTTGTGAATTCTTCACATACTCCGCTTCGATAACAGATAACCCATATTCCCTGCATAGCTTGTTAGTAATTGGTTGAATTATATGCTTCCAATCCCCTTTCCTATAATCATACTTTTTACCATCAAGAAAGCTCACGCTATTCCAAACTATGTGACTATGAATATGATCTTTATCTACATGAACAGCATATACTGCCTCATACCTGTCTCCAAGAAATTCTTCTGTAAATCTCTTTGCCATATCATAGGCAATTTCTGGTGTACCCTCTCCTGGTTTTAAGGCCAGTACAATATGATATCCTTGCCTCTTATCTGTTTTTTGAAACATCTTCTTTGTATTCATCATCTGTTCAAAAGCTGTTTTTGGCGGGCAGTTAACACTGCCCACAAAAAGTAATTTCTCAGTCTTGTCTGGATTCTGTATATACTCCAATGCATTTTGAAGATGTTGCCCAGGATTACGGTTTTTCTCTGAATTCATGTGCATTATTTTCGATATTGCCATCCCTCGAGTACCTCCTTTAAAATGTCCTGAAGCTTTACAACTTCCTGACGTACTTCTTCAATAGCAGAAAAATATATCTGCCCCTGCGCATTTGCTAGATGTGTCATCTGATTCACATTATTCGATACTCCAGAAACCTTTCTAATTAGTATTGCTCTATCCTCTGGAAATGTTGGATCAACTCCTTTTGAATTTTGAATCAGGGCCCGCAGGTATTTGCTTCGATCCATGCCTGCTGATTTCGCATCTGATTCCAGTTTCAAAAAGTCTCCTTCGGATAATTTTATAGAAACGTGACAATCCTTCTTACAGGATAGGTATTTTCGTTTTCCATTTGTCATATAAAAACCCCCCAATCTTATTTTGTGTTTTAGTACAAATTTCTCTTATCTGTCCCATTGTTTTGATCTCCTTTCCTTCCTGACTAATGCCTGGAAAATTCTATTAGTGGAGTTCACAGGGTCTGCAAGATACGGGAAAAGTAGCACTTTTTCCCATCCGCAGCAGCGGACGTCTTGGCAGGAGCACCTGCACCCAATAATTAGCCCACTGTTGTGGGCAATATAATATACAATATAAATTCCCTTCTGATATTCACTAAAAGCATAAGATATCAGTAATGAATTCTTTTATCCCATTTTGATTGCAAAAGGAAGACATCTGACACCAGTCTTCTCATCCGTAAATTCTGATGTCAACTGGCTCTGTCTTGATGTCATCTCTGCAAAAATGAGTTCATTTCTGATTTCTTTTAGAAAATATTGTCCAAATCCAGGTACTCATTGTCCACTAGTTCTGCTTCGCTGATATCAGCTTTGATTGCAACTTCCTGTGCTTTCGTAGTATTTGAAGTAGCAACGAAACCCTCCTCAACAGCGCCACTGGTATATTTTTCAGCCAAAGACCTGCCAATGGATGACACGCCTTCTTTCTCGCCTGCTAACAGACCAATTAAAAATCCCCCAACTACCTTGGGAAGGTCTTCTGTCAGTTGCTCCATCACGCCATGTGTAATTCGCTTGATAAATTCTTCCTCACGCTCTCGCGTCTCTAGATAAGGATCATCCTTCAAATCTGCAATCTTATGATAATAGCTGTTAATTGCTTCTATAATGAAATCCTGATGTGATGAACAAATATCTTTATCCAGCTGGTGCAAATACTCCCATGCTTCTTTATGCTTTGGATTATTGGCATAGAAGCGAACTGTTTTCTGCTCTGTATTCTTCATTTGCCTAGGCTCCTTTCTTAAGCTCGTCTACGTTTGCGCATTGCCAAATAGCAGAAATACTCGAACCCTTTAGCATTGGCACAGATATCATGGTTAAATGCTACTCTCACAGGTTCATAATCTCCAAAAAGCTCAACCAGTTTTGCTCCACCACCCATAAAATGCAATTTCATCAGTTTGGAATTATAACCGAGCTCTATCAATTTCAAGAAAATATTTTGAACATAGGTCTTTGCTGTTTCTTCCATAAACTTCAGGTATTCTTCATCCACATCGGCTTTTCCCTTCATAAGATAGGAATTCAGCAGATTTTCATCCAGTTCTACCTGAAACTTATTTAACACTGCATCGTGAATTAACAGCGCGCATTGTTTTACTCCAAGGATTTCCGTCCACATTTTTTTCTCAATGGTTCTTCCATCTTGAAGATACATTACATTCATGGTCCCATTTCCAATGTCAGCTAACATATTAAGTCCTTGAAAAGAACCTAGTTTTTCTGCTACAGCAGCATAACATTGTGGCATAACACTGCACCCGGTAATATCAACGAAGTAATTATTTCCACAATAGGAAAATTCCACATGGTCATTTCGTAGCAGGTACTTCTTGAACTCCTCCTGCTGTACATCCCGCCATTTTAGTGGTAATCCTACCGCAAGGTGAACCTGCTCTCGTGTTATTCCTCTTAATCGAAGTTCCTTTGCAATTGCTGCAATGGTAAGAATATAAAAATCATTGTCATTTATTTTTTCAGAAGCATAAGGTTTATGCCCCTGATTCAGCACATAATACTTTCCTTCAAAAAACAAATAATCTCTGCTCATAATAGGTTCTGTGTCATATACCGCCATTCCATTACTAAATACTATATTTTCTGTTTTCATATTTCCGAAACCGTGATCTACAGCGATAATCAGGCTCCCATCTACTCTATATTGATTCATAAAAATGTCCTCTCTTTCTTATGGTTGTTTATTTTAGTGAAACTGCCTAACTACGTCATGAAGCACAACTTCTTCTGCCATCATTCTTGCCTGATTGAGAAGGTGTAGTTGTTCCACAAAGGAATTAGCATTCTTTGGTCTGTGCTTATCTAACCATCTGACTTCAATGTCTTCTAACAGCTCATATGCTGTTTCATTGACCATTTCAGCACGCTCCTTTAATTCTCCAAATCGCACCAAACTGCGATATCTCTGTGGGTAAATAATCTTAATATGTTCAATCCACATATGACCATATTTTCCAATATTACGACATTGGCTATCCTCTTTTGTTACAGATAAAATTGGATAAAAAATACCATCAATCTCCTGATACTCTACACCTAGCTTCTCAAATAACGTTTCTTCCTTCATGACACATACTTCCTTTCTTTTATTCAATCTGCAAGACCGCAACACCGCAAAGCCTATGGTGTTTGCAACCTTGCAATCATGTTTTTACCCCGCAAATTTAAGACCGTAAAATCTGATACTTTGCAATGTTGCGGTCTTAAAATCAAGATTCATCAGAATCATTTTGCTTTAACTCCCAATACCAGGTATTGTTAACTCGCTTTGCTTTGATTCCTAATTCCTTCTTAGCACTTTCCAAAGTTCTCTTAGAAATTCCTTCTCCCAAAGCAAGCTCCATAACTTCACTACTCTGCATCATAGTCTTGTCTGCACACAAGTCCTTAAGTAGCTGCTTTGCCTTCTCCATTTTATTTGCTTTTGGTACAATACCACCAAGAACTTCATCCGCTGAAATATCATAATCACCAAGCCAACAAAATCCATCTTCCTCTAGTGCAAAAGCTTTGCCATGTCCAAATGCAGCTAAATTATTCTTAATCTGTATAACAGCCCTCATCTGTTCCTGCCCTTCAATTCGACCAACCAGAATCACGCTTCTTGCAACTGCAAAGAAGTCTATGGAACCCATTCCACGATATGCAGCTTTCGCTCCACCGCCTTTATTCATATGACCAATAAGAACAATGGCACATCCCGTCTTCTCTGCCAATGCTCCAAGCTTTTTGGTCATATCTCTGGCTTCATTGGCACGATTCATATCAGTGCCGCCACCAAGATATGCCTGAATTGGATCTAGGATAAGCAGTTTTGCTTGTTGCTTCATTATCGCTTCTTCTAATCGCTCATCCACCATAGAAACTGATTTCTCACTTTCATCTATTATGGAAATCCGACTACAATCAGCTCCTGCAAGCTCCAGTCTCGGCTTCACTGTATCAGCCAGGCCATCCTCAGCCGTTTGATAAATCACATTCATTGGCTCCGTAGGCTTCATTTCAGCATCAAGACCTTCCCCCTTTGACAGCCTTGCGGCAATATTCAATACCAAGGTACTTTTACCATCACCAGGATCTCCCTGAATGATGGTAAGCTTCCCATATGGTATAAAAGGGTACCAAAGCCAATCAATTGAACTCGCCTGGACGTCCGCCATATTAATCATCTTAAGTTCAACTTTCGCTTCCTCCACAATTATCACCATCCTTCCCTGCTGTATTTTTTCCTTCCCACAAATATCGTGCACCTTCTAACATCCACAGAATGGCTTTTAGCATATATTCGTAGTCCAGCTGTAATTCCTGTATTTCTGAACTGGTCATCGGAATATTCTCCGATAAAATCTGTTCATGCAACTGATAAAGATTTTGTTGCATTTTCTGTAATTCCTTTACCAGTACATACACTGTCTCTTTCTTGCCAACAACACACACATGGTTATAAATACAGGAACGAATAAAATAATCTTTCTTCATCATTCCACTTGCCTTAATTTTTGCTTCAATTTCTCGTCTTTCATAATCTGAAATACGAAAACTAATAGTTGGATTTTTATGAACTCCCGGCATTACTCATCACCTTCCTTATCTGTAATCACAAAAGCATCGTTTAGCATGGTTGCCATCTGCTTCTGCTCACTTGGAAACATATGTGCATAGCGAAAGGTAATATCAGAACTTTCATGACCAACTCTGGAACCAATTGCTACTGCTGTAAATCCCATGTTAATTAATAACGAAACGTGTGTTTGACGTTCTAAGGGATAGAGATAGGACTGTAACTAAAAATAAGACGAATAACTGGCTCATCTGTAAATGTAACTGATAACATATTAAATTTGATTACTGAAATAACCACTAGAAATAAACTTGATTTTACATGGTGTAAATAGTTTCAACTTGTATTGAATGAAACTATTTGCAGAAACTAATTGACATATAATTTTATTCTTACTATAATCATAAAAAGTGTTGAAAAGAGATAGTAAATATTCTGAATATCACAGAGAGAAGTTGCTTGGTGTAAAACTTTATTGAAGGAATATTGAACCAGTCTTGGAGCTGTGTACCGAAGGAAACACCTAAGGCTACACCGAGTGCGCTCGTTAAAGCGCTAGAGTATAGATATTTGTGTACTCGATGAGGCTTGTATTGTGAAATACAAGTAAATTAAGGTGGTATCACGAAACGTTTAGCGTTCTC
>DATERV010000126.1:0-3310 GCA_035271185.1 Lachnospiraceae bacterium | reverse complement strand
ATCGTCTTGAGCGTACAATCTCCTAAATGAGATTTCCTTGTCTGCCCACTCCTCACCCTTGAACAACGCCAACTCATGGTCTTTTGGATATTCCTTGTTTCCTAGCATATCCTGGACACGTTTTTTAGTTTCTTTATATTCTTTGGAGTTCTTTGAGAGGGGTTTTGCTTCAGGTTGATATAATATGTCTCCATATTCATTGTAAGTCCCGATATTATCTGTAGCTGATTTTATATTGGTGTTATCAAATACAACAAATACGTCACTAATTCCAACAGGATTTAATGAAGCACCATCAATGACGTTCTTAAATATCATTCCATCAAATCCACCTATTGCCAAAGCCGTCCTAGTAAGGGTGTTTGTGGTGAATCCGTTATTGAGCCCCTGTACGGGTGTATAGTCGAAGATTTCAGTATTTCCTTGGTCAACTTCTTTTCTCCAATAAAATTCTGCTTCTGACATAGTGTTAAAAGACATTACTTTCCCATCTGCGTCCTCATAATAATCAATGTCTCCACTGTTTTTTCTCTTCAGCCCAATTTTCTTTTCATTGATACCGTTCCAGTAAGCATTTTCAAAATCCTGTACATATGGTTGCCTAATGTTAAGAAACACCTCATACATGCCAGACCCTTCTGTGATTTTACCTCTGTCTTCATTAAAGTCTCTTATTGGTCTTCCTGTACCTGGTCTATCCTGAGAACCACTGTAACTACTAGCTGTACTTTTCTCCCCTGCGAAGTAACTTACCCCTGCTGGGGCTCCTGTTGTTTTGTTTACAGTGTCATCGAATACAGTGAACCCAGCATATCTAGAACCGTGATATACAACTCTTGGTTCTCCGTTTTCATCAAGAACATTAGTACATTCACCTCTTTCAGCTGCCCCTGGTATCTCCCAATCACCAAACTTCTTTTTGAAAGAAGGTGTTCTTACATGTATCCACTGGCGTTCTGTAAGATTTGATTTTTTCCCATTATTTGCCATAAAATATGTCTTTGGATTTTTTATACGTTCCTCAAACACAGCGTTATATTCCTTCTCCTCCTTTGAAAGTTCTGGATTAATCATTACTTGTTCAGTATCAAAAACATATACAGCTTGTGCATTTTTTACTTGATCCATGTTGGACATGTCTGTAAAACCATCACTAAATACAATACCATCAAAATTATACGACTCTAATATCTTTTCAATTTTCTGGTCTATCAGGCCATGATCCAATGTTCCGAAGTTCCATAAAAGAAAATTCCCGATGTTCCTAATATTTGACAAATCAAATACATTAAAATCATCGTTCACCTTTCTTAGATATAGTTTATCCCCTTCAATTTCTATTTTTTTTTCAGGAAAAAGCTCTGCAATCTCTTGTTGTATATCTAATGATAGAGGGGTGCTTAGTGTTAATGGGTTCTCCATATTTAGATATGCCAGCTTAGTAAACATTTCTGTTTCCAAATCATATGAAATAGTTATGTCAAAAGTATCTATCATATCTTTAAATTCTTCATCTATACTCATGAAGAATCTACTTATATCTAATCCAAAAGGAAGTAAATCTTTATTCGCACTATATACTTCTCCCCCTACTCTCCTATAACCTATAGGTTTTCCATCTTTATCGTTAAGCAAGGACTCTCTAGTGAATGCTTCCACATCTTCTATTACATTATGGCTCCTGCTAGATAAATTTTCTGGGTTTATTTCTGCTTGGTGAAGGATGTCTGTAGATTCACTATCAAAAGCACCGTCATTGAATGTAGATTTTATCTGGCTCATATGGAAGACACCAATTGATGCAGAGTCATCATAGTAGTTGTCTTGCATGAGAATACCATCAAACCCCAACTCTTTGAGATAATCTATAATAGTTTCGTCTCTATATTTTTCGGAATAACCTTTTCTGAAGTCTTCTACTGCTTTCTCATTGCTCATTTGCTCTTGGTCATATTTCCAAAGGAATTCTGAGAGGATACTATCAAACATCTCACTAGGTATGAATATATTTTTAGCATTGACGTATACAGGCATAACCCCTGCACCTTCACTTTTCAATGCTTCATTCACATCTGGAACACCGTACTTTTTGACCATTTCAAGGCCAACTTTCCAGCTTACTCCTTCCATCTGCTTCATGAGCTTATCTTTGTCTACCTTTTCATCGTCTAGGAAACCTCCAAAATAATCTGCAATAAGCTGTGTAGAATGCTTCGCCTTCATTTCCCATTTATAGTCTACCATTTCATTATAGGTTCTGTATGAAACTGTATCTGCCTCCATTTCCATTGCTGTCTCGGAAGCATGTTTAGGGAAGAAAGAAACCTCTACCATTGATCCGTTAGCTGTAACCTCATATCCAGGTTCTTCTACTCCAACACCTGTCTTTGAAGGTATGAACATAACTCTTGGGTCGCCATTTTCTTCCTGAACCTGAGATACATCTTCAGTCTTTTCATCCAACCAGTCACCAAACCATAACCTAAAGTTATTTGTTCTTGTACCTATCCAGTCGAACTCGGTCATGTTTGTTTTGTTTCCGTACAGATCCTTCATAAACCTTTTGTTGTTTTTATAGACTTTTTCAACTTGGCTTCTCTGCCATGATGGGACTTGGTTAAGTGAATTGATATTACCTTGGTGAAGGATATTAGGATCAGCACTGTTCCAGGTTCCTTGGTTGTTGACGGATTTTATCTGGGTGGGGGAGAAAGCTACGGCTTCATGAACATAAAGATTATCGCCAATACCATCATTTACAATGATTCCGTCATACCCTAATTCCTTAACATAGTTGGACAGCTCTCTTTCTGTCCTTGCGTGTGGTGCAATTCTTTCTAGCTCCTTTGTTGCTGAGCCTTTTCTTACTATCAATGGATTTTGCATTGATAGATATGCCGGAATTATATTTGGGGTTCCTTTTGCTCCCATTGCATATTTACTAGCATATTTAGGGTCTTGAGTAAGATATATCCCAAACCCATAATCACCTAAACCTACAAAATTCTTCCCTGATTGCTCAACATCAAACTCTGTAAAAACGCTACCAGTTCCATGATACACAACCAGCGGATTACCGTTCTCGTCCACGACCTTACTATCTCCAAACCATTCTTTGAAAGCTTTCTTCTTTGCTTCTGTAGCCTTCTTTTTAAGAAGAGCATTTCTGTACTTCTTGAATGTCTCAGCAGGGTTTATCCCATTATCAGCAAGGATAGTATTAACTTCTGCATCAGAAAGTATTTTTGTTACTTTTGCAGCACCGGCTATTACCCACGTCCCTCTCTGCCCTTCTTTGAACGTGTAGAAC
>DATERV010000125.1:0-7628 GCA_035271185.1 Lachnospiraceae bacterium | reverse complement strand
GTCTCCTCTAGTACCTTTCCATAAAGAAGTTCATCTGTACTTACGCCATACAATTTTGCAAATTTAACCAACTCATCAGAAGTTACTTTTCTTGTCCCTGCTTCAATCGCAACAATTGTTGTTCTTGTCATATCTAATTGTTTTGCAACGAATTCCTGAGATAATTTTAATTTCTTTCTTACTTGTTTGAGTCTTTCATTCATTTGTATCCACTCCTCGTATTATAAGTTTATAGACCTCAACCATAGAGGCTATAGACTTATTTTTATGATATAGGTATTCGATGAATTGTTGGTCATACCTACATAGTTAATAAGTTACTTTATAGTCATGGTCCCAGATGTTACAATTAAGTTCACAAGAACTGTAGCTGTGGTCACTGCTTCTCACTCCAGCAAAACATTTTGTTATTGCCAAGAAAGCTTGCAGCCCTAATGCTACGCTAAGACTTATTACACAAATGCTGCATCTCGGTATCTAGCCACCAGCAGGGTATTTCTTACCGGAGAATGCTAATAACGCGAGGGTTAGGGTAGCGTAGTGATCTGGGATAAGCCATGATTACATTCTTTTTTATTCTTGCTATGAAAGGTGGTGACTATCTGTGAAAGAAAAAATCGATTACCTATCAACGCTTTTTGTTGGGATTGATATTGCATCCCGTATTCATGTTATTTCTGCTCTTGATTTTAATCAGGAGTACTTCATAAAAATGAAACCTGTTGAAAATACCCAGGAAGGTGCTATTCTTCTTGAAGGTATGATTGCTGATGTCTTAAAAGAAAATCCTCAGTTCAAATACGTTGTTATCGGAATGGAATCAACCGGGTTTTATGGAGTTCATCTAGCTAATTATCTTTCAGCCAGTGATTTATTAGCTCCATTTTCTGTCCGTGTTTATTGTCTCAATCCAAAAGAAGTGAAGAATTACAAAAAGTCCTTCAATGACATTGGAAAAAATGATGGTATTGATTCCTTTGTTATTGCTGACTTTGCCCGTGTAGGTCGTATCAGTATCAAGCCTTGGCGTGGTTCCCAATACCTTGCCTTACAACGTCTTACCAGGCATCGTATGCACATCACTGAATGTATTGCCAGAGAGAAAACATATATGCTAAATAACATCTTTCTGAAGTTCAGTGAGTATGCCTTGTTGCGCAATGGAGAACATCCTTTTTCAAACAAATATGGAGCTACAGCTGAAGCTATTCTTACCGAATTCACAACAAATGAGGAAATTGTAAATACCTCTATTGAAGACCTTGTTGCATTCATTAACTCTAAGAGTAGAGGCCGCATCGCTGATCCAGAAGAAACAGCTACAATTGTACAGGCTGCAGCACGCAATTCATACAGGCTTGATAAATGTCTATATGAACCACTTACGATTTCAATTGCCTCATCCTTTAACTGCATCAGTTCCTTTGAGAAAGAGTTAAAAGCAATTGATAAAGCAATCCTTCAAACAGTTCAAGGATTAAATCCTGATGAGTATACAGTGCTTAATTCCATACCTGGAATTGGCAAGGTTTATTCTGCCGGTATTCTTGCTGAAATCGGTTCTGTTAAAGTTTTTCAAAGCGCTGACTCACTTGCAAAATACTGCGGCATCGTTTGGAATGATAATGACTCAGGCGACTTTGAAGCTGAAGACAAACATATGAGCAAAGCCGGTAACCGTTACCTTCGGTATTACATTATTGAAGCAACTGGAAGTGTTATAAGACACTGTCCTGAATATGAACGCTTCTATCATAAGAAATATGCTGAAACAAGAAATCATCAGCACAAACGTGCACTCGCGTTGACTTCCCGTAAATTTTTACGTCTGCTCTATGGCCTGCTGGACAAGAGCCAACTCTACTCTCCGGAAAAGAGTAGGTAATCCATATCGCATTCCTAATCTACGTTTTTTTTATGAAAGCCGTAGGTCTATTAAAGTTACCCTTCTGTATGAAAAACAAATCAAAATACTTCTTGACTATTTACCAAATTGCTTTCATGCAAAGTACTATTTTACACCTAATGTTCATAAAACGCAACATAAAATGTCAGTTTTTATGACATTTATAGTATATACCTATTTTATTCTTTTGTGTAGTCTTTTCAAAAAAAATTTCTTTCCATCACCCAGCATACTGTGGCATATCATAGTTCACCTCCGCCTTATAATATCCTGATATCGTGCTTCCCGCATTAAACAAGCTTGTCAGCAGATAACTTTTAATATTATGAACCTTAGTTGTATTCTTCCCAAGGCAGTCAATTACATACTCCACCTGTGAAAAATTGATCTTTAAGAATTTACTTTTTACCAGATTATTAGGATACACACTTCCAGCAATTGTAATCTCCTTGCTCTTAGACAATACCATCTCAAGAATAAGATCATAGATTCCTTCAACCATCTCCTTGTCATATGGATGACGCTCCAGTAGACAGTCATATTCTATGTTCTCTTTAATTATCTGGCTATAGATCTCCATCTCATCCATCTCATCTGTATGATTGATAGATAAGATAGGATTAGTTTTATTAAAATCAGTCTTATTAATATTAGTCTTATTAAGGTTCAGATTCTGAACACGATCAGGTTCGTTTTCCGAACACGTACGAGTTCGATTTTTGAACTCGATGTCCTCCTGTGAGTTCGTTTTCTGAACTCGTGAAACGGAGTTGTCCACTTCTTCTCTCTCTTCATCCTCTAACATAAAATTCTTCACATAGAATACAGTCGCCTTGGCAATTCCCATATTCTTTTTCTCGATCAGACCAATTCCTGTTTCTGAATCAAGTTCTTTTAGAAGTGCCACTGCCTTTGTCTTTCCGCATCCAAGTGTTTCCATGATACTTTCTAAACTATAATTGATATACACTCTTCCCTCCGCGTCCAGCCAATCATTGGCAAGCGACAGACTCATGCGGTCCAACATAAGTGCGTACAGTGTCTTCGCGTCATTGCTTAACCCTCTGAAATATTCTTTTTCATATAAGGCGCGAGGAAGTCGATAGAATGCCGTTTGACTTGCCTGTGCACCAGTGTAATAACTATATGTAATTTTCTCACTCACATCGATTCCTCCCTTCATACAAATCTTTTGAGATATACTTTTTTATCTTCTACTTCTAATAATCCAACTTGTTCCAATTCTTTCATTGCTTCAGCGACATCAGCCTCAATATCATTGATTTCCGATGACAGCTTTTCTGTATCCACCATGATATAGACATGATTCTTCTCATCAATCCATCCCATCTTCACAGACTCTTGTTGCTTTTCTAATAGCACAGCATAAAGTATCTTTGCTGATGCGGACATTTTCTTAAATGGTTCTTCTTTCATGAATGCTTTTGGGATATAGAGATAATCATACTGCTCAGCCTGTTTTCCATAAATATATTCAAACTTCATACTCTACTCCTCCCTGAATGCTTCCAAATACTCATCAATCATTTTCGTATCAATTAGTACCACTCTTCTCACATGAATAATGGCATGTGCCTCCACTGCCATGTTACGGAAGGTATTTAATCCTACAGAGTATCGCTTTGCTCCCTCAGCCATACGAACGTATCTTTTTTCACCAATCATTTCTGGCTTAATATTATCTGGTAACTTCTCTTCTTTTTTCATCACAATTTCCATCCTTTCATCTTTCTGACCTGGTTCACAGATCTTTGCAAAGAACTCAGATGGTAATATGTCCTATAGGCTACGCGTAGTGCTATATATGTCAAACGAACATTCGCAGACACTACATGTCTTGCTCATGTGCGCTGTCGTTCAATGCATCTTGTAGCAAAATACAAAAATGGACATACCCAGCTCCTATTTCTAGGAACCAAATATGTCCATTTATCTTTTACCACAATTGACGACAATTTTGACAACACCAAATTTCTCGCTTTTTTGTGATTTTTATTCGATTGTTGCTGATTTCATCTTTTCAGATGTCAGCATTTTCATCATCCATAGAAATCCAATAAGCTCCATTTGAGTTTACTGGGAATCGTCGTAAGACCGTGTCATCCGCAAGTACATTGTACCAATTTGGACTAATTTTTGTCTTATTTATCGAGCGATTTCATCGTTGGGAACAGCAACACATCCCTAATAGCCGGTGAGTTGGTTGACAGCATGACCAGACGGTCAATGCCGTAGCCGATGCCGCCTGTAGGGGGCATACCAACTTCCAGTGCGTTCAGGAAATCTTCGTCGGTATGGTTGGCTTCTTCGTCGCCTGCGGCGAAGGCTTCTTCCTGTGCTTTGAACCGTTCTCTCTGGTCAATTGGGTCGTTTAACTCGGAGTATGCATTACACATTTCCCAGGAATTCATAAACAGCTCAAAACGCTCTACATAGTCCGGCTTGTCCGGCTTTCTCTTGGTAAGAGGAGAAACGTCTACCGGATGGTCCATGATTCACATTCTTAATCCTATTAACTAATTAGATAAAATCTTCATATAGAAATCAGCTGCAAACTTCGGTAATGGCAATCTATATTTTTCTGCCAACTGTGGTCCGCAAGCATTAGATCCCACACCTGCCATCATGTAGTCTACGCAAAGGATATGATATCCACTCTTTTCCAATTCAAAATTGTGCTTTTTGAGTGCAAGTTCTTCCTGTGTATATTCAGAAGCATTAAAAGAAAATCCTTCTGGATGCTCAAAACGAATCTCAACACTACCGTTCGTAACACTCATATGCTTACATCCATAGTGGGATGAATTTTCCTGGGGCTTAATATAATCCTCATGCATTTTACTGACTTTATCTACAAAATCACCCAGATAACTTGCCTGATGCTTATCTATATAGCTTTCATAAGGTCCATATCCATAATATTTCAGATTTTCAAAATTCTTTGAGAGGAACAATCGGATTCCAAATCGTGGCAAGAAGGTTACCTTATTTCCAGTCTCTACATCACAGTGAATATCCATTCCTTGTGACCACAAAGTATAGGTTACATCCATATGAGCAATGGGTTGATGGATACTCCATCCTACTGACTGTTTCTGCAATATTACGACTTTATTTCCTTCCTGTGAAACCTTTGTTTCATATCCTTTGACAATATAATCATGAAGGTGCGCACGATACCAGTCACCTCTCATAACATCATTATCAACCGGAGCCCTGAAGAAGTTAAATTCCAAGGGTTTTTCCAGTATTTCTTTTCCATCTAAACAGATCGAATCCATAACAGATTTTCTCTTATTAAAGCAATAAGAAAGCCTTCCAATATTCACTGTGATTCGAAGAGGTTCTTCCTTGATTTGAACTTCAGATTCTTCGTCCTCTTTCACATTCCTCTCATTCTTATTAGCTTCGCCAATTTTTAACTGATCAAAGCATACCTCGTACCCCTTTTTGCAATAAACGGTATCTCTTTTCGAATAAAATAGAAAACGAATATATGCATCCTTCTCAAGGTAATCTTCTAATCCCGTAATCTGAATGATAGTGTTGCCAAGTGGTAACACATGAAAGCAAAAACTCTCCCCGGGAACAAGTTCTCCGTTGTAGGAAATCTCGTAATATCCATCCAATTCGTCTCCGGCGTCTACCTGACTTAAAAGATTATAAAGAACAAATTCCCCTGTTTCGTTTCCTCTTTCCACACGAATGGGCCGATATACCTGCTTGACCTCCAGTAATCCGGTATGCGGCGTTCTGTCAGGAAACGTCAATGCATCCATGCAGAAATTATTATCGTGATGCCTTTCCTCAAAGTCACCACCATAGCCATACTTCTTCTTTCCTTCTTCCGTTTCCCCAAGAACAGCAGCGTGATCACACCATTCCCAAATAAATCCGCCACAAAATCTTTCGTTAGAATGGAATGCCTGGTGATAGTCCTCTAAGTCTCCCGGTCCATTTCCCATTGCATGACAATATTCACATAAAATGAAGGGGCGTTTTTCTTCATCTCTCGTTAAGAACTTTTGCATACCTTCCGTGGAAGTATACATTTCAGAAACAACATCCAGAATGTCATCCGAAGTTTCATCAAGCTTGTGAGTGCTCTCATAATGGAGCAATCTAGTGGTGTCCAACTTCTTTACTAGTTCACCCGCAGCACGCATATTAGTTCCATAACCACTTTCATTTCCCAATGACCAGAATACAACACATGGACGATTGATATCTCTGGTTACCAGTGCCTCTGCTCTGTCCAAAATAGGTTTACGAAATCTTTCATCGGATGCAAGTAAGGCAATTCCATTGTAACCATTTGCCCAACTCCACTTAAAATCGTTATAAACTTCTACACAGCCATGGGTCTCCATATCGCCCTCATCAATTACATATAGCCCATATCTGTCGCATAGCTGATAAAAAATCGGGGAATTAGGATAATGTGAGGTTCTGACAGCATTTACATTATGAAGCTTCATCAGCTTAAGATCCTTCTCCATCTGCGCTACCGAACAGTAATACCCTGTTTCCGGATCACTATCATGACGATTTACTCCACGGAATTTAACAGGCATCCCATTGATTTTTACTACACCATTATCAATAACAATCTCGCGAAAACCTACCTGTTCTCCAATTACTTCTTCACCGGCAGTAAGTTTCAGCCGGTATAGAACCGGATTTTCTGCAGACCAAAGGATAGGCTTCTCGACCTGAATTTTAACCGTCTTTCCAGCTCTTATATCAACGTAAGCAATCTGATTTCCGGAAGGATCCATCAGTTCAGCCACCGCATCGCATCCATCTACAAATAGTTCTAAAGAAGCTTTTGTATTTTTTTCAGACAGAATTGTTTTCACACAATAGTTCTGTAATCTCTCTTTCGGTCTGCTAAGCATATAGACGTCACGGAAAATTCCTGAAAGTCTTATTTTGTCCTGGTCTTCCAGATAGGTTCCATCACACCATTTCAATACCACTACAGTAAGTTTGTTATTCCCTTCCTGCAAATACTCCGTGATACAAAATTCAGAAGTGCTGTGAGAAATTTGAGAATATCCCACAAAGGAATCATTAACAAACAAATATAAACAACTATCTACACCTTCAAAAGTTAAAATGCGGTCGTTTCCATCCAAAACGTAATCATAATCTCTGCTATATACGCCTGCAGGATTTTCGTCAGGGACATAGGGTGGATCAAACACAATTGGATACGCTACATTGGTATACTGTGGTTTATCGTATCCATGTAACTGCCAGTTGGATGGAACAGAAATTGTGTCTTTTCCTTCTGTATGTAAAAAATCATCCTCTAAATCAATGATGCTATCGTAATATCTGAAATTCCAGTCTCCGTTTAAAAGGTGAAAACAATCAGAATTCGTTCTTTCCAGAAAAGGATCCTGTTCTTTGGAAAACGGAATAAAATAGCAATGTCTTTTCAATGTATTGATATGTAAAGTATCTGTATTTTCATGATAAATAAGCTTACTCTTTGGAGTTCCTGCTCCTGCGATTTCTGTAATATTCATTATTCTATCTCCTTGTTTTTCACTGATTGATAAACCCCTAAAAATGAAATGACCGGCTTAATCTATCCAAATAATATTACCTTGAGTTTCCGTACTTTTATCCACAGACCCCATGTTTCACTGGTAATGTAATGAACAACTTTCAAAAAATGCCCAAAATATAAGGA
>DATERV010000124.1:0-31299 GCA_035271185.1 Lachnospiraceae bacterium | reverse complement strand
CTCCCTGCCCTAATGGTCCAAGGATTTCATGAGAATACTGTTTTTTTAGCTTATCGTAAGTTACATTCTCACAAATAAAATCATGTATATATTTTTCTTTTTCCCAGTCATTTTTATCTTTAACCAGGCGGGTAAGCTTCTCCACCCTAGCTTTCATTGCCATTTGATGCTCTTTGATTTTATTTTTATCAAATAAATAAACCAGCTTCATATTTATTAGTGTGGAATCTCTGTAGAAAGAATAATGAAATGTCGAAGCGTAAAATATCTCTGGACAATCCAATCTTAACTTGTAAAAAATGTCGCTCAGCTCTGTTTCATCAATTCTTTGAACATCAAAGCTTTGCGAAAGAGACTCTATACCATTCTTGATGACTTGATAAACTCTTTGCTGTTGTTTATTCATTTGACTATAATAATATAGTTCCATTTTACCAATTCTCTCTTCATATTCATAAGCTTCTTATAAATTGCAGTCTCATCATTCAAGAGTTTGCCAACTCCCTATGGAGTAACAAAATATTCCATAGGATTAATTCTTTTGCCATTTCCACGCATTGATTTGATTTCATTAACGCATACCTCTACGCATTTATCCATGTATGCATTAACGATGTCCCATTTATACACTTCTAGAGCATCCGTTACACCTTCTTTAGCTTCAAATTGACTTCGAAATGCTTCATATATGGTCTCAATATTTTCTTGCCTTATCTCCTTAACCTGAATGTCTAATGATGTATAAGAAGGTATTTTGAGACCATATTCTTTTTTCAAAAGATAATTGAGTATGCCGTAATCTGCATAGCCCTTTTTTAGATATTCCTGCTTGATATCTTTTGGATATATACGAATGTACTTATTCATCACATCATGATACCATATAGCATCTTGGATCAAATGGCACCAGTAACCTAAATAGAGACCGTCCTCTCCGAATCTGTCTCCATACTCTTTCTCAAAACAGGTCCAATCAATCCCCTTAAGTGAGTTATTGGGTAATCTTCTCCCGAAGTGAGCTATATCATATGACCCATCATTGTGGGATGATGCATCAGGTGCTATTGTAGCTCCCAGAAAAAAGCAGCCTTCATCACCCACATCTATCTGCTCCGATATTCTTTTTGAAATAGCATAGTGGATCATATTAGATGCCATAATATTTACCCCTTTTTAATAGTCAATCTCCCTTGTCGGACTGTTTTCCCACCTTCTGCTTGCTTATTCTCCGATAATTACCGCTTCAACCCTGACTGTATCGGAGTTCTCAGCTCTTTTTCCCACCTTCTGTTTGCTTATTTTCCGATAATTACCGCTTCAACCCTAACTGTATCGGATATCCAACTTACTATATCTCAAATTAATCTGAATTCTTCATTAATCTATTTATATCTCTTTGAAAACTACTCCGCTCGACCGTGGCTGTAATACTAAGCTAAAAATACTTGCACGGTATTCCTAACACTATATCCGTTTCCTTCATGTCAGAGAATCCGAGTTTTTTATAAAAATACGGTGTTTTTCCTTCTGTACATACAAGCCACCCAGAGCCGGGGAAGTGTTCCAAACACCTTCGTACAAGTTCGCTACCAATACCATTTCCCTGATATTCTGGGGCAACAAGTAAGTCGTATATAATAGAGCGAAAAATGGTGTCACTTAAAACTCTAATAGCCCCCACCAGATGGTTGTTGTCCCAAGCGGAAATCACCAATGTAGAATGAATCCACGGACGCATAAATCCATCTTTCATTTCATCGGGTAATACACTGTCATCTGACCAACCTACCAATACAAACAATTCATGTAATTGTTCAAGGAGCAAGTCTTTCTTCTCATCGTTGTAAATAATATTCATCATCTCACTCACTTTCATTTTATGATGTGCGATTACTCCTACAGGGATTTTCTCATCACGACCACACCATCATGCTCGGCAACAGGTAAAAAGCCAAATTTTTCATATAGTTTTATGGGACCCTTAAAGTCCATATCATACTGTTCTTTTCGTATGTGTACATATCCTTCAACCGCTACGTAGCCTTGATCCAAGGCATCGTTAAGCACTCGCTCAAGCAGGGCAGTTGACACGCCCATGCCCCGGTACTTTGGAGAAACCGAAAAACAGACAACAGACATTGTTTTGCCTATAGTGTTTTCCCGTGCAAAGTCGGGGACAAATTGATAACGATTTACGACATATTCATTCATATCTCCAGCATTGCACCAACCGATAGTGGTATCGCCATCAAACGCCAAATATCCATGAATTTTGCCCTCGCTAAGCATTTTAACTGCATGACAACGAATTGTCCCTTTAATATCACCCGAAAACTCGCTTACCATTTGGTCTATTTCTTCCGAGGTCTGTGTTGGGCTTGTGCAGTAACATGGACCATTTGAGTCGGTGACTGCAAACGCCCTATTATCAAAGTAATCAAGATAAGTAGGTATTAGATCTGAGGTTAAAAGCTTAATGGTTAGGTTCATAAGATTTTACTCCTTTCAAAATTTAACCCGCTATCTCGCTTGGTGTCTTTATGTCATCCGCAATGAGATCAGATAATGGAATTTGCTTTTAGCCGATTATATCACAAGCACCATTCGAATGCAAAAAAGTCTTGGAACACAACGTTTCCAAGACTTTTAATAACAAAAATGACTATCTTTACAATACAAACTTGCTTCATTATTCAATATAAAAAATACTACGTTTATACAATGCCCTGAGCTGTCATAGCTGTAGCAACCTTTAAGAAGCCTGCAATATTAGCTCCGGTTACATAGTTGCCTGCCATGCCATATTTCTTAGCTGCTTCATCCAGGTTGTGGAAGATATTTACCATAATACCCTGTAATTTTTGATCAACTTCTTCAAATGTCCAGCTGAGACGTTCACTGTTCTGACTCATTTCCAGAGCGGAAGTAGCAACGCCACCGGCATTTGCTGCTTTACCAGGGCAGAACAGAATACCATTCTGCTGCAGATATTCAGTTGCTTCCAAAGTAGTAGGCATATTGGCACCTTCTGCTACTGCAAAACATCCATTGGCTACCAGTGCCTTAGCATCCTCTAAGACTAGTTCATTCTGGGTTGCACAAGGAAGAGCAATATCACATTTCACTGTCCATACGCCTTTTCCTTCATGATACTCGGCACTCTTTCTAGCATTTGCATACTCAAGTCAGTCTGGCACGTTTCACTTCCTTCACTTCCTTTAAAAGAGCTATATCAATGCCTTCTGAATCATAAATCCAACCATTAGAATCTGAAACAGTAACTACTTTTGCACCCAGTTGTTCAGCCTTCTGTGCTGCATAAATTGCTACATTACCAGAACCGGAAATAGCAATTGTTTTACCTTTGATATCCATGCCATTACATTTTAACATTTCCTTAGTAAGATACAGCAGACCATAACCTGTTGCTTCGGTTCTGGCAAGGGAACCACCGTATGTAAGTCCCTTTCCTGTTAACACGCCTTCATAAAGACCAGTCAGTCTCTTGTATAGACCATACATATATCCTATTTCTCTGGCACCTGTACCGATATCTCCAGCAGGAACATCAGTATCTGCACCTATATATCTATATAACTCGTTGATAAAGCTCTGGCAGAATGCCATAACTTCTCTGTCACTTTTACCCTTAGGATCAAAGTCTGAACCACCTTTACCACCACCGATTGGTAGTCCGGTAAGGGAATTCTTGAAAATCTGCTCAAATCCTAGGAACTTAATGATGCCAAGATTAACAGAAGGATGTAATCTTAATCCTCCTTTGTAGGGTCCAATTGCACTGTTAAACTGTACACGGAAACCATTATTTACCTGAACCTTTCCCTGATCATCCACCCACGGAACACGAAACAGAATCTGTCTTTCAGGAGTACAGAGTCTCTCCAGTAATGCATCCTTTCTGTAAGCTTCCTCATTAGCCTCAATCACTACACGTAAGGATTCCAATACTTACTTTACTGCCTGATGAAACTCCGGCTGCGCAGGATTTTTTGCAACCACAAGTTCATAAACCTCGTCTACATATGACATCTTTGTATCCTCCTTTATTTAGTAAACAAATTCAAATAAGCACAGGGATAATCTCTGTGCTTATGACATTTTTGTCCCACGCCTTATTATATTATAGCAATTAAAAATTGCAAAGCACTTTATCTCACTAAATTGCAAAAGTTTTTTTGATGCTTTTGTGCATTTTGTACAAGAATCTTCACAGATACTTTTTAAATATGCTGATATTTTTCTCTTCAAAATCCATGAGTTCCTTTGCCAGTTCGACAGACATGGACTGCTTGATTTCATTATTATTCAATGCCTTACACATTTGGGTAATACCTTTATTACTTCCCTGTATCATAAGTTCCGCAATATGACTGGTGCTGGAATTTAAAAGTGTATTCATATGCACACTACTTTTCAGCATGAGATCTGAGAGATAATTCTGATGAACAGGCTCTGCTTTGGCGCTTAAAAGTTTGTCCATAGCACGATTCCGTATATCGGAATACTTTAATGCCTGTCTCGATATCTGTAATGCAAAATCATCTTCATATACCTTATCGCTTATGGTTTCAATTGCCTTGATTCCCATTTCTGCATTTTTCTGTACTTCCCTGTAAATATTAATTTCTTCCGGCTTCATCCTGTCACCCCATTTTTATCTGCTTTGGTAACAGTATTTCTTAATTCCACCTAATTATTCACTGTAATCCCATGATTCTTTAAGCTTCAAAAGGATATTTCATATTCCATTGATCTCGCAGAGAATCCATCCATTTCATAATGCGGAGAGTTTCTGCATGAGGCATTTGGGGACATTGTTTCCAACCTTCTTTCAGGGCTCTGATACAAGCTTCTACCTCATATTCATATCCACTGATCTGCTTAGGTGCTTTGTAAGTGGATATTTTTTCATGCTTATCATTATAAACAGTCATACTTTGAAAATTATTAATATTTTCAATTACCGCATATCCTTTTGTACCTGCAATTCCTCCCAATCGGTCACTGACTGCCTGCGTGGAACAATTGAGTACTGCCATGGCACCATTCTGATAGTGTAAGGTAATACTTTCCTGACTATCTACTCCGCTTACAGACATATTGCAGGAAGAATCTATTCTTGTTACATCAGATCCCAGAATCATAGAAGCAAAGTTAATGGGATATACCCCAAGGTCCAATAAAGCACCACCAGCCAATTCAGGCTTTTTTAGCCTCTCTTTTTCGGCAATCGGATAGCAAAGGTTAGCTGTCACCAGACGGATGTCCCCTATCACACCACTGGACAGTACTTCTTTTATGGTGGTTGCCATGGGCATATAACGAATCCACATAGCTTCTGTCACAAAAACATTCTTTTCCTTTGCTAAATTGAGGATCTCTTCTGCTTGTAAGGCGTTGGCGGTAAATGCTTTTTCACATAAAACAGGTTTCCCATACTGGATACAAAGCTTTACATTCTCGTAATGTTCAGAATGTGGAGTTGCAACATAAACAAGATCCACCTTTTTATCTTGAACCAATTCTTCATAAGAGCCATAGCTCTTTTTCATTTTATGTGCCTGACCAAACACATCCGCTCTTTCCTGACTTCTGGAGGCGATGGCATAACAACGGATTCCATTCATCTTGTTCACCGTTTCCGCCATAATACTGGCGATATTTCCGGTGCCGAGAATACCTAAATTCACTTTATTCATAACATTCAGTTTTTCCAACATACATCCATCCTCCTGTATCTCTTTTCATTCTTATGTAGCATGTCCTAAATCAGTCCATTCTAAAAAAGTATAGCATGAACAAAATGTCCATGCTATAAAAGTATATCTTATTGAATAAATTCTGCTTTTACATAACCAATCTGGCCATTGTAAATAACTTTACACCATTCACCTTCATTGGCTACTAATTCCAATGTTTCTCCGGTAGTTACAACCCCTAGCTTTTCAGCTGCCTGATTTGCGGACGCACGAACATTCACATTGTCAATTGCAGTTACAGTGCCTATGGTTTCAACGCCATCTGCACTTTCTGCAAGATTTAAAAATTCAGACTTGATAAAGCCATCCTTACCTTCATAAACAATTTTGCTCCAGCCGTTTGCCTTCTGTTCCAGCACCTGCACTCTGATGCCTACCTGTAACTTTCCAAGTTTATCTGCTTCAACACTATCAGAACTTCTTACATTTACGGTATCGTTAGCAGTTGCATAAACCGGTCCAAGATCTTCTGGCGTTGGTATCTGTTCCTCAGAAGTTTGGGCATCACCACCACTTACAGCCGCATCTCCTCCGCTGGCATCTGAAATCTGCTGTGCCAAAATCACACCTGCAGCAGCTTTTACTTCCTGTTCCACTTCGGAAATATAGTTGAATAATTCCGGCTTCTCGATACAAATATCTTTATATTCCACTGTAATTTTGTTACAAAGTTCAACTACATCGTCCTGTAAAATGACTTTTCTAATATATTCAGAAATTTCATCCGGTACTGTTTCCTGATTGACATAAAGAGTACCATCCTCGCTGGTGCAAACATAAAAAGAAGCATAACCCGGTAAATAATCATCTGGGTAATATGTCATCACAACCTTTGTATATGCAATTACAATATAAGAGTTTTCTTCCGGTCCGGGTTTGGTATAAACATCTACAGAAGAATAATTTTCAATGTATTTACCCAATTCCTGGATTCTGATGCGCTCCATATCCTCTATGCTGCTTTGTATGGAAGCTATTGCTTCTGCATCCCCGCTTGCTGTTGCTTCATAATATGTGGCGATTAGGCTGTTCACTTCCGGATAAGCATTTAATTCCAATGGTAAATCAGGTACTTCTATCTCGCCAACATCATCTGCTGATACGGTCTGTGTGGTTTCTGCACTCATTTTTGCAACATCTTCATTGGTTCCCGCCTTTAAGGCTATCATTACCGTAACTGCAACTGCCGCTATGAGCAATATGGGAAATACTATCTTACCGTGTGCCAGTATAAAGTCCCGCACCTGCAAAAGTTTTTCTCTCATTGTCTCTTTCACACTGTCACCTTCCTTTTTAATGTATAATGTCTGCGGTTGCTATTCACATCCACAGACAAATGGTCAGAGTGATGTCTATGCAGCCGACAGGAATCGAACCTGCATTAAAGGCGTCGGAGGCCTCCGTTCTATCCATTAGACTACGGCTGCAAATATTACAGATTTGTTACATCACTCTGACTATAATATCATAAATGCCCAGTTATGTCTAGTAAACTTTTGTGCATATTTTTGCCATAAATTAGCACAGTTTAAACTACTGAAATTTCATTATCGCAGATGCTGAAATAGTATATATTATCTGACAACTGTTCCTCTTCTGAGACATGGGTGGCATTTACCTCCTGAACCATATTCTTCAGTGCATCCGGTTTTTCTCTGCCGCTGTCGGGAATCAAAATGAGTTCATGAATGGAACTGGGAAGAATATAAAAATCTTTTTTACATTTTTTTGCAAACATCTGCAGATACTCCTGATAGCAGATACATACAGCACCATAATACCTGCCTCTGAGTGTCATCACATACATAGGGATTTCGTGATCGATACGATCTAATATCTCGTTTGTTTCTTCATTATCATCCTTATCCAGATTTTCCGATAACATCTCAACCAGAATTTCATCCATTCCCTTCAGCTCCAGTCCCAGTTTTTCCAATGTATTTCTTCTGGCATCTTCAAACAGTTCTTCTTCTGATATCCCCCATTGATCTAGGTGTCCTATTTCTATTTGTATGGATCCATTGCCCAAGTAATCATTCATATACGCAAAATAACATACCACAGCCAGATCTAAGTAGTGTATATGAGGAACATTTTTCAGTACCTTTTTATTCTTCTCATAATTAATGATCTTTTGAAAAACTCTCCCCTTCACAGCTTCATATTTCATAAAGAAATCCAGATTGATACTTTGGGTAACACGATTTTGCTCATAAATTGCAATAATTTCCAGGATAATATCTCCTAATGTCTTTCCATTCTGATAGTCCCTGAAAAAGGTTTCCAGATAAATGGTGGGAGCAATTACTTCATGCATATTTAAAATAATAATGCCATCCAAAATGACACCATTATTTTTTGTGACCTTCTTTACATCAACCTTTGCTTCTTTTCCAAAATAATCTTTAATTCCATTTTTTACTTTTTCAATAAATTCGTTGTACTCCATCAGTACCCATCCTTTCTATTACTCATCAAATTTTATGGAACAGTTCACAATTCTTTGAAACACAATCAAGTAGGCACACCTACTCGCACGAAAAAAAGACAATAGAAATAAATCTATTGTCTTAATGGCTTATGGTATGAAAAAATAGCTCGTCCTTAGGCTCTGCTCAAGTAGTCGCCGGTTCTGGTATCAATCTTAATCCTGTCTCCCTGATTTACAAACAGAGGAACATATACCTGTGCACCTGTCTCAACGGTTGCGGGCTTCGAAGCACCTTGAGCGGTATCTCCCTTGAAACCGGGTTCTGTATCAGTAATCTCCAGCTCAACAAAAAGAGGAGGCTCTACTGAAAATACTTTTCCGTTGTGAGAGCAAACCTTACACATCTCATTTTCCTTAACAAACTTTAATGCATCACCAATTGTTTCACTGTTTAATGCAACTTGTTCGTAAGTCTCAACATCCATGAAATTGTATAAATCACCATCAGAATATAAATACTGCATATCTTTTCTATCAATACGTGCCTGGGGGCATTTTTCGGAAGGTCTGAACGTTCTTTCGATTACACCGCCACTCATAATATTTTTTAATCTAGTTCTAACAAATGCTGCACCCTTACCAGGCTTCACATGCTGGAACTCAATAATCTGGAAAATATTATTATCTAATTCAATTGTAATACCATTTCTGAAATCGCCTGCAGAAATCATATAAAACTTCCTCCTAAATTGTCGCGTCTTAATTCAATATATAGTGTAAACTAAGAAATACTATTTTTCAACTGTTTTCTTGAATTCCTTTATTATTTCTGTTTTTTCAACTGTCTGTTTTCTATTAACTGAATTACTTTATCTATAGCCATCATATATCCATTCAAACCATGACCATAGATTTGGTCATCACATGCCGGTCTGGTTACGGAAATTTTTCGAAATTCTTCCCTGTCAGTAATATCAGAGATATGAATCTCAACCTTAGGCATATTCACACTGGCTAAAGCATCATGTATGGCATAACTGTAATGGGTGTAAGCACCGGGATTGATTACAATCCCATCTGTCCCATCAAAGTATGCATCCTGTATCCTGTCAATAATAGCTCCCTCATGATTACTTTGAAATACTTCAATTCCACTCTTCGTTTCTTCCCCCTTTTGGGCAATGAGTTTAAGCAAGTAATCATAATCCTGATTTCCATATATGTTCGTTTCACGGATTCCCAAAAAATTCAAATTAGGGCCATTAATCACTACTATCTTCACTTGGTATTCCTCCTGTTATGCAACCACATGCCTCTGCTTTTTCTATGATTTCGTTAAGTACCTGCTCCATGTTCATATCATCCACGCAAATCGTAACATCTGCAGCTTCTGCATATACAGGTTCTCTCTCATGAAGTAATATACGAATCCTTTCCAAAGCATTTTCACATTGTAAAAGAGGTCTTGTGGTATCATTTTTCAATCTCTCCCATACACATTCTGGTGAAATTTTAAGATAAAATACCGTTCCTAACTCCCTTAATAGGGCATGATTTTCTTTTTTCATGGGAAGTCCCCCACCTGTAGAAATAATACGTTCCTCTTTTATGGTAAGCAAGTCTTTCAGGCAATCTGTTTCCATCTGTCTGAATACTACTTCTCCCTTTTGCGTAAAAATATCATTGATGCTTAAGCCTTCCTTTTTTTCTATTAGCTTATCTGTATCTTCCACCACTCGCCTGAGTTTGTAGGAAAGCCTGATGCCAACTGTTGATTTTCCGCACCCCATAAACCCAATCAATAATAAATTGCTCATAAACTTTTCCTTAATCTCTCGTAAACCAGGTTTGCCTGTTCATCGGTAATTGCAACATCATTCCATAATTCGAATGCAATGATACCCTGATATAAAAGCATTTTCAAGCCGTTATAGGCTTTGCCTCCTGCCTTCTCAACTAACTGCATGAACCTTGTTTTTTCCGGATTATAGATCAAATCATAGCATGTATGGATTTTTTTAATAAACTGTAAATCATTAACGACTGCTTCCTCACAATGAGGATACATACCTACATTGGTAGCCTGTATTGCAAGATACCTACCATCCGGAATCAATACATATTCATCTAGGCAGATCGCTTCAGCTACCCTTCTGCCGACATACGCATTTACCTCGTTTGCAATCTCCTTTGCTCTTTTAATCGTTCGATTTACTATATAAATGTGATTGGCCTTATCGCAAAGCATAACTACAACCGCTCTTGCCACACCACCGGCTCCAAAAACAATCACATTTTCGTCCTGAATCCTGATTCCATCGCTTTTCATGGCCCTGCATAAACCGGGCATGTCTGTATTAAATCCTTTATATCCATCATTCATCCTGACAAGTGTGTTCACGGCACCTATTTTTTCTGCCAGCTTGTCCGTTTCACAAAGCAAAGGAATCGCCTGCTCTTTATGGGGTATGGTGACATTTAAGCCCAGAATATTCAATGCAAAAGCTCCCTTTATGGCACTTTCCATATCCTCTGCTTTCACTCTGCAGGGTACATACACCATATTGATACCGGTAAACTCAGCCAAAGCACTGTGGATGACAGGTGAAAGTGTATGCTCAACGGGATCTCCTAGCAAGACACAGGTTTTTGTATTTCCATCTATTCTCATTCTTTAGCCCTTTCTTCTATGGTAAAAGAAAAGAACAATCTTCTCCAGATATCTCTTAAGCACAATCTGTATTTCTTCCTTAGGATGAATGGGTTTCACCAGCCAAGTTTCCATATCAGCCCTTTTAGCACCCCATATATCAGTAAATAACTGATCTCCTACAAACATGGTGTTCTCCGGTTTTGTTCCCATCTTCTGCATGGCTTTTCTATAACCGGAAATACCGGGCTTCCCGGCTTTATGAATATATGCTGCCGAAACTGCATCATTAAACATTTTTACCCTGGGTTCCTTATTATTTGATAAAAGTATAACGCGAAAACCCAGCTTCTTCAAACGTGTAAAAAGAGCAATTGCTCTTTTATCCGCAGGGGCTCCATGTGGTACCAGTGTATTGTCTATATCAAAAATAACACCTCTGAAACCAGACTGATAAAGTCCCTCATAATCGATGATATAAGCTGATTCAACCTCATGATGGGGATAAAATCTTTCAAGCATATCGCTATCCTCATTTCCTAATGTAATGATTTATTTACTATATCTACATAAAAACAGCATGTGGTAAACACATGCTGCTTCAGTCACTCAAATTTCAAAAATACATGCCCATCCTCACTACTGTTTTGGGGGAAGAGAGTTTCTGAATTTCCAACGAAATACTGATACTGCTGCAACACCTGATCCTTTTTCATATCGGATATCGCTTTTTGCATATCCAAATCCTCAATATCACTGTCTTTACCAATATATCCAAAATCATCTCCCGCATTAAATGTCAGGGATAATTCGTTTATATTGATTGATTCTGGTCTTTCTAATTGCTTTTCATCTATTGAGAGGTCAATGTTTTGGGAAACCAAAGGTTCTGTCTGGCTCTTTACATTTGCCAGCTCATCTGCTTTTTTAATCTGGTCAAAATCAACAGATGGAATTTCCGGTACTTTATAGCTTGCAAATAAACTGCTATAATCTGAAATTCCACTTATTCCCATAACATCACCTCGATTTTATATATTGCTTTGTTTACTGATAAATATATCGGATAATGCTGTAAAATCATTACCTTATTGATTATTTTTCCTTCATTACATTCTTTAATTCATCCATAAAGGTATTGATATCTTTAAATTCACGATAAACGGATGCAAAACGAACATAAGCTACTGCATCCAGATCCTTTAGCTTATTCATCACCAGTTCTCCGATTACCTGGCTTGGCACTTCTTTATCTTCCATATTAAAAATCCCAGTCTCTACTTCATCTATCAATTGTGTAATCTGGGTTGCGCTAACGGGTCTCTTATGGCATGCCCTGAGAACACCGGCTTCTATTTTTGAACGATCATAGGTTTCCCGATTATCATCCTTTTTAATGATGATGAGTGGAATTGTCTCAATCTTTTCATATGTAGTAAAACGCTTTTCACACTCATCACAGACACGTCTTCTTCTAATAGAATTGTTATCTTCCGCAGGTCTGGAATCAATTACCCTGGTATTTTCGTGGCCACAAAAAGGACATTTCATTCGTTTTTCTCCTCTGCGCGTTTATTATGGTAGGTTATCCCACCATTATTCACTATTATATGGCAGGCACGTAATTATGTCAACTTTTTAATGAAAAGCACCTACTTATTAGTCTATACAGATATCAACTAAAATGATATCCGGTCCAATTTGTTTGATATCCCGATAAGGAATTTCATAATCTTCCTGGCATTTGAAAAAGCTTTCCCACCTATTGCCTCTTGGTACAATTATTTTATGAATACAACCGGTTCTTTCATCAAATTCTAAGTCTGAAACTTTACCAAGACATTTACAATTCTTTAGATTTATTACTTCTTTACACTTAAACTCTGAAAACAGCATCTAGTTTCCCTCATAGGCATCTGTTATTACATTATATGCAAAACAGGAAATTTAGAAACTCCCAACTACTGCCAAATAAATTGCATAAAAAAAGAAACTCAGATACATACTATAACCAACTTCAGGATAAAAATAAAAAATACACCCGCAGACATAAAAAATGGAGGCATAAAATCATGGCACAAGGTAAAGTAGAAATCTGCGGTGTTAATACAGCGAAGCTCCCACTACTGAAACCCGCAGAAAAAGAAGAACTTTTCTCCCGCATCTCAGAAGGCGATTATTTGGCCAGAAAGCAATATATTGAGGGTAATCTTCGTTTGGTACTAAGTGTTATAAAGAGATTCTCTTCCAGTAATGAAAATGTGGATGATCTTTTTCAGATTGGCTGTATTGGATTAATCAAAGCCATCGATAATTTTGATACCACATTAAATGTAAAATTTTCTACCTATGCAGTTCCTATGATCATCGGCGAGATTAGGCGATTCTTACGAGATAATAATGCGATCAGAGTCTCCCGATCATTAAAAGACACTGCTTACAAGGCCATTTATGCCAAGGAATCACTTACAAGGAAACACCTAAAGGAGCCAAGTATTGAAGAAATCGCAACGGAAATCGGCATTTCAAAAGAAGATATCAACTATGCCTTAGATGCCATACAAAACCCCATGAGTTTATATGAACCCATATTTACTGATGGTGGTGACACACTGTATGTGATGGATCAAATTAGTGATAAAAAAAACAAGGAAGAGACTTGGGTAGAACATCTCTCCCTTAGTGATGCTATGAAAAAGTTAAATTCCAGAGAACATGAAATCATCTCTCTACGCTTTTTTTCTGGTAAGACACAGATGGAAGTAGCTGATATGATCGGTATATCTCAGGCACAGGTATCAAGGCTGGAGAAAAATGCTCTGAAAATCATGCGTAATTACCTGTCCTCTTGATACCCTCTTTTTCTGAGCTGCATCCAAGATCCCATCATGAGTAAAATCTAACTCTTCGTGCTGCTTCTGATCCTCAGGAGTAGTCACGAAGTTATAGTGTTTTGGCCATACACCAGAAGAGTATAGCGCGCCTATTTACTGTCGTTCAATCTCTCTTTTCAGCTGTTTCATAATCTTCTTTTCCAGCCTTGAAATATAGGATTGTGAAATTCCGAGGCGTGCCGCCACTTCCTTCTGTGTCAGTTCTCTCCCATCACGGGTGTTTAAGCCAAAGCGCAGATTGACGATGGTTCTTTCCCGTTCTGTCAGCTTGCTGATTGCTTTCATAAGCAGTTTTTTTTCAACTTCCGTCTCCAGATCTCTGTATATGACATCCTCATCTGTTCCCAAGATGTCTGACAATAATAATTCATTACCATCCCAGTCAACATTTAGGGGTTCATCTATGGAAACCTCCATACGGGTCTTGTTATTTCTCCTAAGATACATCAAAATCTCATTCTCGATGCAGCGGGAAGCATAGGTAGCAAGCTTGATATTTTTTCCTGGATTAAACGTGTTGATGGACTTAATTAGTCCTATGGTACCTATGGAGATTAAGTCCTCCACTCCCACTCCTGTGTTGTCGAATTTTTTTGCAATATAAACAACCAGTCTTAAATTATGCTCAATCAGAATCGATTTTGCTTCATCTTCGTATTCAGTTCCCAAGTCACTGATTACTTCATTTTCTTTCTCCGATTCTAAAGGTGGAGGAAGTACTTCGGTACCTCCTATGTAGTGGATGTCTCCCTGTTTGTTGTTCATACCCGGACACAATCGTAAAAAGCCACTTTCCTTCTGAACCATTTTAAACTGTATTTTTCCCCGTAATCCGCTTCCCGGAATTGCTACTTTTAATATCATATCTTTCCTCCTGATTTAACTTTTGTTTTCTATTTATCAATAAGTGCAGGATGAACCAGCATTCGATAGCGATTCGTACCGGAAACAGCTACATTGCTGAGTCCCACATAAACATTGCGGCATACTTTTCTGATACCATCCTGTTCAATGATAATCTCAGGTACTTCATATCCTTTCATAATGCCGTTTTTGCATCCTACACTCCTATATGGAATAGCTCTAAACCCATGGAAATCCTCTTCTCCCCAAAGCCTGTCAAATACTTCTTTTTCCAATACGGAAACAGGTTTCCCACTAATGGGTTCCTGTAAACAATTACCTGTATCTACAATAGCTGAAACAGTAACTTGGCTTCCATGGCCATTACTGATAATCACTCTGCATGGTTCTTTGACGGCATTCTTTTTCTTTTTTTCGAATTGCAGGAAAAAAAGCCAAAGCAATCCGCCCATAGCCAAAAGCAAGCTGATTGGCGTCATGTTATTGCGGAAAATTGCAACATGGTTCTTTAAAAGATAGAGACCACCACCCATCAGAAATGAGTAGAATATCATAATTTCTAAGATTTTTAGAAAAGCCTGTAAAGAAGATGGACGGAAAACAAAGAAGAGAATTCCTCCATTTAGTCCTACTGCCATCACTGCTATTTTTATTACTGCATATGGAACCGGCAGAATAAACATAATGCAGTAACCCAATCCTCCAAGCAATGCCCCTAACAACAATTTCCATCGAGTGGCAGGTCGATGAAGATGATTGTTAACCAGTAAAAGCAGATAAAGATTCATGGTAAAGTTCAGGCAAAACAGGCTATCTATGTAAAGCTCATATCCCAAGGCCTCCTCCCCTTTCTTTCTACGGTTTATAATCATTATAAAGGCATGTATTTAAAGAATTTGTCATTATTATTCTATGGACTGTCTGTTTCTTAAGGCATATTTCGACACCTCTTGGTTAAGGTGTTTACAGGGGCGCAACTGCTTAAGTCAAGTAAACACTTATACTCATTCCTAAAAAGGCAATAAAAATGCGTCATGGTTACCCATGACGCCTATCTCTTTCTTACTCATTCATATTTTACTTTATACTAAATATTTTTTACTGCTTATTATTTCTTTGAAGGAAGTCGGGAATCTTCAGTGATTTTTCCTCTACAGAAGAACGTAAATCTGTGGGTTTGTTAATTCCGTTTAAAACAGACTTTCCATCGAATTGTCTATTTCGATTCTGGTCATCCACGCTTCTTCTATTTCCTACATCGTTTAATCCTGCCTGGTAGGAACCTGGCTGGATAAATCGATTCGTGCTGGAGAAAGAGGAATATGCCCCTAGTTTACTGCCTGTAAGGCTCTTGTTAACAGATGTTTCCAAACCGGTTGCAATGACTGTAATGGTACAGGTATCAGGCTGTGATGCATCATACATGGCACCAAAGATAACATTTACATCATCACCGGTTAATTCTCTTACATAATCAGAAGCTTCTGAAGCATCATTTAATGTAATATCACCGGAAACATTAATAATGACATGTGTGGCACCGGTTATAGTCGTTTCGAGAAGTGGACTTTCCACTGCCATCTTAACAGCTTCTAAGGCCTTATCGTCTCCCTTGCCTACACCAATACCAATATGTGCTACACCCTTGTCCTTCATCACTGTCTGCACATCGGCAAAATCCAAGTTGATGACTGCGGGTACATTAATCAGATCTGTAATTCCCTGAACTGCCTGCTGCAGGACTTCATCTGCTTTCCTAAGAGCTTCAGGCATGGTGGTACGCTTGTCCACGATCTCAAGGAGCTTGTCATTAGGAATGACGATTAAGGTATCCACATTATCTCTAATATGTTCAATTCCACTCATTGCATTAGCCATACGTGCTTTTGCTTCAAAACGGAAAGGTTTGGTCACAACACCTACTGTAAGTACGCCAAGATTTTTGGCTATCCTTGCAACTACAGGTGCTGCACCAGTACCGGTACCACCACCCATACCACAGGTAACGAATACCATATCTGCACCTTTTAATGCTGCTTCAATCTCTTCAGCACTTTCTTCTGCAGCCTTTTCACCGACCTCCGGCTTCGCGCCTGCTCCCAGACCTTTAGTGAGTTTTTCACCAATCTGCAAAAGCTTTGGTGCCTTACAAAGCTGTAAAGCCTGCTTATCAGTATTCACACCAATAAACTCTACACCATCAATATTTTCATCAACCATTCTATTTACAGCATTATTACCTGCGCCACCAACACCTACAACGATGATTTTAGCAGCAGACTCAGCGTCATTCGTCTTAATCTCCAGCAAGGGTAGTTCCTCCTTATTCTCAAATAGAATCCATATAGTCTATCATATAATCAATTTGAAAATTAATCAATATATTTTTTAATTTATTAATTTGTTTTTCCATTTTTCATTTATCTGGTTTAAAGGGTATTGGATCCGTGTTTTCATCATAATTCTGCAGATCCATGACTCCGCTTTTTCCCTCCAATTTGGGTAAAATAATTTGCAATTGCATAATCTTTTCATC
Source organism: Lachnospiraceae bacterium (assembly GCA_035271185.1). Lineage (GTDB taxonomy): Bacteria > Bacillota > Clostridia > Lachnospirales > Lachnospiraceae > Acetatifactor. The sequence continues at coordinate 14,144 of DATERV010000124.1, read as the reverse complement.
AATCAGATCATCTGACCCAAAAATAACTCTGATATTGCTAAAATAGAGTGTTATCTCCTTCTGTGAGTCAAAAAAGAGACGATCAGCCGATAAATTGTATTTTTTCAATGTTTTTGTCATGGTAAGTATCTCATAGAATATATCCTGATCATCAACCGGAAGGGGTTCATTCAGTACCACATGATCAAATGTAAGTCCGGTAATCTGCGGCACCCCCTCTGTTTTGACATTGGAACTCTCAACTACAACTCCATCTTTATCAAAATACATATATCTGTTCAGGTATTCTATATATCCAGCCAGGGACTTTTCGTATACTACTATCTTTACTGTATCCGGTGATAATACTTTCACTTCCAATGCTGCAACAAATGGTATATTACTAACCTGCTTGTCCTTATAGGCAAAGGATAGGTAAAGAGAATTATTACACAAAACCCCCTCCATTACCATATCCTGAATTTCTTCCTTTGAATAATGCACATTACCCTCAACATAGACCGTTTTAACGGTGCGGGTCTGCAAAAAATAATATACCCCGCCCAGCAGTAATGCTATTACAGCAAGAAGAATCAGTTTCTTTATGCCTTTATTCTTTTTTTGTCTTTTTCTTTGGGCTCTATACACCGTATATACGCACTCCTAACTCTCTTAAGTCCCTGCAGATGTTCTCATAGCCACGCTCTATATAGCTGCATCCGTCCACAACTGTCTCTCCCTTAGCTGCGATACCCGCAATTACAAGAGCTGCTCCGCCTCGCAATTCCTTAGCAGTGACAGTATATCCATGCAGATGCTCCACACCTTCTACCAGTATGGTTCTGCTATCGATTTGAACGATATTGGCGCCCATATCATTTAAACATGGAACAGTATGAAAACGATTCTCAAAGATGTTTTCTTTTACCAGGCATCTTCCTTCCGCACCAGCCAGAACTGAAACAAATGGGGATTGCATATCTGTTGGAAATCCGGGGTATGGTTCTGTTACTAATTGATCCGGAGCCTTCAGGGAATCATGCACCTGTACATAAAGGCCTTCTTCTGTTTTCTGGAAACCCACTCCCATTTTTTCTGCATACTGAAGCACTGCTTCCATCTGATTACAGGGAGCCTGTTTTAGCAGTACTTCCCCACCGGCCGCCATACATGCACATAAATAAGTGCCTGCCACAATTCTGTCTCCCGGTATTGCATATTTCACGCCTCGCAGCTCTTTTACCCCTTTGATAATGATAACGGAACTTCCTTCACCTGTAATATCTGCACCGCACATATTTAAGAATTCGCAAAGTGTTACAATCTCCGGTTCTTTGGCTGCATTTCGTATCACTGTAGTACCTTCCGCACAGACAGCAGCTAATACCAAATTTTCCGTCGCACCCACACTGGAAATTCGAAGGCTGATATCTGCACCACGTAAACCTGTAGTTGTGGCATATAGACCATAAGACTTTTCTTCAAACACCACATTCATTTCCTTCAGTACTGCCAAATGTACATCAATTGGACGACTGCCAATCACGCAGCCACCCGGATATTCCATTTGTACTTCGCCGATACGTCCAAGCAAAGCACCTAATAATATGATTGAAGAACGCATGCCCCTTACTGCATCCTGAGGCATGCCGCTAAGAGCATGCAGTATATCCACTTTTGCACTATCTATTTTCAGCCTTTCTTTATCTCTTGTAACCAGGCACCCTAAGCTCACTAACAGCTTCTGCATATGATAAACATCCGTCAATTTGGGACAATTATCTATTTCGCAGACATCCCCGGTCAATAAAGTGGCTGCCATAACCGGTAGTACTGCATTTTTGGAACCCTGTATTTTTACCTGACCCTGCAACGCAATTCCACCATGGATATAAATTGCTTCCAACTTGCTCCTCCACCATAATGAACCTAATATATCTTATCATATGCTCAATATGGGAAGAAGTGCGAAGGACTATACTTCTTTTAACTGAATTCTTTTTGCTACATTCAGCACCAGACCAATTTCTGCTAGCTGAAGCAAAACAGCTGTACCTCCATAACTAATGAAAGGAAGTGAGATACCGGTATTAGGTATGGTATTGGTTACAACGGCAATATTCAGGATTACCTGTATGGCAATATGTGCCATAACACCTACCACTAAAAGTGCACCGAATAAATCAGGCGCATTATTGGCAATCACCATAAGCCGCCAGATCAGCATCAAAAACATGAGAATAATGGCAACCGCACCAAACAATCCCAATTCTTCACAAATAATCGAAAAAATCATATCATTCTGTGCTTCAGGTATAAAGCCCAGTTTTTGCATACTCTGACCAAGTCCTTTTCCCCAGATACCACCAGAGCCGATGGCATATAGCGCTTGTAAAGTCTGGTAGCCGGTATCACTAATGTATGCTTCCGGATTCAACCAGGCCAGAATACGTTCTCCTCGAAATCCCAAACCGTCTTTACTGGCTTGATTCACAATGAAGAATACAACTAAAGCACCACCTGCCACACCTGCAAGCCCAAGCAAAACAAATTTCTTGTAATCGGGACTTGCCACAAATAACATGAGAATCGCAATTCCCATAATAATAATGGCAGAGCTTAAGTTTGAAGTAATTTGCCACACCATTATTACAATTGGCATAGGAAGTGCCATTAATACAAAAAATCCCTTCCAGGTACGGACCACCTTACCCATCTTACAAATCAACACTGCCAGGAAAAGAATCATACCTAATTTTGCTATTTCAGAAGGCTGTATAGACAGACCCCATATACGAAACCATCTCTTTGCACCACCTGACTCATAACCGAAAGGAATAATGAGCAATAACAATCCGATTGATGCTACATAACCAAGACCATAAAACTTTTCCCAGAAATGATAAGGGATATTCGCAACGATTATCATACCTATCAAACCCAATATAGTAGCTTTCAGCTGCTTCATCAGATAATATGTAGAACTACCATAATTCTGTGCTGCTTCATAGGAACTTGTTGAGTACAGCATTACCAGGCCAAAGCCCAGTAAAAACAATACAATGAACAGCAGACTGTAGTCGAAGAAATATTCAGATTGTCCTCGTTTTTTTCTTCTTTTTAGCACCTCGTCACTCCTTCAGCGTATTTACTAACTCTTTAAATATTCTGCCCCGTTCCTCAAAGTTTGGGAACATTCCCCAGCTGGCACATGCGGGGGAAAGTAATACGGCATCACCACTCTTGGCTGTTTCCACACAGATAGAAAAGGCCTCATCAAACGTATCCGCCATCTTGATGTTGGTAAATCCGTGCTTTCTGGCACATTCAGCTATTTTATCTTTAGTCTGCCCCAATAATACCAGACACTTCACCTTATCACCAAAGGCAGCTATCCAGTCGTCAAACTCGCTTCCTTTGTCATAACCGCCTCCAATCAGCACAGTTTTCCTTGACATGGCTCTGATTCCCTGTATGGCAGCATCTGGATTGGTTCCTTTAGAATCATTATAATAGACTACACCACCCTTTTCAGCTACAAATTCAATTCTATGTTCAACTGCTCTAAATCTCTTTATTACCTTAAGGGTAACTTCTAAGGGTACATTCATGCTTTCCGCAATGGCAAGTGCTGCCATAACATTTTCTATATTGCACTGTCCTACCAGGCTCATGTCTGTATTCACATTCAGTATTGCATTCATCTTACCATCTTTTGCACGGTAAATGGTATCCCCTTGAAAGAAAAAACCATTCTCCAGTATATGTACTGAGGAAAAGAATACTACTTTTGCAGGACAGTTCTCTGCGTAATCCCTCAGATAACCATCCTCATAATTCAGTACACAGACATTTTCTTTGGTCTGATTTTTTGCTATGGATTCTTTTACAGTCACATAATTTTCCATGGTATGATGTCTATTCAGATGATCCGGTGTAATATTCAGTATGGCTGAAACAGTGGGATGAAAGCTTTTTGCTGTCTCAAGCTGAAAGCTGCTTACTTCTGCTACTGTTAGGGATTTTGAAGAAGTTTTCATTACTTCTAAGGTATAAGGATTTCCAATGTTTCCCACAACAAAAACCTGCTCATAATCAGCTTTCATAATCTCGCCCACTAAAGTTGTGGTAGTTGTCTTACCGTTTGTTCCGGTAATAGCAACTACTTTTCCCTTTTCCACTAAGTAACCCAGCTCAATCTCACCGATAATGGGAATGCTCCTTTTAGAAAAAGCCTCCACAAAAGGCAAATCCACTGGTACTCCCGGGCTTAAAACCACTATGTCTATGCCCTCTTCCACTTCCTTCGGAAGAGTTGATACAAACACAGGTGTGGTACCATGATCCTCTAGTTTATCATGCAGCTCTTCTGTGCTTAGCTTTTCATTACTATCAAACAACACCGGATAAGCGCATACTTCCCTTAATAGTCTTACAGCTGCTACACCGCTTTTACCGGAACCTACCACTAGCACATTTTTATCCTTTAAAATCATTTCTGCCTCCTAAGTCTATAATCCCATCATTGCAAACAGACAAAGTACTGCTGTTAAAATGGAAAATACAGCTACCACCTTAGCTTCAGACCAACCTCCCAACTCAAAATGATGATGAATGGGTGCCATCCTGAATAACCGTTTACCGCCGGTAGCCTTAAAGTATACTACTTGAATCATAACAGAAACCACCTCAATCAGGTATATGAATCCCACTATGGGGATAAACAACGGTAGTTTCAAAGTGTAGGCACTCGCTGCCACAAATCCCCCCAGTGCCAGAGAACCTGTATCACCCATAAATACGCTTGCAGGATGTACATTGAATAACAGAAACCCTAAAAGGGCTCCTACAACTGCACAGGTGATAGGTTCAATTCCACTTTCTGTACCTATGGCCACTACTGTAAAAAAAGTAGCTACAATCACTGTTACACTGCTCGCCAGTCCATCCAGCCCATCGGTGAAATTAGTACCATTTACTGTTGCTATGACAATAAAAAACAAGATAGGGATATTTAAAAATCCAAAGTCAATTCTTTTGTCTAAAAAAGGGATTTCCATCGCCAGACTTGTTCCCGTATAATTCACCAGATAAAAAGTATAGATTCCGGTAACCAGAAACTGTAAAAGTATTTTTTGCATAGGGCTTAAGCCCATGGATCTTTTCAATACCACCTTAATATAGTCGTCTAAAAAACCAACTAAACCGAATCCCATAGTCAGAAATAATATGGGAATGATCTTAGGAAAGTCTTTTACATAAAAAAGAGAAGTCACTACAATGGCAAACAGAATTAGGATTCCTCCCATCGTAGGTGTTCCATTCTTTTTTAAATGAGTCTGCGGACCATCGTCTCTGACAGTCTGCCCCACTTTCAATCTCTTTAGGAAGGGGATAACAATCGGTCCCGATAACACACTGATGATAAATGAGATGATCACCGGCATTATATTCGCGTTGTTCATAACTCCTGTACTCCTTAAGAATTGCCATCACTATTATAATCCATTATACCCAAATAAGGAAGAATATTTTCAAAAAGCTGACGTATGATAGGCGCAGCAATGAGTCCACCATAATAGGTTCCCTTGGGATGATTAATAATAGCAATCGCTATAATCTGTGGATTATCTGCCGGTGCAAATCCCAAAAAAGAGGAGATATACTTTCCGGTTCCTCGGGGTAGGGTCTCACTGGTTGCTGTTTTTCCACCAATCCTGACCCCTTCAATAGCTCCATTTTTTCCACCACCCTCACTAACCACTTTTTCCAAAATCTCTCTCATGATAGCTGAAGTTTCTTCTGAAACAATTCCATTTGTAACCGGATAGGTCAGCTTTTCCAGTAATCTTCCCTGCCCGTCCGTTACCTCTACTCCAAGATGAGGTGTGATACGCCTGCCTCCGTTTACAATGGAAGCAGCTGTCGTTAAAAGTTGAATAGGTGTTACTTGAAAGGATTGACCAAAGGAAATAGTAGCCAATTCCACTTCTCCAATATCCTTTACCTTATGCATAATGGTTCCGGCTTCTCCGGGCAGATCAACTCCAGTTTTTTTCAGGAGTCCAAACTGTTCAAAATACCCATAGAACCTCTCTGCGCCTACCCTTAGCCCCACTGTAATAAAAACGGGATTGCAGGAATTCATAGTACCTTTCACAAAATCCTCTGCTCCATGTCCCCCTACTTTATGGCACCGGATTTTTCTGTCCTCTACAATAATATAACCCGGGCAGGAAAAAGTGCTTTCAGGAGTTACTACCCCTGATTCCAATCCCGCCGCCGCAGTGACAATTTTAAAAATGGATCCCGGCTCATAGGTATCATTGATACAACCGTTTCTCCACATTGCGTTTAATAAATTCTGTTTCTCTTCAGATGAATAACTTGCTGTGTCAATTCCCGTCAATTCATAAGGGTTATTCAAATCGAACTCCGGCACATTTACCATAGCAAGTATCTCCCCATTTTGTGCGTTCATCACAATAATGGATACGCTGTTTGCTTCCTTTGTTTCCAACGCCTGATTGGCAAGCTGGGTGGCAAAGCTTTGTATGTTTATATCCATACTGATATGTAAGTCTCCACCGCTTATGGGTTCAATTCTGCTCTCCCCTGCTTCTTCAATTTCTATACCCTTAGCATCAGTTACGGTAAGAATGGTTCCCTTCTTGCCTTCCAGATAATCCTCATAGATCACCTCTAATCCAATAATTCCTTGGTTATCACTTCCCGTGAACCCTAACACCTTTGAGGCCAGGCTGCCATATGGATAGTAGCGCTTATAATCTTCATCTACTTTTACACCTGCTAAGTCAAGTTCCCTGATTTTATCTCCGGTCTTTTTGTCTACATTGCTTTTAATTCTTTCTATGGATGAATTCTTTTCCACCCTTTTTCTGACATATTCCTCAGAAAGATCCAATTCGTTGCACAACGCTGCAATGATGCCTTCGGGATCGTTAATCTGGCTGTGAATCACTGAAATTGTACAAACTGCCTTATTATCAGCAATCACTTCACCGTTACAATCTAGGATTCTGCCTCGGGCAGCCTTAATGCTTCTCTCTCTTTCGTGCAGTTCTACTGCTTTGGCAGAATAATAATCAGCTCGTGCAATCATCAGGTAAACCAGCCTGAAAAAAAGTAAAACTAATATGATAGTACAAGCAAAAAAGACTACAGTCGTTTTTTTTCTATGAAATGTCCTATTTCCATTCTCTAACATGAAAACCTCATAAAAAAGGTATTGATATACTCTATTCCCTTCTTTATGAGGTTATGATTTTATCTGATGTAACTATTCCGGAATGGTTACATAATTTCCTTCCATCGAATCTCCTGTTTCTGGATCTAATAATTCTCCGGTAGCAGGATCTATGAGATAACCAGTAGCAGGGTCAGTGGCAAAATTCTTCCATGCTGGTTCCGTACTGATTCCACCTGAAACTGTATCATCAGAGGGCTCCTCCAAATCTGTATTTCCATCACTGACAGTCTGAGCGTATTTTGTGGTATCTTCCAGTTTCTTTTCGGCCAGTTCCTGAACTTCCTTCTCGCTTAACTCTTCTGTCATGAATATTCCCATATAGGGAAGTACCTCTGACATAACATCTCTGGCGATCCCTGTTGCACATCTTGTTCCCAGGTCTTGTTTCTGCATATTGGGTCTGTCAATCACAACATAGATAGCAATCTGAGGATTATCTGCAGGGGCATAACCTATAAAGGATACTACATACTCCTTATTTCCACGAGGAAGAGTTTCTGCAGTACCGGTTTTTCCACCTATGGCATAACCTGCAGGTCTTGCGGTCTTTCCTGTATTTCCTGGAACATCAGGGTCGCAGACTGCTTGGCAGTATTCTCTGATCAGACTTGATGTGGACTCTGATATGGTCTGCTTCAACACTCTGGGTTCTATGTTTTCCACAATTGCTCCACCTGTTGTGCGAATCTGACTAACCAAATGAGGTTCATAGTAATAACCTCCATTAACCAAGGAACTGAACCCTGAAATCATTTGAATCATGGTCACGTTAAAGCCCTGTCCAAAAGATCCTATTGCCAAATCAGTGCTTCCCATTTTATCAGCAGGGTACAATAGCTCCGCCGTTCTTGCTTCTCCTGCTAAATCTATGCCGCTTTTTAAACCAAAGCTGAAATTTTTCTGATATTCAGCAAAGGTATCTGTGCCGATTGCTGAAGCCATTTTCATTAAGGCCACATTGCAGGAGCTGGAAATGGATTTTTTGATTGAGACAATTCCATCTCCATACCGATTGTGACACTTTATTTTATGTCCACCTATCTCTAGAAAGCCGTTACACTCATACGTTTCATTTCCATGTAGAATTCCTGTTTCCAGTCCCATAGCAACCGTAAACGGTTTATAGGTGGAACCGGGTTCGAAGGTATCAGAGATACAATAATTTCTCCAGTAAGAATTGAGGGTATCATAATAGGTATCATTCTCTTTCATTGCAGCTACTTCATCATCTGAATAATAGGTGCTGAGATCAAAAGGCGTATTTAAATCAAAAACAGGATAACTGGCCATTGCCAGTATGTTCCCTGTGTTCACTTCCATTACAATACAGCCTACATTGCTTGCACAAGGTCCCTCTGTATAGTTATTCGTGTATTCGTCACTAAACTCCTTTATATATTTCTCTACAGTACTTTGTATGTTCACATCCAGCGTACTGACCAGCGTATTTCCATCTGTTGCAGGCTTGGTGGTTCTCTCTAAGCTGGAATCTCCGTTCAGATATCCGTATTCTCTTCCCGTTGATCCATTCAGGATATCATTATAGTACTCTTCCAGTCCATACATACCGGTACCATCAGAAGTGGTGAAACCAATTGCATCACAGGCAAGAGTGCCATTGGGATAGGTTCTCTTATACTCTTCTTCAAACCAGATTCCTTTGATAAAATTGCCCGGTTTCAGATTTCCGGCTTCATCTTTCCCTTTATCATTCTGTATTTTTAAAAAATCGCTGATTTGATTGTATGCAAGCTTCTTAAGCGGAACATAATAGCTGTTTGTAGTATGGCTTTCTACATATGTTCTGACAGCTGTGATATCAAGATCAGGGAAACACATACTTAATGCACTAAGTGTAGGTTCTAAATAAGTACCGTCTTTTCCTAGCATAATCTTAGAATCTATGACCAGATTATACACTTTTTCACTGACCGCTAAGCTGGTTCCATTTTGGTCCAATATATCTCCCCTGCGAAAGGGAAGGGTTATACTATCATATTTTTGCTGGGACAAAACCTGTTTACTGTACTGATCACCTTTTTCACGACTAATCCACATTAGCCTGATACTTAAGCCTGCAAAAGCCAGTAAGACAAGGCAAAAAAGCACCACAAGTTTCTTCTGCATCTTGATGGTGAATTTCTTGCCAGTCTTCTGGCTCCTTTTATCCTCTGTCAGATTACGATTCACATCTTTATCATTCTTTTTGTTCACTGTAGACACCCGCTTTGTTGATTACTGTTGTGGAATATCTTCCATCTGCCTTACATAGTCACTGCCTTCATTCGTATACTGTACAATCTGTCCTTCGGTTGCATAGACCATGCCCAGTTCTCCAATGGCAATTCTCTTGATTTCTTCCAAATCAATACTGCTGTTAATACGGGTAAGTTCCTCATCATTGGTAAGCTTTAGGTTATTCAGCTGGCTCTCCAGGGAAGCAATTGTTTCTACCTGTGAAGTCATATCAGCTTGTACCTGAATATATCCGATCAGAACATAACCTGCTATCATCATTGCAAAAATTAAAAAAGCAACATAACCAAGATTCATGTGATATGCTTTTTCACGATTTTTCCTTGTCTCCACACTAAGCTGCCGTCTAGGTTCTTCCTCAATAGCTCTGCGCACTTCTAGCCTTCTTGCGGTGTTTCCCTCTATATAGTTAAGCGTTTGTCTTCCTTGACTTCTTGCCATAACCAATCCCTCATTTCTTTTCAAATACTCTTAATTTTGCGCTTTTTGATCTGCTGTTCTCCTCTAGTTCTTTAAGGGATGGTAAAATTGGTTTTCTGGTAATCACCACACCCTTTGCTTTTTTTCCACATACACAAATTGGAAATGCCGGTGGACAGGTACATGGATTTTCCTGTCTTCTAAAAGTTGTCTTAACAATTCTGTCTTCCAGAGAATGAAATGTAATAATACAAATCCTACCACCTGGGTTTAGCAACTCGATCATCATATCCAATGAATTCTGCAGCACATCCAACTCTCTATTGCAAGCAATTCTGATCGCTTGGAAGGTTTTTTTTGATGGATGTCCATTCTGTCTCATTTTTGCCGGTATTGATGCCTTAATAATTTCATTTAGTTCACCGGTTGTTTCAATTTCTTTTTGTGTTCTTGCCTGTACAATATGTTTTGCTATATTTTTGGCAAACTGGTCTTCGCCAAAATCTCTGATGATCCGGTATATCTCCATTTCCGGATACGTATTTATAATTTCCTTTGCAGTAAGGGTCTGGCGTCTATCCATACGCATGTCCAATGGTGCATCATAGCGGTATGAAAAACCTCTATCCTCTGTGTCCAACTGATAAGAGGATACTCCCAGATCCAAGATGATGCCGTCCACCTGATCTACTCCATGATCTAAAAGAGCCGATTGCATATTACAGTAATTATTACGAATAAAAGTAACTTTATTTTTATACTCTGAAAGTCTTTCCGAAGCTGCCTGAATTGCTGCGTCATCTTGATCTATGCCGTACAATCTGCCATTTGCAGACAAATGTCTGGCAATCTCCAGAGAATGCCCGCCACCGCCCAGGGTACCATCTACATAGATGCCATTCGGCTTAATATTCAAGTTTCCAATTGTCTCCTCCAATAGTACTGAATAATGCTTAAATGCCATCCTTATCCCTTTCCCTGCAGATTAAATACCTAATCCTAAATCAGACAGATGTAGTGCAACTTCTTCCATATCATCATAAGTAACTGTTCCTTCATATCTTTCCTTACTCCAGATTTCCATTCTGCTTCCTACGCCTATTAGTACTACATCCTTGTCCAATCCAGCAAAATCCTTCAAGCTATTGGGAATCAATATACGTCCTTGCTTGTCCAAATCAACAGCAGTTGCACCTGCCATAAAAAAACGTACAAACTTACGAACATCAGGATTGGTAAGGGAAGGCAGTTTTCGCAGCTTTTCTTCAAAAGCAGTCCATTCGGTGCTATCGAATACAAATAAGCAGCCATCAAGTCCTTTTGTCACCACGAACTCCTCTCCGAGGATCTCGCGGAACTTAGAAGGAATGATCAACCTGCTCTTAGCGTCTATCGTATGATTGTATTCACCCATGAACATTGCAATCACCAGCCTTTTTAAAATGGTCTGCCACGGAAAATGCCATTGTGAATTACCACTTTCATCCACTTGCCACCACTTTCCACCACTTTTAATATGATTTTATACTAAAGTAGTCCATTTATCAAGTAAAATCAAGTAATTCGTTCAAAATAATACGAACAAAAAAGGCTGGTACAATATCTTGTACCAGCCTTTTTTATGCCTACCTTATGTAGGTCAGCTTTATGCAGTTTCAAACGTCACAATAAAATTAATATCTTCATACATCCTAATGATTCCTTATACATTGAATCTGAACAAGATTACATCTCCATCTTTTACCACGTAATCTTTTCCTTCCATTCCTACCATACCCTTTTCTCTTGCGGCAGACAGGGAACCCTGTTCTAACAGATTCTTATAGTTTACAACCTCTGCTTTAATAAACCCTCTCTCAAAATCGGTATGAATTTTACCGGCTGCCTGAGGTGCCTTTGTACCAACCTTGATTGTCCAGGCACGGGTTTCATCTTCTCCCGAAGTTAAGAAGCTGATCAGTCCAAGCAAGTGATAACTTGACTTTATCAGTTTATCCAGCCCTGATTCCTTTAGTCCAAGGTCTTCTAAGAACATGGCCTTTTCATCATCATCCAATTCCGCAATTTCCTGCTCGATCTGGGCACAGATCACAAATACCTCACTGCCTTCTTTTTCAGCAAATTCTCTTACCATCTGAACGTAGTCATTGGAAACGCCATCATCAGCCAAATCCTCTTCTGCTACATTGGCTGCGAAAATCACCGGTTTATAAGTGAGCAGATTATACTCCTGAAGCCATCCCAGTTCATCCTCATCTTCGGTTACGTAGCTGATTGCCAGTTTACCGGATTCCAGATGAGCCTTCAGCTTCTCCTGTAGGGCAAACTCTTTTCCCTGTGACTTATCCATCCGAGCAGCTTTTCCGGTTTTTGACATCCTTCTTTCCAACACCTCTAGGTCAGAAAAAATCAGTTCCAGGTTTATGGTCTCAATATCCCTCATAGGATCCACACTGCCATCCACATGGATTACATTGGTATCCTCAAAGCAGCGTACCACATGAACAATGGCATCTACCTCTCTGATATTGCCTAAGAACTGGTTACCCAGCCCTTCTCCTTTGGAAGCACCCTTTACCAGACCTGCAATATCCACAAACTCAATCGCTGCCGGTGTTACTTTTTTTGAGTGATACATATCTCCTAAAAGCTGTAACCTTTCATCTGGTACTGCTACAATACCTACATTGGGGTCAATGGTACAGAATGGATAATTTGCAGACTCTGCACCTGCCTTTGTTAGGGAATTGAACAAGGTACTCTTGCCCACATTTGGTAAACCTACAATTCCTAGTTTCATATTTGTATATTCTCCTCATAATTCCTTGTATTTTCAAGTAATTCACTATATCATATTTAACTTCATATCTTCTTACTTCATATTTTCTTACTTCATATTTTCTTACTTCATTTTTTCTTGCTTCATTTCTTGTTGCTTCATTTCTTGTTGCTTCACATAAATGCACAGCATAAGTATAATACTACAATAAAAACTTTTTTTCAACCTTCGCTTGTTTAAGGATTCTCGGTAGTTTCATCTACATCTTGGTCAAGATCAATGTAACTCAATATCACCAAGTGAATAGTTGCTTTTAAACCTTATGTGTCAAGGTTTATTTTTATAAACCAGTAGTTTATGGAATAGATTCGCTTATTTAATAATGCTAAGCTTGACTAAGAATAATCCTATTTTCCAAAAAAAGACCCTTACTGACTTATTTTTGACCAAAACTCATCAAAATTGCATTAAATTAAGCATATTTTGTTCAAAACCACTTCGTATGAACTCGTTTTGGAAACAAATCAACAAAAAAGCTTAAATCGTGTCCATATGAACAGTGAAATTCTCATATTTAGAAAATAGAAACAGGTGGCGGAATGATAGTGGATTTATCATAAGAAGTATTCTTCAATGATATGATGCACCTTTTTGGAATTGATTGGATTTGTTTGCGTTTCATAAGTCGTAATCAGATTGATAGAAGGAATAATATTGTGATCTCCATAAATCTTTAATTTATTGAATGCACTGTCACGATAAGCGGAATTACTCATCATACCAAAATGCTCCCAATAAAATATTCTATGGTTCTTGGGATGAATGATTGTAAAATCAGGATAGAATGAAATATCATCTAATCGCAATTCGCATTCGTATCGATAGGGAATTTTCTGAGTAAATAGTGCATTTGATATGATTACCTCTGATTTTGATCTGACATTGTGACCAGAAAGAGTTTTATGAATGAGATGTTCCGGATGTTTGGTGTTTTGAATATATTCTGTTGCTAACCATTCCCTAGAAATGTTTTGATAAGATTGAAAATGAGATTTAAGGAGTTCCTTGTAACGTGATGAATCTTCTAAAAGAGTCGATGATTTTATCTTATGTTTGTCATAGCTTCTTATACAAATTTCAAGTATATTAACCTCCTGAAGCAATTCTTCAACCTGTAATGAATAATATTTTTTGATAGCTAATGACTCTGCAAGCTCACGATTTTCTTTGGGTATATAAATTGGTTTGGCGCCATTGCTTAGCAGCCATTTAACATAACTTCGATTTTTAATGCATAACAGCTCTCCTTCCGGTAGTTCCTTTATTTTCTCATGAAGTGATTTGATTTGTTTTAAAATCTCATTTCTTTCATTGATTAACTGAGTCTGAATCGTAGCAATTACCTCCTAAATTTGATTATTAAATAATGAATTTGTATGA
>DATERV010000123.1:0-22869 GCA_035271185.1 Lachnospiraceae bacterium | reverse complement strand
GTTATTTTCCGGGGAAAAGTACTCCTTTTGTATAAAAATTATAAAAACAAATACGAAGGATGGGTTTTGCCCAAGGGAACGGTGGAAGAAGGCGAAGATTTTATTGATACAGCATTAAGAGAAGTGCTGGAGGAATCTGGAGCAAAGGCGACTATTATTAAATATGTAGGAAAAAGTGAATACACATTTAATATACCTGAAGATGTTGTCGATAAGGAAGTCCATTGGTATTTGATGATGGCGGATAGCTATTATAGCAAACCACAACGTGAAGAATATTTTGTTGATTCTGGTTTTTACAAATATCATGAAGCTTATCATCTGCTGAAGTTTGCTAATGAAAAGCAGATTTTAGAGAAAGCGTATAGTGAATATTTGGAATTGAAAAAAATTAATATTTGGGGTAACAAGAAGTATTAGTGCAAAAAAGACATATCATAACGATATGTCTTTTTATGTACTAATAAATTGCCATAATCTCTAAATCAGGCCTTTTCATTAAATCCAGGAATTCATACTCCTTTTTTTCATCTATATAGTTTTTTAACACCGGTCTTGATAAACAAAGCTGATTAATTAAAAAGATATCCCAAAAGGAATCATCATTTAGTTTTACTGTCAGGCCTATCTGGGAATCAGCAATTCTTGTTACGATGGGATGAAGAATATCATAATCATATTGCAGCATACCGGTTTTATCAAATCTTTCTACAACTTTAAGAGGTGTTAGAGACTGCCTGTAAACCCTGGGAGAGGTCATTGCCTCATAAGCATCTATAATGGTTATGTGTCTTGCATAGAAATCAATTTGCTGCATTTGCAGTTTGGAGGGATATCCTTGACCATCACAACGCTCATGATGCATAACTACACATTTTAACACATGCGGGTCTAGGTTGGTTTGATTTTTGACGATATCATAACCTAAGAGGGGATGCGTCCTGATCTGCGCGAATTCCTCATCATTTAGCTTTTCGGATTTCCATAACAATTCGTTAGGAAGTTTGAGCTTTCCAATATCATAGAAGAAAGCACAAAGAATCAAAAGATTTTTTTCATCATTCTTCATCCCCAACCAATCGGCGAACACTCCGGCAATCAAAGCGGAATTAAAACAATGCGTATGGGTTAATTCATCCTCATTAGAAATCATATTATATAGATAATCCAGTCTTGTTTTATTGGAACTAATAGGATCTGTCAGTTTATGGTAGATATCCATTAGTTCGTCGGTATCCACCGGAACACTGTTTTCAACCAAATTATTCATCATATCTTTATACAGGGGAAAGTAGGTCTGATAACTTTCTTCAAATAATCTAAAGCCATCAGAAAGCCTGATCTTTTCAAAATGAGTAGTAGCATAATCAATTTCTTCCATTATGGAAACAACCATAATAGAATATCTTGTAAGTTTGGAAATCACAGAATCATTTACCTCAGACTTAGCCGGCACAATGATTTCACCCTTGGCACTCAGAACATCCTCAGAAAGTACCATACCAGGCTCCAAAGCCATTCTGGCAATTGTTTTCATTTGTATCCTCCCCTCAATGATTTCTGCACATAATGCATAAATATTGTTATATATAGAATAGTACAAAATAATCATAGCATATGTCAATATTTTACTTTGGAAAAAATAAATAATATGATATGATATGCAATATGGATATATTTGTTAAAGGAGACTGCTATGGAACTGTATCCACGTTTATATATTGGTAAAATGGTGAATAATCCAGATAAGTTATTACATAAGTTGAAAAAGCAGTCTAAGGTTTTACAATTTTATGTTATTATTTTATCGAGGAATCCCTCAGACCAATTAGAAATCTATAAAGCCTGTTATTTATCGCAGAAATATTTTAAGAAAAATCCTATCTATGTAATCGGTATTGCCTCTGATTATGATGAAGCTGTAGACATAATCAAACAAATTGCCGAAGAATGCTATCTGCATAGCGGTAACTGTAATTTAAAAGAATATCTTTTCTGTGAAGAAACACTAAATAAAGGTTCCAACCAGGAAAAGAAACCAATTGAAGGATAAATATTCATATGCTACACATTATACTACACATACTAGCGATTATAGGAATTATTATTTTATGTATCTTAGGATTGTTCATATTACTGTTATTACTTGTTCTATTGTGTCCATTACGTTATCGGATTAGTGGCAGTAAGCAAGTAAACGAGATACATTTCAACTTCAAAATATCTTATCTTTTTCATATCATCACAGCAAGATTTTCCTATCCGGATCCCGGTTGTATGGAAATTCGCGTGTTTGGTATACCCTTGAAGTCCAAAGAAAACAAAGTTTCCGATAAGCAAAGAACAAGTAACATAATGAATGACGAAAAAGATAACATTGAACATGATAAAATAGTAGATTATGAAATAGAAAACAAAAGTATACAGAAAGACATACCAAAATCTGTTTATGAGGAACATATGGAAGATGATTCAAGGGATGATTCAAGGGATACACTTTTGCGTCATCCCATACAATGGATTCGTCATAAATTTGAAAAGATATACTACACAATAAAGAGGTTATATGATAAGATTAAGCATATTATCCAGAATATAACATATTATAAGGATATTCTTACAGAGCCTGCTAATCAAGCGTTGTATAGAAGATTGAAAGACAGAATTTTGGTTATCCTAAAAAAAATAATGCCAAAGCATTTCGATGCAGAGATTGTAGTTGGTACAGGTTCTCCGGATACTACTGGGTATCTCTGCGGTTTATACGGAATACTGCTTCCGGTATTAGGTAATCATGTAAATATGACCGCGGATTTTGATCAGCCTATCTGTAATGGTTGTGTTAATGCCAGAGGACATATTACATTTATGACCATACTGATACAGGCAGCAAAAGTGTATTTTGATAAGCAGTTATGGATTTTTGTCAAACAACTGAAAAGGGAGGAATAACAATGTCAGAGAATAATCAATTCACTGGTGTAGTCGAATCATTATTAAAGGGAATGGATACCGTACTTTCTACTAAAACAGTAATAGGGGAAGCTACCCAAATCGGTGATACCATCATATTACCACTTGTAGACGTATCTTTTGGAGTTGGTGCCAGCGCAGGTTCAAACGGAAATAAGAAATCACAGAATGGTGGTGGCGGTCTTGGCGGAAAAATGACTCCAAGTGCCGTACTAGTGATTGGAAAAAATGGATCTACTAAACTGGTAAACATTAAAAACCAGGATATGATTACAAAGATACTAGATATGATTCCTGATCTGGTTGATAAATTTTCCACAAAGAAAGAAGGTACGATTCCTGATTCAGAAGCTGTAGAGATTGCATTTCCTGAAAAAAAAGCTGATTAAAGTACATCTTTGAATAAATCTGCATAGAATATAGAGAAAGCAGATTCTTTAGGTGTGCCATGGACAGAAAAAAATTAGTAGGGTTACTTGCATTCTTTGTAGCATTAGGCATGCTTATCATGCTTTTCTTACACAATGACTTTGTGGGAATCATCATTATTGCACTGCTTATTTTTATTGGATATAACTGCTACGACAATTGCAAATGATGAATTGTACATGGGAGAGGATACGATGATTGACATTGAAGCCATCCTAGGGTCACAAAGTGACCAGAATTTAAAAGACTTAAAATTGTTTCTTTTTAAAGAAAATATCAGGCTTGAAAATGAAAAAAAAGAGATTATGGAAGCAAAGGATAAGCTGATACGTGAACGTGCACAGTTTCGTACAGAAATGGATATGCTCAATCATAGAATCGTGTTAGAGCAAAAAAGATTAAAGGATGATACTCTCTTTTTTGATAAAAAAATGCAGATTTTGAAAGATGGCTATAAAAATTTGGATTATGATCGTATTCAACTAGAAAAGGAACGTTACAGGTTTGAGTTGGATAGAGAGCTTTGGGAAAGAGAAAATACAGTTACTACTGATGATACAGTGTCAGTTCTCTTCAGAAGAACATCCAATCCTCTTGCATTAAGAAAGCGATATAAGGACCTAATGAAGATTTTTCATCCGGATAATCTGTTTGGAGATGCGGAACTGGTTCAGAGGATCAATAAGGAATATGAAAAGAGAAAAAAAGTAGAGTAAGATAGCTGAAAAAATGCAATCAACTTATAATAAAAAGACGGTGAGCAAAAGCACACCGTCTTCTATATTGTCTTTTTATTTTGATTATGCACGTTCAACAACTCCAGATTTTAAGCAATTTGTACATACATGCATTCTCTTGGAAGCTCCGTTAACATTACATTTAACGTTTCTTACATTGGAATTCCAAATTTTGTTTGATCTTCTATGAGAATGGCTTACGCTATTACCGAAATGAACGCCTTTACCACAAATATCACATTTAGCCATCTTGACACCTCCTCAAAATGCTTACGCATCATTTATATATAGACTTACAACATTGATATATTAACAGAAAAACATTTGAAATGCAAGTAAAAAAGTAAGTTTTTTGAATTTTTCATTTTTTTGTTTCATTTTTATATAAAAGAAGTTATAATACCATATATATGTGATGCAATCGTTCTGACGATAGCAGCCAAGAAGGAGGTTTTACATGAAAGGTTCTTCTATGAACACCCATATGGGTAATATTACAATTGACAATGAAGTCATAGCACAATATGCGGGAAGTGTTGCTGTTGAGTGCTTTGGCATTGTAGGTATGGCAGGCTTTTCAGCAAAAGATGGTCTTGCAAAACTACTTAAAATGGATAATCTTACAAGAGGAATAGTTGTTTCCATTAACTATAATAGACTAACATTGGATTTTCATGTTATTGTTGCTTACGGAGTAAGTATTCTGGCTGTATCTGATAATCTGGTAGATAATGTAAAATATAAGGTGGAAGAATTTACCGGTATTGAAATAGAAAAAATAAACATCTTTGTCGAAGGTGTGAGAGTGATTGATTAAGGAGGATTTACTGTGACTTTAAATACGATCGACGCTAAGATGCTTGCCAAAATGTTCTTAGCCGGTGCAAATAATCTGGAATCCAAAAAAGAATGGATCAATGAATTGAATGTATTTCCGGTGCCAGATGGAGATACAGGTACGAATATGACATTAACCATAATGTCCGCCGCTAAGGAAGTATCTGCCTTAGGAGAGAATCTGGATATGGATTCTTTATGCAAAGCAATTTCAAGTGGTTCCCTTCGTGGAGCAAGAGGTAACTCAGGTGTTATTTTATCTCAGCTATTAAGAGGTTTTACAAAAAGTATAAAAGAAGCAGAGCTTATTGATATCAGTTTATTAACCGGTGCATTGGATAAGGCTGTGGAAACAGCATATAAAGCGGTCATGAAGCCCAAAGAAGGCACAATTCTCACTGTTGCCAGAGGAGTTGCAGAGAAAGCGAAGGAATTAGCAGAAGATGGAACAGAAGATTTAGAGACATTTTTACATGATGTGATTGAGCATGCTCGTTATGTACTAAGCCAGACTCCTGAATTGTTACCTGTTTTAAAACAGGCAGGTGTTGTAGATTCCGGTGGGCAAGGACTTGTTGAAATCCTTTCCGGTGGCTTTGATGCATTCCTTGGCAAAGAGATTGATTATACTATTTTAGATACCACTCCTGTAAATTCTGGAATAAGAATCGAAGCTCAGGAAGAATATGATATTAAGTTTGGATATTGTACAGAATTCATTATTCTGTTAAGCAAGACTTTTAATATCAAGCAAGAAATTGATTTTAAAGAATTTTTGGAATCAATCGGGGATTCCATTGTTTGTGTAGCAGATGATGGCGTTGTAAAAATACATGTCCATACCAATGATCCAGGGTTGGCGATACAGAGAGCATTAAAATATGGCGAATTATCCAATATGAAGATTGATAATATGCGCTTAGAACATCAGGAAAAGCTTTTCAAAGAAGCGGAAAAGCAAAAAGCAGAACATAATGCTTTACAAGAAGAGGAAGTACGGGTAGCTGAACGAAAAGCCTCAGGTTTTGTTGCTGTCTCTATCGGAGATGGTTTGAATGAGATTTTCAAAGGACTTGGTGTTGATTATATTATTGAAGGTGGGCAGACCATGAATCCTTCCACCGCTGACATGCTGGATGCTATTGATAAAGTAAATGCAGATACCGTATACATTTTACCCAATAACAAAAATGTTATTTTGGCAGCAAATCAGGCCTGTAGTCTTGTAGAGGATAAGAAGATTATCGTGATACCAACAAAGACAGTACCACAGGGAATTACTGCAATCATAAATTTTGTTCCTGATTTATCTGTTGAAGAGAGTATTCAGGTTATGACAGACGAGACTTTACATGTTAAAACCGGTGAAGTTACTTATGCAGTACGAGATACCCAAATTGATGACAAAGTAATTAAGCAAGGTGATTTTATGGGTATTGGCGATGCAGGTATTCTGACTGTGGGTGCCGACTTAACCGAGATTACATTAGGTATGGTAGATGCCATGATGAGTGACGATCTAGAATTGATCAGCATTTATTACGGAAAGGATGTAAAAGAAGAAGATGCCGAAGCAATCAGGCAGTCTGTTTCTGATCGCTATCCAAGCTGTGATGTAGAATTGCAGTATGGAGGTCAGCCAATTTATTATTATGTTGTATCTGCTGAATAACGCAGAATGAGGGTCTTATGAATTTGCAATCAGATATTACCACATTAAAAGGAGTGGGGGAGAAATCCGCCGCTCTTTTTCATAAATTGCATATCCAAACCATACGTGATCTGTTGTTTTATTTTCCAAGAGATTATGAGACTTTCAGTGAGCCTGTTTTTATAAGTGAGATTTCTGCAGGAAACATTCATACCATAAGGGGCACATTGACCGCGACACCAAAAGTAGTACATGTTAAAAATCTTTCAATATTGACTGCGATAGTCAAGGATGCAACAGGCTCCATACAAATGAAGTTTTTTAATATGCCATATTTAGTGAATGTCTTAAAGCCAGGTCATTTCTATCTATTTAGAGGAATGGTGTTAGCAAAAGGGGACATCTCAAAGGGTGGTTCCCTGTTTTTCATGGAACAGCCGCGCATGTATAAAGAAGAAGAATATCAGAAGTTAATGTCTTCCATACAGCCGCATTATTCACTTACAAAGGGACTTACCAGTCAAACCATTGGAAAAGCAGTAAAACAGATATTGGAACATTGTGAAATGCCAGAAGAAATTCTGCCAAAAAAAATGATAGATCATGAAAAGTTAATGGATTTTGGACTGGCGTTACAAGCCATACATTTTCCCAATACCAACGAAGAATTGTTGAATGCGCGAAAAAGACTTGTATTTAATGAATTCTTTTTCTTTATCCTAATGCTTCGTAAATCAAAAACAGCTGTAGAACAAGAGATGAACCAAAATCCTATGATTGAAACAGCTGAAAGCACCAGGTTTATAGAAAAATTGCCTTACCGACTGACCGGGGCACAATTAAAGGTGATTGATGAAATCAAATTAGATATGACCGGTGAATCCGTGATGAGCCGTCTGATACAGGGAGATGTGGGGTCCGGTAAAACGATCGTTGCCTTTTGGGCTTTACTACTATGTGTTAGTAATGGCTACCAGGCAGCTATGATGGCACCCACGGAAGTGCTGGCCAGACAGCATTATGAATCATTAATAGAACTGACTAAAAAATACGCTTTACCCTTTAGGCCGGTCATGCTAACCGGTTCTCAATCAGCATCCGCTAAAAAAGAAGTTTATAGAGCTTTAGCTAATGGGGAAGCAAATGTGGTACTTGGTACCCATGCTGTAATTCAGGATAAAGTGGAGTTTCGTAATCTGTCCTTAGTCATTACAGATGAACAACATAGGTTTGGTGTCAGACAAAGAGAAAATTTAAAAGAAAAAGGGAATCATCCACATGTACTGGTAATGAGCGCCACACCGATTCCAAGAACTTTAGCGATCATATTATATGGTGATTTGCATATTTCCATTATAGACGAGCTCCCAGCCGGCAGACAGCCCATCAAGAACTGTGTGGTAGGTCCCGAGTATCGTAGCAAGGCATACGAATTCATAGAGAAGGAAGTTACTGTAGGAAGGCAGGTTTACTGTATATGTCCCATGGTGGAGGAAGGTGAACTGGAAGGTGTCGAAAATGCAGTTGAATATACTTTAAAACTAAAAGCTTCACTTCCTGAGAGAATACGAATCACATGCTTACATGGAAAAATGCGTCCTGTTGAAAAAAACCGTATTATGGAAGAATTTTCATTAGGAGAAATTGATGTATTGGTTTCTACCACTGTGATTGAAGTAGGGATTAATGTACCTAATGCAACCGTTATAATAGTAGAGAATGCAGAGCGATTTGGCTTAGCCCAACTGCATCAGCTACGTGGACGAGTAGGCAGAGGGAACGCGCAAAGTTACTGTATCTTTATCAATACAAGCTCTAAACCGGAAGCAAAAGAAAGACTTGAGATACTAAATCACTCCAATGACGGTTTTTATATTGCAGGTGAAGATTTGAAATTGAGGGGCCCCGGAGATTTATTTGGTATCAGACAAAGCGGAGCTCTACAGTTTAGGCTTGGTGATATTTATAATGATTCTACTATTTTAAAGAATGCGTCAGAATGTATAGAAAAATATAAAGAAGATCTGGATTCAGATCATGTAATACAGAATTATCTGGATGCGTCAAGAGAGGGGCTCATTAATTCTGTTGACTTTAGTACAATCTAACTGTAAAATAAGATTTGTGCATTTCTAGTGTGCGAAGTGGAGGGATTATGTCCAAAATTGCAATAGTTACAGACTCAAATAGTGGAATTACACAATCACAGTCAGTTGATTTGTCAATCACCGTACTTCCTATGCCATTTATGATCAACGAAGTGAATTACTATGAAGATATTACACTGACACAGGAAGATTTCTATACAAAACTTCATGAAGGGGAAGAAATCAGTACCAGCCAGCCTTCTCTGGAAGCAATTATGGATGTTTGGAATGTATTATTAAAAGAATATGATGAAATCGTTCACATACCCATGAGTAGTGGATTGTCAGGTGCCTGCCAAACAGCTACCATGTTATCCGGTGAACCGGAATATGAAGGCAGAGTACATGTAGTAGATAATAAGAGAATCTCGGTAACACAAAGGCAATCCGTTCTAGATGCAAGATTACTGATTGAAAAAGGACTGAGCGGTAAAGAAATTAAGGATTTCCTAGAAAATGATAAGCTTAACAGTAGCATCTATATCATGCTTGATACCCTGTATTATCTAAAAAAGGGAGGCAGAATTACACCGGCTGCTGCAGCTTTAGGCGCAATATTAAAATTAAAGCCTGTTCTTATGATTCAAGGTGAAAAGCTAGATGCTTTTGCAAAAGCAAGAACTACCAATCAGGCAAAATCGATTATGATTACCGCCATTAATAATGATATTATGAATCGTTTTGGTGGTACTGAAAAAAAGGATATCTGGATCCAAATAGCCTATACATACAACAAAGAGGCGGCCATCAGGTTAATGGAAGAAGTGGAAACTGCTTTCCCTGGTTATCCGATTCATATGGATCCATTGTCGTTAAGTGTTGCTTGTCACATTGGGCCTGGTGCACTGGCAGTGGCTTGTTGTAAAAAAGTAGAAGTCTAAAAAGCGCTATAAATTGTATATTTTTCTTTGCACACATACTAAATGTATGGTATACTTACAATGTGTGCAAAGATTTTTTTTGCATTTTTATAGTTAAAAGAATGATACAAAGGAGTATAACAATATGGCTAAAGTAAGTAAATATGATGCGTCAAGTATAACCGTATTGGAAGGCTTGGACGCAGTCAGAAAAAGACCTGGAATGTATATAGGCAGCGTATCAACCAAAGGCCTGAATCATTTAATATATGAAATTGTAGATAATGCAGTAGATGAGCATCTTGCTGGTTTTTGTGATACGATAAAGGTTACTCTGGAGGCTGATGGTTCTGCCACAGTGGAAGATAATGGGCGAGGTATACCAGTTGGGATGCATGAAAAAGGAATCAGTGCAGAAAGACTGGTATTTACTACGCTACATGCCGGTGGTAAATTTGACAACTCGGTATATAAAACAAGTGGTGGTCTGCATGGTGTTGGTTCTTCCGTAGTGAATGCATTATCTAACAGGTTGACTGTAAGAGTCAAGAGTGGTGGGCAAATTCACGAAGACCAATATGAAAAGGGTAAACCTGTATTGGAACTGATTGATGGACTGCTTCCTGTTGTAGGAAAAACAAAAGAAACCGGTACAATCATTAATTTTTTTCCTGATGATACCATTTTCGAAAAAACTAGATTTAGGGAAGATGATGTAAAGAGTCGTCTTCATGAAACCGCATATTTAAACCCCAATCTAACCATTGTATATGAAGATAAAAGAAGAGAATTTGTAGAGCATATTGATTTTCATGAGCCGGAAGGGATTACCGGATTCATAAAAGATATGAACAAGTCCAAGGAAGTCATTCATGATGTCATCTACTTTAAGGGAGAAAGTGAAGGAATCTCTGTTGAAGTAGCTTTTCAATACGTGAATGAATTTCACGAGATCGTGTTGGGTTTCTGTAATAATATCTACAATGCAGAGGGTGGAACCCATCTCACTGGTTTTAAAACTGCATTTACAAACATCATTAATTCTTATGCCAGAGAGCTTGGAATACTAAAAGAAAAGGATATTAATTTTACTGGAGCAGATGTTCGTAATGGTATGACTGCTGTAGTTTCTATCAAACATCCTGATCCCAGGTTTGAAGGACAGACCAAGACAAAGCTGGACAACCAAGACGCTGCTAAGATTGTAAGCAAAGTAACCGGTGATGAAGTCGTCAGATATTTTGACCGGAATTTAGAGAGCCTAAAGAACGTGATTTCCTGTGCAGAAAAAGCAGCTAAAATCAGGAAAACGGAAGAAAAAGCAAAGACCAATATGCTGACTAAGCAGAAATTTTCCTTTGAAAGCAATGGTAAGCTTGCAAACTGTGAATCCCGTGATGCTTCAACATGCGAAATTTTTATTGTAGAAGGAGATTCTGCTGGTGGAAGTGCAAAAATGGCACGAAACAGAATGTTTCAGGCTATTTTGCCCATTCGAGGTAAAATCCTGAATGTAGAAAAAGCAAGTATCGACAAGATTCTTGCAAACGCCGAGATAAAGACTATGATCAATACCTTTGGATGTGGATTTTCTGAAGGATATGGCAACGATTTTGATATTACCAAGTTACGCTATGATAAGATTGTAATCATGTCGGATGCTGATGTGGATGGTGCACATATCAGTAATCTATTGCTTACCTTGTTTTACCGCTTTATGCCAGAACTGATTTATGAAGGTCATATTTATCAGGCTATGCCGCCTCTTTATAAAGTCATGCCGCAAAAAGGGGAGGAAGAATATCTCTATGATGACGAAGCACTGGAAGTTTACAGAAAGACACACAAATCACCTTTTACTCTGCAGAGATACAAAGGACTTGGTGAAATGGATGCTACTCAGCTTTGGGAAACAACTCTGAACCCTGAAACCAGACTTTTGAGAAAGATTGAAATCGAAGATGCCAGAATGGCATCGGAAGTAACAGAAATGTTAATGGGTACAGATGTTTCACCACGTAAAGCATTTATATATGAACATGCATATGATGCCGAACTTGATGTGTAGTAATAATGAATTGCTTTTGTGAGGTTATAAAATGGATGAAAACAGAATTATACGAACTGAATATTCTGACATAATGCAGAAATCCTTCATCGACTATGCCATGAGTGTTATTGTAGCCAGAGCATTACCTGATGTAAGAGATGGTCTGAAGCCTGTTCAGAGACGTACTTTATATGATATGTATGAGCTGGGCATACGGTATGATAGGCCTTTTAGAAAAAGTGCGCGTATCGTTGGTGATACTATGGGTAAATATCATCCCCATGGAGACAGCTCTATTTATGATTCCCTGGTAGTAATGGCTCAGGACTTTAAAAAAGGACTTCCTTTAGTGGATGGACATGGTAACTTCGGTAATATCGAAGGAGATGGAGCCGCTGCCATGCGTTATACGGAAGTCAGACTGGAGAAAATCACCCAGGAAGCATTTCTGGCTGATCTCGATAAAAATGTTGTAGATTTTATTCCTAATTTTGATGAAACAGAGAGGGAGCCTTCTGTTTTACCCGTTAAAATACCTAATTTACTAATCAATGGATCGGAAGGTATTGCTGTTGGTATGGCAACCAACATTCCTCCTCATAATCTTTCTGAAGTGATTGATGCCATGAAAGCTTACATGAAGGATGAAAATATCACCACAAAAGGCTTAATGAAGTATATGAAGGGACCAGATTTCCCTACAGGTGGTATCATTATTAATCAGGATGAGCTTCTGGAAATATATGAAACCGGATTAGGTAAGGTAAAAGTACGTGGCAAAGTAGATATTGAAAAATCTAAAGGCGGAAAGTTAAGTCTGGTCATTACAGAAGTTCCTTATCCCATGATTGGTGCAAATATTGCAAAGTTTTTATCAGATGTTGCAGCTTTGGCAGAAACAAAAAAGACTGCTGATATTATTGATATTTCCAACCAGTCCTCTAAGGAAGGTATTCGAATCGTAATTGAGCTTCGTAAAGATACGGATGTGGAAAACTTTACCAACCTGTTGTATAAAAAAACAAGACTAGAAGACACCTTTGGCGTGAATATGCTGGCGATTGCAAATGGACGTCCTGAAACCATGAGCTTAAAACAAATTCTTAAGGCTAATATAGATTTTCAATTTGAAGTTGCTACCAGAAAGTATCAAACTTTACTTGCAAAAGAATTGGATAGAAAAGAAGTACAGGAAGGACTCATTAAGGCTTGCAATGTAATTGATCTCATTATTGAGATTTTGCGTGGTTCTAAAGATAGGAATATGGCAAAAGCCTGTCTGGTTGAAGGCAAGATAGATGGGATACGTTTCAAGTCCAAAGAATCCAAAATTATGGCAACACAGCTGATGTTTACTGATAAACAGGCAAATGCCATATTGGAAATGCGTCTCTATAAATTAATTGGTTTAGAGATTGAAGCCCTAATTAATGAACATGAAGAGACTATGACCAATATTTATCGTTATGAGGATATTCTTGAAAGAAAAGATTCCATGGCTCAGGTTATTATAAATGAAATAGATTCCATTAAAAAGGAGTTTAGTCGCCCAAGAAGAACCATAATAGAAAATGGACAGGAAGCTGTTTATGTAGAAAAGAAAATAGAAGACATGGAAGTTGTCTTTCTGATGGATCGTTTTGGATATGCAAAAACAATTGATCTGATTTCCTATGAGAGGAATAAGGATGCTGCCGATGCAGAAAATAAGTATGTGGTCAAATGCAAAAATACCGGCAGAATATGCTTCTTTACGAATGATGGTCAACTTCATACCATAAAGATTATGGATATTCCCTTTGGAAAGTTTCGTGACAAAGGAACTCCCATAGATAATGTGAGTAATTATAGTTCAGAAAAGGAACGGATTTTGTGCATTTCCAGTCAAACGGATCTAAATCTTTACCGTATCCTCTTTACTACTAAAAATGCCATGTTGAAGATCGTAGATGGTGGTGAATTTGACGTAAGCAAACGTTTGGTTGCTGCTACTAAATTAGCAGATGATGATGAAGTCGTGGATGTAACTGTCATAAAAGAACAACGAAACATTGTTCTGCAAACCAAAGAAGGTTATTTCTTAAGATTTCCCATTGAAGATATACCGGAAAAGAAAAAAGGAGCAATTGGGGTTCGTGGTATGAAGATGTCAGATGGCGATACTGTAGACGCTGTTTATTTCACCCAGAACGCAGTTGAGTCCGTTATTCAATACAAGAATAAAAATCTGGTATTAAACAGCTTAAAACCCGGCAAACGTGACAGTAAAGGTACCAAAATCAGGGTGTAATATGTGTATATTCATTGGATTACACGACAGGCTTTACGCGTAAATCCAATGAAGCACAAAATGCTGATCAATTGACAAGGAGGAAATAAGATGAGAGTGATTTCGGGAACAGCAAGAAGCCTTCCATTAAAATGCCCGGATGGACTGAATACCCGACCAACTACTGATAGAATCAAAGAGACTCTATTTAACATGCTTCAGGTCAATATACCTGGATGTATTTTCTTAGATATTTTTAGTGGTAGTGGTGGTATCGGAATTGAAGCATTGAGTAGAGGTGCAAGTAAGGCATATTTTATAGAAAATAATCCTACTGCAATCGGATGTATTCAAGATAATCTTCAGTTTACTAAATTTACAGAAAAAGCAATTCTGTTAAGGCAGGACGCTGTGAGTGCACTGAATAATATTTGTGAAAATGAGATTGATATTGTTTTTATAGATCCACCTTATGGACAGGAACTGGAAAAGAATGTATTATCAGCCATAAAGGAATATCGTTATATTACATCAGATACCTTGTTTATTGTGGAATCAGACTTAACAACAAATTTTTCTTACTTACCTTCTCTCGGATATTCTATACTGAAAGAAAAAAATTATAAAACTAGCCGACATTTATTTCTCCAATTAGCGGAGTAGAGGAAAGGATCCAAATGAAAAAAGCAGTTTATCCGGGAAGTTTTGATCCTTTGACCTTAGGGCATCTGGATGTAATTCGAAGAGCAGCTTCTATCTTTGATGAATTGATTGTTAGTGTTTTGAATAATAAAGAAAAGATGCCGTTGTTTTCTGTGGAAGAACGTGTTAAAATATTGGAAAAAGCAACTGAAGATTTACCTAATGTTAAGGTAGATTCTTTTAGTGGCTTATTAATGGAATATGCGAAAGTAAATCACATTCATGTTGCAGTAAGAGGGTTAAGAGCAATCACTGATTTTGAATATGAACTACAAATAGCCCAGACAAATAGTATTTTATCCAACGAGCAGCTTGACACAATATTTCTGACTACAAGTTTGGAATATGCCTATCTTAGTTCATCCAGTGTGAAAGAAATTGCCAGTTTTGGTGGTGATATTACGCGCTGTGTTCCTGATTTTGTTGTTAAGATGGTTTATGACAAATACGGAATCACGTATCCAGTTCAAAAATAGGAGATTTATATATGAGCAGTAGAATCGAACAGCTGATTGATGAAATTGAAGAATATATTGATAATTGTAAGCCTCAGGCATTTTCCAGCACCAAAGTCATTGTGAATAAAGATGAAATTGATGAACTATTAAGAGAACTTCGTATGAAGACACCTGATGAGATTAAGAGATACCAGAAAATCATCAGTAATAAAGAAGCCATTTTAAATGATGCGCGAACAAAGGCTGAAGAACTGATAAAGCAAGCTACTATTCAGACCAATCAGTTAATTAATGAGCATGAGATTATGCAGCAGGCATATGCGCAAGCCAATGAAGTGGTTACCATGGCAACCAGACAAGCCCAGGATATTCTGGATAATGCGATATTGGATGCTAATAATGTACGTTTGTCAGCGATGCAATATATGGATGACATGCTGGCTGATCTGGATAACATACTGGAAGAATCGACGAAAAAGGCAATTTCCAATTATGATAATTTGATTGGAAACTTAAGTCATTATCACGATATCATCCAATCGAACCGAGCAGAACTCCATCCATCTGAAGATGATTTATCAACAGTAGAACTGGATACTGAAAATCCCAGAGAAAACATTGATGTCATATAGAAATAAACCGGTTTCCGGAGAACATTTTGTTACCGGAAACCTTTTTTTATGTAATGAAATTGTGTTTCCATATTAATGCGTATTGATGATTTCTCTGTACAAAAATAATATGAGGTTATGATGAAAAGAAGAATACAGTTTTGTTTGATGACAATAATTAGTATCATATTACTGGCTATATTTCCAATATTTGAAGTAAATGCTGCATCTTTTGACTATCCACTAGACAGCGATGGAAAGTTAGTCATCGTCATTGATCCGGGACATGGCGGAGATAATTTGGGAGCTGATTATAACGGCTATCTGGAAAAGGAAATGAATATCGCAGTAGCCAATGCTATGTGTGATGAGTTAAAAAAATATGATGACATTACAGTTTATCAAACCCATATGTCAGTAGAAGATGAAATGACAATCAAAGAACGTGCTGATTTCGCTGCCAGTGTAAACGCAGATTTTCTTTTTTGCTTACATTTCAACATGTCACCTGATAACAAACTTTTTGGATCTGAAGTCTGGGTATCCGCTTTTGGAGAAGAAAACAGAGAAGGGTATCGTTTTGGTAGTATCCAGATGAGTACCATGAAAGACATGGGACTTTTTATCCGTGGTGTGAAAACCAAGTTGAATGATAGTGGAACAGATTATTATGGTATTCTAAGATATTGTCAAGAATATGACATTCCGTCTGCATTAATTGAGCATTGCCATGTGGATCACGAAAATGACACTCTGTTTTGCGATTCAGATGAGGACATTATCTCATTTGGCATTGCAGATGCCACATCAGTAGCAAAATATTTTGGCTTGAAAAGTACTGAATTGAATGTTGATTATAGTGACTGCAGTGAAAGAATCATATTACCACCCGGTACTTTGTATGTGCAGACAGATACCACGGATCCTGATGTTTGTATCATTGAAGAAGAATATGTTGATATGGAACATCATAAAATTGGCATCCTTGTAACTGCTCATGATTATGATACACCAATGCTTTATTACGCATATAGCATTGATGGAGGAATTACATATACCCCATATATAGCATGGCCGGATACTGATGTTATGAAGGGGTATAGTCCGGATAGCTTTACTTTGGATATCAATATACCAGAAGGCGTAACACCTTCCATTGTTGTAAAAGGAATCAATCTGTATGACAGATATACAGAAAGCAATATGTTATCCGGGTATTCTGTATGGATCAGTACGCCGGCAGAAGTATTTGAAACCACAGAAGAACAGAGTGTCCTCTCACAGGATGTTTCAGGTAATGATGATTTTAATCGTTATCAAGCACCGCAGGAAGCATCTTCAATAGAAAAGGATCGCACCTTCATTTATTTTTTACAGCTATCTTTAATTGTTGCCATCCTTGTTTTTGTATGTCTCTTCATAACCAATCTCATCCTATCAAGTGGAAGACATCATAAGAAGAAAAAAAATAAAAGGAAATAATACAGTCCCGTTACCGCTGTCTGTATCAGTTTATGTATTACATAGTGAAGTATGGATAAGTCAACCTTCTGAATCATGCATTTTGTCTGTGCAATACAGGAAAAACCTCCGAAGGGTAAAATGGTCAGAACAACATACGGTAAGGCGGTACCCATACTTTTAGCTCCTCCAGTAATTTCCAGAAGGCAGTTTACCACGGGGAGAAAATAACCGCTATATGGCAGAGGAAGTATTTTGCATAAAGCATGAGGCACAATATTCAATAAGTTAAATAGAATCATGTAACCCCCAAGTGTCGTAATTCCATGTATGGCAGACTGCATTGCACCATCTAGGCTAACTGCAAAATCTTCCGTAATTTGAGTTCCTTCAGCATTCATACAGTGACATTCTTTATGGTCAGGGAGAAGGAAACCACTGTTACGAAGAAATATGCCATAAAGTAAAGGGATACCATACATACCAAATAGATATAATGGCATTGCTTTTATGGAAGAAAGTCCTATTACCGGAAGCAGAAAGGTTATATAATATACAGGTCCAATGTTATTACAGAAGGCAAGTAAATATTCTGCTTCACGTTTTGGTAATTTGTTACGCTCATATAGATCTGCAATCACTCTTGCACCCATAGGAAAACCACACAGAAACCCTAACAGTAAACAGTAGACACCGTTTTTACTGATTTTAAACAATGGCCCTAAAAATGGATAAATAAATGAAGTAAATGCTTCCGTTAGATTTTGACGCACTAAAACTCCGGACAAAATCATAAAGGGAAATAGTGCAGGTACCATGCAGTTGAACCATAGGATAAGACCATTTGCTGCATAGTCTAGACTCATATCAGGGAATATTAGTATGAGTGCAAAAAGAAGAAGAAATAATAGTATGATCATTTATTTTGATAAAACAGCTCATTTCTATATATTATGACAGGAGGGCATCTTTCTATGATGCGTCTTGATAAGTTTTTATGTGAAACCGGCGGATATTCCAGATCAGAGGCTAAAGAATTACTCAAAAAGGGGAATGTTACCTTAAACGGGCAGCTGGAAAAGAAAGCGGAATATAAAATAAACGAAACCTTAGATACAATTAAGGTAAATGGAATAGCCATGAACTATGAAAAGAACCATTATTATCTGTTACATAAGCCGGCAGGCGTCATTACTGCAACAGAAGATAACAGGCATCATACCGTACTGGATCTTTTGGATGGAATAGATACCAGAAAATTGTTTCCTGTAGGCAGGCTGGATAAGGATACAGAGGGCTTATTATTGATTACTGATGATGGAGAACTTTCCCATCGACTGTTATCACCAAGAAAACAGGTAGAAAAAAAATATTATGCTATATTACGAGATGTGATTACATCAGAAGCAGTAAGTAGATTGGAGCATGGAGTAGATATCGGAGATACAGACATTACCCTTCCTGCAAAAGTAAAATGTTTAAATGAAAGAGAGATAGAGCTTATTATTTGTGAAGGCAGGTATCACCAGGTTAAGAGGATGCTTCAAGCAGTTAATAATGAAGTGAAGTACTTAAAGCGATTATCCATGGGTTCCTTGTGTTTACCTGATGATTTATCCAAAGGTATGTTTCGTAGATTAACCACAGAAGAAGTATATAAACTGAAACAGGAGTAAAGATATGGGAAATATACTAAAAGAAGATCTTGGGGATTATAAAGCTATTATTTTTGATATGGATGGTACACTTGTAGATTCCATGTGGATGTGGCATCAGATTGATATAGATTACCTTGGCAGATTTGGCATTGCACTGCCGGAACGCTTACAGGAAGATATTGAGGGTATGAGTTTTTCTGAAACTGCTGTCTATTTTAAGGACAGATTTAGGTTACCTGATAGTCTGGATAAAATCAAAGATGACTGGAACCGGATGGCTCATGATAGGTACTGTCATCATGTTCCTGTGAAAGAAGGTGTATTGGAATTTTTGCAATACTTAAAGAAAAATCAATATAAACTGGGTGTTGCCACAAGCAATTCTAAGGAACTGGTAAATAGTGCTTTACAAGCATTACATCTGCATCATTATTTTGACTGCATTATGACAGCATGTGAAGTAAACAAAGGTAAACCTGCACCGGATATCTACCTGACAGTAGCTGAGAAACTGGATGTGCCTCCATACAGTTGTCTTGTGTTTGAAGACATCATCCCGGGAATACTGGCTGGAAAAGCCGCAGGAATGAAGGTTTGTGCTGTAGAAGATGCCTATTCCTCCGCATTGAAAAATGAGAAGATAAAAGCCTCTGATTATTTTATTAGTGATTATTTTGAATTATTATAATACCAGGAAAGGTATGTATTGTGATGAATAGTGGATTTTTACCTGTTTGTAAACAGGATTTAATAGATAGAAATATTGAGCAGCTCGATTTTGTATATATTGTAGGAGACGCATATGTCGACCATCCATCCTTTGGACCTGCTATTATCAGCAGAGTATTAGAGTCTCATGGCTATACCGTTGGTATCATATCTCAGCCTGATTGGAAAGACGACAAAAGTATTACCGTTTTGGGCTGCCCAAGACTTGGCTTTCTTATCTGTGCTGGAAATATGGATAGTATGGTAAATCATTATTCTGTTTCAAAAAAGCATCGACAAAGCGATGCTTACACGCCCGGCGGGGTTATGGGAAAGCGCCCGGATTATGCAACAACTTGTTACGGGAATCTGATTCGACATACCTATAGAAATGTACCTGTCATCATAGGCGGTATCGAAGCCAGCTTAAGAAGAATGGCTCATTATGATTACTGGTCTGATAAATTCAAACGTTCTATTTTGCTGGATAGCCAGGCAGATCTCATTTCCTATGGGATGGGAGAAAAAAGCATTGTGGACATTGCCGATGCCTTAAACAGTGGCATAGCTGTTACCGACATTACCTTTATTCCCGGGACAGTCTATAAGACTAAGTCTACGGAGAACATATATAACGGCATTTTTCTTCCTTCCTATGATGAGATGAAAGAAAAGTCTAGAAAATATGCAGAAAGTTTTGCCATTCAATATGCTAATACAGATCCCTATACCGGAAGAACATTAATTGAAAAGTACCCAAATGATATATTTGTAGTACAAAATCCGCCACAGAAGCCACTTACAACAGAAGAGATGGATAGCGTATATGCTTTGCCATATATGAGAACCTATCATCCTATGTATGAAGAGAAAGGCGGAGTTCCTGCCATTACAGAGATTAAATTCTCCTTAATCAGTAATCGAGGCTGTTTTGGGGGCTGCAGCTTTTGTGCCCTCACCTTTCATCAGGGACGTACAGTACAGACTAGAAGTCATGAATCCATTGTAAATGAAGCAAAACAGCTCATAAAGGATAAGGATTTCAAAGGATATATTCATGATGTGGGAGGACCCACTGCTAATTTCAGACATTCATCTTGCGAGAAGCAATTAGAGCATGGTGTATGCAAAAATAAACAGTGTCTCTTTCCCACTCCTTGTAAAAACCTAACCGTGGATCATTCCGATTATCTTTCTTTATTAAGAGAATTAAGATCTCTTCCTGGAGTAAAGAAAGTCTTTGTCCGTTCTGGAATCCGTTTTGATTATCTGTTAGAAGATGCGGATGATACCTTTTTCAAAGAATTGGTGATGCATCATGTCAGTGGACAGCTAAAAGTTGCACCGGAACATATTTCAGATGCAGTTTTAGATCGTATGGGTAAACCTAAAAATGCTGTTTATGAAAAGTTTACCGCCAAATATGAGAATTTTAACCAACAAATGGGATTAAAACAGTTTCTGGTTCCATACCTCATGTCATCCCATCCGGGTTCTACACTGAAAGAAGCCATAGAATTAGCAGAATATTTAAGAGGTTTAGGATATATGCCTGAGCAGGTACAGGACTTTTATCCAACGCCTTCCACGCTTTCAACGGTGATGTACTATACAGGTTTGGATCCAAGGGATATGAAACCTGTTTATGTTTGTAAAAATCCCCATGAAAAAGCCATGCAAAGAGCATTAATTCAATATCGAAATCCCAAGAATCATAATTTGGTTTATGAAGCATTATATGCTGCACATCGGGAAGACCTAATTGGATTTGATAAACATTGCCTTATAAGACCCAGAAAAGTGGTAAGACTACAAAAGGAACAAATGGAAAAGCAACAAACAAAGAATATGAAAGATACTCTTAAGCCTAAAAAAACGATTAGAAATGTGCATAAAAAGAAAAGAGTAAAATAAAGGAGCAGGCAGATGAAAAATATTATTATGATTACGGGAGCTTCCTCAGGTATTGGACTGGAATTTGCATTGCAGATAGATACCGCATTTTCTAACATTGATGAAATCTGGCTGATAGCCAGAAGAGAAAGCAGGCTAAAAGAGATTGCCAAAGTAATGCAGCATAATGTAAGAACAATTGCCATGGATGTATCAGATGAATACGCCATGGATGATCTGGAAAATTTATTAGCCGAATCTCATGTTATGGTACGAATGTTAATCAATGCAGCCGGTTTTGGATTAATAGGTTCCTTTGAAGATATTTCGTTAGAAGAGCAGCTTGACATGCTATTAGTGAATTGTGAAGCCTTAACGAAAATGACCTATATTACGCTTCCTTATATGGCAAAGGGAAGCAGAATCATTCAGATGGCTTCCAGTGCAGCATTTCTACCTCAGCCAGATTTCGCTGTCTATGCTGCAACAAAATCCTATGTACTTACTCTATCAAGAGCTTTGAACAAGGAACTGGAATATAGAGGGATCAGTGTTACCGCAGTATGCCCAGGACCTGTTAAGACAGAATTTTTTGATATTGCCCAAAAGTATAATAACATCTCCTATATTAAAAGGTTATCCATGATTTCTGTAGAAAAGTGTGTAAGGGCAGCATTACGTGCTTCTTATCTGAAAGAAAGTATGGTGGTACCCGGTTTCTATATGAAAGTTTTTTTAGCAGCAACCAAGTGTATTCCTCATGACTGTATATTGAGTTTCATGAATCTGATTAAATAAGGTGCGTTGATTTTTGAAAACCAATCAAGTATAATGATGTCAATTAACTATTTTATTAATTTTGAGGTATTAACGAATGAATTTGAAACGTCTATTTTCCACAGATGCAGTGAAAGGAACTAAAGAATATATAAATAGCCAGCGAAAATACGAGATTATCAGAACGAGTATTTATTTTTGCTTATCACTAGCCCTATTTGCAGCCGGTTATATCACTACAGGGTCAAGAAACAATTTGTTAACCATTGTTGCTGTCCTTGGTTGTCTTCCGGCCAGCAAAAGTTTGGTAGAAACTATTATGTATTGTAAATATAAAAGTCTTAGGAATGAACATGCAGATTTAATAGAGAAGCATTCGAAAGGACTTAACTGTTTATATGACCTTATCTTTACAACTCGAGAGAAAACGTATCCTGTTTTACATATGACAATACGGAATCAGAATGTAATTGGCTATGCAGAATCCGGTATCCTTTCAGAGAAGAATTGTGAAGACCATTTAAAAACCAGTTTAAAGATTGATCATCATACCGATTTATCAGTCAAAATATTTCTTGATATCAATAAGTATACTAATAGAATGGAACAGCTAAAAAACATTACACATGATAGTAATAAAGATATAGG
>DATERV010000122.1:0-14610 GCA_035271185.1 Lachnospiraceae bacterium | reverse complement strand
ATCCAATACAGATGGTAAAGTAAGCATGATTGCTATGGCAACAGATGGTGCAATGACGAAAGGTGCTCATGCCGGTAACTTAATCAAAGGAATCGCAGCACTCGTTGGCGGCGGCGGTGGCGGACG
This sequence comes from Lachnospiraceae bacterium, assembly GCA_035271185.1. Classification (GTDB taxonomy): domain Bacteria; phylum Bacillota; class Clostridia; order Lachnospirales; family Lachnospiraceae; genus Acetatifactor. Next base: position 14,484 of record DATERV010000122.1, on the reverse strand, counting down.
TCCTAATATGGCGCAGGCAGGCGGCAAAAATCCTGCTGGAATCAAGGATGCTATTGCTAAAACGGCAGAAGTACTTTCTGAACAATTGTAGCAAAATTTGATAGAAAATAATATGCTATGGCGAATATCGCTATGGATTGAGGCTCAATTTACAAAATATTGAGGTTTAATTTGCAAAAAAATAGTTGACGTATCATTAAAGTATGCTATAATATTATTTGTGCAATTTAAAAAATACCCGAACAGTCGTAACATGCACAATATAGGGCTGGAGGGGAGGTCAGGTGTATTCATGTCAAACGTAATCGTAAAAGAAAACGAGACTTTAGATAGCGCTTTACGTCGTTTCAAGAGAAGTTGTGCGAAGGCTGGAATCCAACAGGAGATCCGTAAGAGAGAGCATTACGAGAAACCAAGTGTTAAACGTAAAAAGAAATCTGAAGCAGCAAGAAAACGTAAATATAACTAATCTGAAAAGTCCTTGGTCACAATTTGATCTGGGACTTCTCTTTTGTGAAATCATTTTATGATTTCAGTACTAATGTATAATTGACAAAACAATTTAGGAGGGGAAAAATGTTTTGGACGATAAAAATGTTTGGAACAGATGTTTATCACCTGGTTGGAGCATTCGTCATTTATAGCATATTAGGTTGGCTGGTGGAGTCCATCTATATGTCTTTCTGCAATCGGAAAATAACCAACAGAGGTTTTGGGAAAGGTCCATTTTGCCCTATTTATGGATTTGGAGCAGTAATAGGGTATTTGATTTTATGCCCATTAAAAAGCAATCATATACTTCTATACATTGTAGGAGCAGTTCTTGCCACGACATTTGAATTTGTTGTTGGGAAACTGATGATTCATTTTTTAGGGGAACTCTGGTGGGACTATAATGAGAAACCACTTAATTACAAGGGAATTATTTGCCTGGAAAGTACCATAGCATGGGGATTATACGCAATAGGTGTTGTGTGCTTTTTACATAGCAGGGTATTGGAAGCTGTGGACAGAGTAGATCCGCAGGTTGGTATCGGTATCATTACCTTGATTTTATGCCTTGTGTTAACAGACTATATCATTCAGCTTTTAAAGGTTTTTAAGGTAGATACACATAGACCCAAGGAATATTTAGTGGAACGTTATGAAAGCTTTAAAGCCAGATGGAATTAAGTAAAAATGTCATATAAGTAACCGCATTTCCATATCTTTAAGTAAAAAGAGATAGGGAAGTGCGGTTTTTTGATTTCTAAATCAGGTAGAAAAATTGTAGCATTTCTGTTGTTGGTACTACTGCTTTTCCAAAATACCAGTATAGTTGATGCCAACGTTTCCATTTCAGCCCCATCTGCCATTTTGATTGAAAGCTCAACCGGACAGGTGATCTATGAGGTGAATGCCACGGAACGACGAAGTCCGGCAAGTATTACCAAGATAATGACTTTACTTTTGACATTTGAAAAATTATCGGAAGGTAAAATATCACTGGAGGATGAAGTGATTACCAGTGCCTATGCCAAATCAATGGGGGGCTCTCAGGTTTATCTGGAAGAAGGAGAAATGCAGACACTGGATACCATGATAAAGTGTATTAGCATAGCATCCGGTAACGATGCATCTGTTGCAGTAGCAGAATACATAGCTGGTTCGGAAGAAGCATTTGTGGATATGATGAATGTAAAAGCGCAGGATTTGGGTATGGTTGATACCCATTTTGAAGACTGTTGTGGACTGACCAATTCGGATGATCATTACACAACCGCTAAAGATGTGGCAATCATGTCCAGAGAGCTGACACTAAAATATCCTGAAGTTTTTCTTTATGCACAGATCTGGATGGAAGATATCACGCACGTAACAGCCAGAGGAACCAGCCAGTTTACACTTTCCAGTACTAATAAGTTACTCAAACAGTATGAATGGGCAACAGGCTTGAAAACAGGATCAACAAATAAAGCGAAATACTGTTTGTCGGCCACCGCTTCAAAAGATAATATAGATTTAATTGCCGTAGTGATGGGAGCACCGGACTATAAAGTACGTTTTCAGGATGCTGCATCCCTGCTAAATTATGGGTTTAGTGTCAGTGATGTATTTGTGGATGAAAACAAGGATGTTTTGGAGAAACTTTATGTGGAAGGTGGAAAGAGTGAATGGGTTCCACTTCATTATGAAAGTGAGTACAGATATCTTGATATTAAGGGAAATGATTTATCCCAGGTACAAAAAGTAATCAATTTGCCACAGACTGCTAAAGCACCTGTAGAGAAGGGTGGTCTGGCCGGGGAAGCTCAGTATCTTTTAAACGGAGCAGTGATTGGGAGTATCCCGATTCTGTATGCAGAAACAGTAGAAAAGGCAGTTTATAAGGACTATCTGTTGAAAATGTTTAGTTTCTTTTTACTATAATATGTGGTATACTTACAACTGACTGTCCGGTGCTTTTACTATGCACCGGCAGCGTTTGTAGAGGGAGGAACAATGGATGATTCCAGCTATCTGTACAGCAATTGCTATCATTGCAATTGTCCTTTTGTGGGTTGTTTTATATGATACTCATCATTTTGTTGTAGTGCGGCATTCTTTCTCCTCAAATAAAGTCAGAAAAAGTACCAGGCTTGTGATGCTATCTGATTTACACAACTACCAGTATGGCAAGGAAAACATACAATTGATTAAGGCAATAGAAAAAGAGAAGCCGGATATGATTGTACTGGCAGGTGATATGATAACAGCTGATTATAAAGAAAAGTTTACTTCTACCATGGAATTGTTAAAAAGACTGAAAGAAAATTATCCAATCTATTATGCTTATGGAAATCATGAAGAAAAAATCTGCCTATACAAGCAAAGATATGGGTACATGGGGGATACTTTTTTAAAGGAGTTAAAAGAAATAGGTATTGAGCCCTTTTATAATGCGCATGCTGTTTTTAATGATAGAGGGATCGCACTTTACGGACTTTGTATTGAGTATGATTATTATCAGCGTTTCACTACAAAACCAATGCCAGATCATTACCTGGAGGGTTTAATAGGGAAAGCCGATGAGAATTACTATGATGTTTTACTTGCCCATAATCCGGAGTACTTTCCGAAATATGCTGTCTGGGGAGCTGACTTAGTTCTTTCCGGACATATCCATGGCGGTATTGTTAGATTACCTTTTTTGGGGGGAGTGATTTCCCCGTCCATTCGTTTTTTTCCTAAGTATGACGGAGGCTTGTTTCAAATTGAGAAAACCCATATGGTATTGGGCAGAGGAATCGGAACCCATAAACCTAGTGTGAGGGTATTTAATCCTGCAGAACTGATTGTAGTGGATTTAGAACCAGAGACATAAAGGGGAGGTATACATGGCTTTATCAGTGAAGCTTGAGGTGTTTGAAGGCCCTTTGGACCTGCTCTTACACCTGATAGATAAAAACAAAATTGACATTTATGATATTCCTATTGTGGAAATAACAGAGCAATACTTAGAATATATCAAGCAGATGCAGACAGATGATATGAATATCATGAGTGAATTCCTGCTGATGGCAGCCACCCTTCTTGACATTAAGTGCCGTATGCTTTTACCCAAAGAGGTGAACGATGAGGGGGAAGAGGAAGACCCTAGAGCAGAGCTGGTACAGCGTTTGCTTGAATATAAAATGTATAAGTTTATGTCCTATGAACTTCGGGACAAGCAGGTGGATGCTGCTAAAAACTTTTTCAGAGAACAGTATTTTCCAAAGGAAGTTGCCAGCTATAAACAGCCTGTAGATTATGGGGAATTGATTGGAGAGATGAACCTTCAGAAATTGCAGGGTATCTTTCAATCGATTGTCAAGAAACAGGAAGATAAGGTTGATCCCATCAGAAGCAATTATGGCAATATTGAAAAAGATGAAATTGATATGGATGCCAAAACGATTTTTATAGAAGAATATATTATGAATCATCAGAAATGCAGCTTTAGACAGTTGCTGGAGAAGCAGAATAGTAAAATGGAAGTGATTGTTACCTTCCTTATTATTCTCGAACTGATGAAAGTGGGAAGCATCAGCATAGCACAGGATCAGATATTTGATGATATAAATATTATAGCCAAGAAGGCTGTTTAAGTATGACAGAAGAGGGCAGGTAAGTTATGGAAAGACAGAGTGCAATGGCAGTATTGGAAGCGATTCTGTTTACAATGGGGGAATCAGTAGAATTAAGCAGACTTGCTGCTACGCTTGAAATGGACAAGTCAGAAGTAAAAGAGATATTAGAGGAAATGCAAAACAGCTATGAACAGGATGACAGAGGCATCATGCTTATATGGTTAGAAAACAGCGTTCAGCTTACTACAAAATCATCCATGTATGAGTATCTGATCAAGATAGCGAAAACACCTAGGAAGATGATGCTTACGGAGACTGTGCTGGAAACCCTTTCCATTATTGCTTATAGACAACCGGTTACCAGGCTGGAGATCGAGACAATCAGAGGGGTAAGCTGTGATCATGCTATCAATAAGCTGATGGATTATGATCTCATTACTGAACTTGGCAGGCTGGATGCACCCGGAAGGCCGCTTTTGTTTGGTACTACGGAACAGTTTTTAAGGTGTTTCGGAGTAAAATCTTTGGACGAACTACCGGAACTGTCCACTATGCAAGTGGAAGAGTTCAAGCAACAGGCGGAAGCAGAAGTTGGGTTGATGCAGTCGGACACAGAATAAATTTGGATGGAAACGTTTTAAATAGATAGATAAAAACATATACATAGTAGCAATAAAGTGAAAGAATATTGCTGCTATGTTTTTTAGTGTAAGAAAAAGGAAAAGAAAAAGTATTATTCTTTTGATTGTAATGTTATGCCTTCTGTTTTGCTCTCCCAGATTAACGGTATATGCTCAGGAAGATCCTTCCCTATATGCAACAGGTGCTGTTTTAATGGATGCTGACACCGGGAGAATTTTGTATGGAAAAAACAGCGATGCATTTCTGGCAAATGCCAGTACCACTAAGATTCTCACCTGTATTGTGGCATTGGAAAATGCCTCTTTGGATGATTTGGTGGAGGTATCTGCCTATGCTGCCAGTATGCCAAAGGTAAAACTTTATATGAAGCAGGGCGAACACTTTAAGCTTAAGGATCTTCTTCATTCTTTGATGTTGGAATCCCACAATGATTCTGCAGTTGCCATTGCAGAGCACGTGGGTGGAAGCATGGAAGGATTTGCAGTCATGATGAATGCAAAAGCCAGAGAGATAGGATGTAAAAACAGTTGGTTCATCACACCCAATGGGTTGGATGCTACCCAGAATTATACGGATACAGATGGAAACAGTATGCAACTTTCACACGGAACATGTGCCGAGGATCTGGCAAGAATTATGGCGTACTGTACCTTTTATTCAGATCAGTCAGAATTGTTTTTAAAAATCACCCGGACACCGTCCTATTCGTTCTTAAGTTCAGAGGGACGAAGCTTTTCATGTGTCAATCATAATGCATTTCTGAATATGATGGAGGGAGCAATCTCCGGGAAGACGGGATTTACCAGTAAGGCAGGTTATTGTTATGTGGGGGCTTTGGAAAGAGACGGAAAAAGATTTACCATTGCATTGCTAGCATGTGGTTGGCCCAATAATAAAACTTATAAATGGAAGGATTCTAGGGTATTATTTACATACGGATTGGAAAACTATGAATATCACAGGTTAGATGAAGTAGCATTTGACCGTAAAATACTCGATCCTATTCTTGTTGAAAATGCGCAGACAGATTATATGGATCAATCCTGCTTTGTGCAGTTAGGTATCAGGGAAGGATGTGGCACGCAAGATAGTAACGATCATACGGATTACCATGCAGATGAAGGAAGTCTCAAAGGGTTACTCCTCTCAAAGGATGAAAAGATAGAAGTGCATCAAGAGGTTGCCCGAAAGCTGAAGGCTCCTGTAGAACAGGGAACTGTGGTTGGTTGTATCCGGTATATGCTGGGAGATACTTGCCTGCGTTCAGACGAGATTATTACTATGCAGGCGGCTACAGAGATTGATTTCAGCTGGTGCTTTCAAAAAGTAATGGAGAGGTTCCTGCTGTATTGATAAAGAAAGACTACCGTAACAGGTTTGCAGACAAACAAAATGAACTCAGATAAATTGCAGTCCCTTCTATATCAATTTCTGATATAGAAGGGACTGCTTCAGTATTAAGAAGCCGTTAAGAAGATACAAATGATGAATTTAAATATATTTTTTTGGAATATTGGTAAAAAACATGTAAAATTATGCTAGTCTGTTAGACTATTTTATGGTATACTGATTCAGACATTAATCATGGGGAAGTAGGCGTTTTACTATAGATAAAGAGCTAAGACCCCCCCTGTTCAATTGTTATTATTTATTATAAATGGAGGGCTGAAAAACATGAGTAGTACTTCAAAAGCGAGACAAAGAATAAAGGCTTTGCTCGATGACAACAGTTTCGTTGAAATTGGTGCATTGGTTACAGCCAGAGCAACTGATTTTGACCTGAAACATACCGATACTCCTTCTGACGGCGTAGTAACCGGTTATGGAGTGATTGGTGGTAATCTTGTTTATGTATACAGCCAGGACGCATCCGTTTTGAACGGTACCGTCGGTGAAATGCATGCAAGAAAAATAGCCAACCTGTATGATCTGGCAATGAAAACCGGTGCACCTGTTATTGGACTTTTGGATTCTGCCGGATTCAGATTACAGGAATCAACCGATGCACTTGAGGCATTTGGTACAATTTACAGAAAAATGACTGATGCTTCCGGAGTCATTCCACAGGTATCAGCTATATTTGGAAATTGTGGTGGCGGACTAGCTATTATGGCAGCAATGAGTGATTTTACATTTATGGAAAATACAATTGCCAAACTATTTGTAAATTCCCCCAATGCATTGGCAGGAAATACCACTTCTAAGTGTGATACATCAGCTGCTGCTTTTCAAAGTGAAGAAGCTGGTAATGTTGATTTTACCGGTGATGAAGCATCTGTTCTTTCTGGTATCCGTAAACTGGTTTCCATTCTTCCCGCTAATAATGAAGAGAATCTTGCATTTGATGAGTGTACAGATGATCTGAACAGATTGACTGCTGAAATTGCAGGCTGTAAAGGTGATACTGCTGTAGCACTATCCATACTTGCAGATAACAATGATTTTGTGGAAGTAAAAGCTGATTATGCAAAAGATATGGTAACCGGATTTATCAGATTGGATGGCGTTACGATTGGTGCTGTTGCCAATAGGTGTGAAATTCTTGATGCAGAAGGCAATGTAGTTGAAAAATTTGATTCTACTTTATCTCCCAAGGGATGTGAGAAAGCTGCTGCGTTTGTAAATTTCTGTGATGCTTTTGAAATTCCCGTTCTCACACTGACTAATGTAACAGGATATAAAGCTTGTGAATGTTGTGAAAGGAAGATTGCAGCCGCAGCCGCACATCTTACATATACTTTTTCCAATGCAACTGTTCCTAAGGTTAATGTAATTATTGGAAAAGCATATGGTAGTGCTTATATTACGATGAACTCAAAAGCAACCGGCGCAGATATTACCATAGCTTGGCCTGATGCACAGATTGGTTCCATGGATGCTAATCTGGCAGCAAAAATTATGTATGAAGGAAAGGGTGTTGATGTTATCAATGAAAAAGCAACTGAATATGCAGCACTACAGAACAGTGCATTGAACGCAGCACGGAGAGGATATGTTGATCAGATAGTGGAAGCAGCTGATACCAGAAAGTATGTAATTGGTGCTTTTGAAATGCTGTTTACAAAAAGTGAAGACCGTCCGCTCAAGAAGCATGGAACAGTTTAGAAAGGGAGATACTTAATATGAAGAAATTAGTAGCAATGTTATGTATGCTCACCTGTGTCCTGGGATTATCTGCATGTGGGAGTGAAGAAGTGTTAAGTGAAGTCATGCAGCAACGCTGTGAAATGGCACAAACCATGGCAACAGATTTTATTGTTCCATACATGACAAGCTTTTTTGATGATGCCCTTGCCAATGATTTTCAGGAAAATTTTAATGTGCATGAAGTTGAAGCAATTGCAGAAGACAGATTTAGTTATGCACTTTATTATGCACAGAATGCATATGGAAATAGCTATGACTTTAATAAGATTGATGTAGATGGATATGCTATCCTGAATGGTATTGTTTCTTTCAATGGTACGTATGCTTCTCTCGGTGATATAGATATATCACAGGGACTTACAGCAACATCCAAGGTTTCAGGGGATGAGATTATTGTGACTGTCCCTCTGACAGGTTCAGTAAAGGATAGTAATGGTAATTTCAAAACAGCAAACGTGGAGATTATCTTTTCCAATGATATTTTCCTGACAGTAAATGCTTGTGCCTTAAATATTGTACAGACCATGGGTGGCCTTATGACAAAAGCTGCAGCTGATACCTTAATGGGAATGGGAACAGTTTTTGTAGTGTTAATTTTGATCAGTTTCATTATCTATGGGTTGGGATTTATTCCTAGAATGCAGGAGAAAACGAACAAGAAGAGTAAGAAAGAAGAAATGCAGGCAATCAAAACTGATGCGGTCAACAATACCATTGCACAAATCATTGAAATGGAAGAACGGGTAGAGTATACAGATGATCTGCAACTGATTGCAGTTATTGCAGCAGCCATTGCAGCCAGCACAGGTGCTCAGAATACGGATGGTTTTGTAGTAAGAAGCATTAGAAAAAGAAGATAAGTGGAGGAAATAACAATGAAAAATTATACCATTACTGTGAATGGAAACGTATATGATGTAGTAGTAGAAGAAGGCAAACAGGCAAGTGCTCCTGTTGTAACACCTGTCGCAGCCCCTGTTGTAACACCAGTAGCAGCTCCTGTTGTAAAACCAGCTCCTGTTGCAAAACCAGCACCAGTAGCAGAAACTAAGGCACCTGTAGCAAGTGGAGCAACCGGCAGTATTAGAATAGAAGCTGGTGCAGCTGGTAAAGTATTCAAGATTGATACTTTGGTTGGAACCGCTGTTAAGAGAGGCGATTCAATTGTTACAATCGAAGCCATGAAGATGGAAATTCCTGTAGTAGCACCGGAAGATGGTACTGTAACAAGCATTGACGTAGCTGTTGGAGATGCAATTGAAGCAGGAAAGGTTCTTGCAACCTTAAATTAATTCAATGGCGGATTGGGCAATCTGTTGTTGCCCAAGGCTAATCTTACAGGAGGACATCAAATGGAATACATATCAACTACGCTAGGCAATCTGCTTCACCAGACAGCATTCTTTAACCTGACCTGGGGAAATTATGTGATGATTGCAGTTGCTTGCGTTTTCCTTTATCTGGCAATCAAGCGCGGATTCGAACCCTTGCTTCTTTTACCGATCGCATTTGGTATGCTGCTTGTAAATATCTACCCTGATATTATGCTTCATGCTGAGGATTCAGCTAATGGAGTAGGCGGCTTACTTTATTACTTTTACATTTTGGATGAGTATGCAATCTTGCCATCCTTGATTTTTATGGGTGTTGGAGCCATGACAGATTTCGGACCCTTGATTGCAAATCCCAAGAGTTTTCTTTTAGGTGCAGCAGCACAGTTTGGTATTTTTGCAGCTTATTTTGGAGCAATTGCATTAGGATTCAATGGAAAAGCAGCAGCTGCTATTTCTATTATCGGTGGAGCTGATGGACCTACCTCTATTTTCCTTGCAGGTAAATTAGGGCAGACCGGTCTACTGGGACCTATTGCAGTAGCAGCCTATTCCTATATGGCTTTAGTTCCAATTATCCAGCCACCTGTTATGAAACTGCTTACCACTGAAAAGGAAAGAAAGATCAAAATGGATCAGCTTCGTACAATTTCAAAATTGGAAAGAGTACTGTTCCCAATTGTTGTTACCATCGTTGTCAGCTTGATTCTTCCTACCACAGCACCTCTAGTAGGAATGCTGATGTTAGGAAACCTGTTTAAAGAATCCGGTGTGGTAAGACAGCTTACAGAAACAGCTTCTAATGCACTGATGTATATTGTTGTTATTTTACTGGGAACCTCTGTCGGAGCTACTACAAGTGCGGAAGCCTTCTTAAACTGGGACACCATTAAGATTGTTGGCTTAGGTTTGGCAGCGTTCATTTTTGGTACAGCGGTAGGCGTCCTGTTTGGAAAACTGATGAATGTATTATCACATGGAAAAGTAAATCCATTAATTGGATCCGCCGGTGTTTCCGCGGTACCTATGGCAGCACGTGTTTCCCAGAAAGTTGGTTCAGAAGCAGATCCTACCAACTTCTTATTAATGCATGCCATGGGACCTAACGTGGCAGGTGTAATTGGAACAGCTGTAGTAGCCGGTACCTTTATGGCGATATACGGGGTATTCTAAAGCTGTGCATTTTGTAAGCATATCTGATGACTATGCTTGCATAAGTCAGCAGAATATACTTACAAAATATAGAGCGCGGAGCGCGATGAGCAAGCTTCGCTTGCGAATAGCACAGCGAAATATAGAGTGCGAATAGCACAGCTTAAGAGCCGAGTGCGAATATCACAGCGTTAGAGCGAGTGCGATAGCACAGCTCAAGCTAGCCGTGCGAATAGCACAGCGTAAGCGCGGAGCGCGATAGCAGCACAGCGTAAGAAAAAATGACTAATAAAATAAATTTTGGAGGAAAAGGAAATGTCCGAAATGAAACCGATTAAGATAACGGAAACTATATTACGTGACGCCCATCAGTCCCTGATTGCAACGAGAATGCCTACTGAACTGATGCTTCCCATTGTAGATAAAATGGATCAAGTGGGATACAATGCAGTAGAGTGCTGGGGTGGCGCTACTTTTGATGCGTCTCTTCGTTTCCTGATGGAAGATCCCTGGGATAGATTACGAAAGTTAAGGGATGGATTCAAGAATACAAAGTTACAAATGTTATTCAGAGGTCAGAATATCCTTGGATACAGACCCTATGCTGATGATGTCGTTGACAGTTTTGTTGAAAAGTCTATTGCAAATGGTATTGATATCATCCGTATTTTTGACTGCTTTAACGATTTAAGAAACCTCCAGGAAGCAGTAAATGCTACCAATAGAATTAAAAAACAAGAGGGCCGTGGACATGCTCAGATCGCTCTTTCCTACACTTTAGGGGATGCTTATACCATGGAGTATTGGATCAACATGGCAAAGAAGATTGAGGAGATGGGTGCTGATTCCATTTGTATCAAAGATATGGCAGGTCTTTTGGTTCCGTATAAGGCTAGCGAAATGATCAAAGAAATGAAAGCGGTTACAAATCTTCCTATTGAACTGCATACACATTATACATCAGGTGTTGCCAGCATGACATATCTGAAGGCAGTTGAGGCAGGAGTAGATATTCTTGACTGTGCTATGTCTCCATTTGCTATGGGGACATCCCAGCCTGCAACAGAGGTAATGGTAGAGACCTTTAAGGGAACTCCTTATGATACAGGTTATGACCAGAACTTATTGGCAGAAATTGCAGATTACTTCAGACCTTACAGAGACGAGTGCTTGAACAACGGACTTCTCAATCCCAAGGTTATGGGAGTTGATATTAAGACCTTACTGTATCAGGTACCAGGTGGTATGCTTTCCAACATGGTAAGCCAGCTAAAAGAGCAGAATGCAGAAGATAAGTACTATGATGTTTTGAACGAAATTCCTAGGGTTCGTAAGGACCTGGGTGAACCTCCTTTGGTTACACCTTCTTCCCAAATCGTAGGAACCCAGGCAGTATTTAATGTCCTTATGGGTGAAAGATATAAGATGGCTACTGATCAGACTAAGGATGTACTTCGTGGTAAGTATGGTCAGACAGTGAAACCTATGAATCAGGAAATTATTGAAAAGGTTATTCCGGGAGAAGAGAGAATTACCTGTCGTCCTGCTGACCTTTTGAACAATGAAATGGATAAACTGGAGACGGAAATGATGGAATGGAAGCAACAGGATGAGGATGTATTGTCCTATGCGTTGTTCCCTCAGGTAGCTGTCGATTTCTTCAAATATCGTCAGGCACAGCAGGAAAAAGTGGATCCTACAAAAGCAGATGTAAAAAATGGAGCTTATCCTGTATAAAATGAAATGAGTGAAAAGTGGTATGCCAATCTTTGTATTGGCATACCACTTTTCTTATGGGCTTTAGCCTACAATATTCTCACAAACCACCTATTTGTCTTGTGGTATTGATTGTTTAAAAAATGGTAAGAATTACGCAACCTTGAAAACTTGACGGATTCTAAGGAATAGTATAGAATAACAAGTGTTACGATAAAGTGTATTTGTATCAAGCGAGGTACCATATGGCAAGAAAAGAATCCATAACCATACAGGATATTTTGGAAACAGCTTTTACCATGACAAGAGAAGAGGGATTTTCCAATGTAACAGCAAGAAAGGTTGCTGCGAAAGCTGGGTGTTCCACCCAACCTATTTTCAGGGTCTATAAAAATATGGAGGAATTGTGGGCAGCCGTTTACGAGAAAGCAGTTGACTTTTTTAGAGATTATTATGATCTTTATCCTCGAATCGGCAATGCACCTTTTTGTAATCTGGGTATGGCATACATTGCTTTTGCCAGAGAAGAAAAACATTTGTTTCAGCTTTTGTTTCTATCTAAAGTACCGGACAAAAAGAGTCTTTATGAAATATTAAATAGTGATAAGGGTAATGTAATGATAGAAATCAATAAAGCAGCCAAAGCAGGCTGTAAAGATCCCCAGGGCATGTTTATGAGGATGTGGCTGTTTATTCATGGAGCAGCCTGTATGAGTCTGACAGATGATTATGACTTATCAGTTCTGGATACAAGACAGTTGCTGGAACAGGAGTATATAAATGGACAATAAGCAGGATATCATTGCAAAAATTACTGATAAATATTCATTAATGAGTAAAAGTCATAAAGCAATTGCTGCGTTTATTCAGGATCATTATGACCAGGCTGTGTTTATGACAGCAGCTAAAATGGGGGAAGAGCTGGGAATCAGCGAGTCTACTGTAGTAAGGTTTGCATCGGGTATTGGTTATGATGGATATCCTGAATTTCAAAAAGCTTTAGAAGAGTGGGTAAAGAATAAGCTGGGAGCAGTACAGAAAATCGGAGCTAAATATGGACATTCCAGTCAGTCAGAAATTTTATCTTCTGTACTTGGCGCTGATATAGAAAAAATACAGGACACAATTGGCAATCTGGATCCCGCTGCATTTGAAATGGCAGTGAATACCATTCTGGATGCTAAGAAAGTATATATTATAGGACTGAGAAGCTGTGCACCACTGGCAGAATTTCTTCATTTCTATCTGAATATGATTCGTGGAAATGTCACGCTTCTGAATACCACAAGTGTCAGTGAAACATTTGAACAAATGATTCGTATCGATGAGAAGGATGTGATGATTGGTATCAGCTTTCCAAGATATTCTATGCGATCATTAAAAGCACTTGAGTTTGCTAATGACAGAAATGCAAAAGTAATCAGCATTACAGATACCATTCATTCACCCATGTGCATGTATTCTTCCTGCAATCTTCTGGCAAGAAGCGACATGGTTTCTATTGTCGATTCTCTGGTAGCGCCCTTAAGTGTAATCAATGCCCTGGTTGTAGCCATGTGTTTAAGAAAACCACAGGAAGTAAAGAAAAACATAGAAACCCTGGAGGGTGTGTGGAATAACTACCAGGTGTATCTGAATGATGAGATCAACTTTATTGATGAGGAACCCATGCTGGATAATCCGCTTTGGAAAATGCAGTAAGGAGTCCCTAAAGGAGTTTCATGAAAAAAGTGATTGTAGTTGGTGGCGGAGCGGCAGGAATGATGGCTGCGTTAGCGGCATCAGAAAATGGAAATCAAGTATATCTTTATGAAAAGAATGATAAATTAGGGAAAAAGCTGTTTATTACAGGAAAAGGGAGATGCAATGTAACAAATTCCTGTGATATGGATGAGCTGCTTCAAAATGTGGTAAGCAACCCTAAATTTTTATATAGTGCTTTTTATGGCTTTGATAACAGACAGGTTTGTGAGTTGTTTGAGAATGCAGGATGTCGACTAAAGACAGAACGTGGTAATAGAGTTTTTCCTGTATCAGATCATTCCTCAGATATTATCAAAGCTTTACAAAATATGCTTAGAGCAAAAGGTGTGGATATTTATCTGCAAACAGCAGTAAAGGAAATTGTGACTAAAAGGACGGATGAAAAGACTCATATAGTGGGAATCAAGCTACAGGATGGGTCTGAGAAGTTGGCTGACGCGGTAATCGTCGCAACAGGCGGAATTTCTTATGAAAGTACCGGGTCTACAGGTGATGGTTACCAATTTGCACTTCATGCAGGACATGAAATGGTAACCCCAAAGCCATCTTTGGTACCACTTGAAACAGCAGAATCCTTTTGCAAGGAGCTGATGGGGTTGACACTAAAAAATGTCAGAGTTACCCTTACCTGTAACGGCAGGGAG
>DATERV010000121.1:0-14070 GCA_035271185.1 Lachnospiraceae bacterium | reverse complement strand
CCCTCAAGATGAGATATCCCATAGTTAAGCTAATAAGACCCCTTAAAGAGTATGAGGTAGATAGGAATGAGGTGTAAGCACAGCAATGTGTTCAGCTGACATTTACTAATCGGTCGAGGGCTTATCCTGTAAAAAGGCAGTAGCAACTTTTGCGAAAGCAAAAGCTGTATCGGATAAAAGACAAAGTGAATCATAAACAACAAAAGTTGTTCGGATGGTAGAGAAGAGTTTCAGTGTTCGGTTTTGAGGGTATAATACTTTCAATATATATATTTATGTAATATTATTTTTATATTTACATATAATATGTAAAATAATTACTATGGCTCCGTGGTCAAGCGGTTAAGACATCGCCCTTTCACGGCGGTAACACGGGTTCGAGCCCCGTCGGAGTCATCCTCGATAGCTCAATGGTAGAGCACACGGCTGTTAACCGTGGGGTTGTAGGTTCGAGCCCTACTCGGGGAGTATGGCGTCATAGCCAAGCGGTAAGGCACGGGTCTGCAACACCCTTATCATCGGTCCGATTCCGATTGACGCCTGAATGTTGTGGGACCAAAACGGACACCACACCAAAAGGCTCAGAAACTAATTTGTTTCTGAGCCTTTTTTGTTACATATTTTTCAGTATTCCGCTTCTCTTTACAATCATTTCAGGGAATGATATAGTTAGTACAAAATAAACGATGCTTAATAAATTAATGGATCTGTAATTTTTTATGGGGGATAAACACATATGTATATTTCTATCAGTGAAATTTTGCCGGATGAACAGCCGGCACTTGCTAATCTGATTAAAATGTATTGTTATGAATGGTCACAATACAATCTTTTCGATGTTGATGAACAGGGGGTTTATCCGTTTGAAAAGTATGTAAACTTGTGCTTTGAAAAGCCAAAGCGCTATAACAACTTTATACGAGTGGACGGTATTCTTGCCGGATTTGCCCTGATAGATGATGACTTTGCTGTAAGTAAAGAATCTGACTATTCCATGGGTGAATTCTTCGTTATGTACAAATACCGCAGATTTGGTGTGGGAAAGTATGCAGCAACCTATCTGTTTGACCGTTACCCGGGTAAGTGGGAGATTGGCTTTCATCCCAACAATACTAATTCTGTTAAGTTTTGGACCAATATACTGAATGATTATACACACTACAATTATACACTTCACTCAAACTGTACAGGACTCACTTATCACGATGGCTCCTTAGGCAATGTCATCACCTTTGACAACAGGGATATTTGCATGAAATAGAAACAAGTGAAACCTCAAAGGGGTCATTCTTGAGAGGTTTTATAACATATGCGGGGGGATGGTAATGGGTATATTATTAGTTATATTAGGAGTTATTTGTATCGCTTACTGTATAGGTATTATGTTTTTTGTTAGTCATGGAAGCAACTTTTATTTAATTTGGGGATTTATGGGAATGGCCTTAATTTTTTGGGGAAGGTATTATACGTGGTATATCGAACATGTCCCCAGTATAGTAAAAAAACTGGTACTCATAGGTGTTTCTGCAATGCTCCTACTTTTTGTGTTGATCGAGGGGATGATCATCAGTGGATTTGTGAAAACTGCGCCCAAGGAGTTAGACTATATTATTGTGCTGGGTGCTCAGCTAAAAGAATACGGTCCCAGTTATAGCTTACAGATGCGTCTAGATCAGGCATATGGGTATCTTAAGGAAAATAAGAATACGAAAGTCATTGTATCAGGCGGCCAAGGAAGCAATGAACCGTACACAGAGGCCCAGGGGATGTATGAATATCTGGTAAAGAAGGGAATATCCCCCAACCGAATCATAAAAGAAGATCAATCCATGAATACACATCAGAATCTCATGTTTAGTAGCAAATATATAAATACTAAAAGCGACAACGTGGGTATTGTAACAAGTAACTTTCATGTATTTCGAGCACTGCATCTTGCAAAAGCATTGGGTTTTCAAAGGGTATATGGTATAGCATCAAAAGCATATATACCTCTCCTACCAAATAATATGTTTCGTGAGTTTCTGAGCATTATTAAGGATTTTTTATTTGGTAATCTCACATAATTAAAAGGTATACTGAATTATATGGCATTTGATAGAAGTGACAAGACTTCGGTACATTTTATGTATGGGATATAGTAGAAGCGTACGGAGGTGAGTAAATGAATGAAAAGATAGTAACATTAGTAAATATTTTAAAGAAAAGTAATAACACTGTCTTTTTTGGAGGTGCAGGTTGCAGTTGTGAAAGTGGCATTCCGGATTTTAGAAGTTCCAATGGGCTGTATAGTAAAAAGTTAAATTGCAGGTTCACACCGGAACAGGCTGTTTCCCATACTTTCTATATGCAATATCCGGAGGAATTTTTTGACTTTTATAAAAAGAATCTGATTTATCCCCACGCGTTACCCAATTCCTGTCATACTGCTCTGGCGGAATTGGAGGAAATGGAAAAACTAAAGGCCGTGGTGACACAGAATATTGACGGGCTGCATCAAGCGGCAGGCACTAAGAAAGTATATGAGCTGCATGGTTCCGTATTAAGAAATTATTGTATGAAGTGTCATACCTTTTATGATGTGGATTACATTTTACAGGCAGACGGCGTACCCAAGTGTGAGAAATGTGGTGGAGCTATTAAGCCGGATGTAGTACTCTATGAAGAGGGACTTGATGATGGGATTATTTCCGGAGCCATTCAGGTAATATCAAAAGCGGATACCTTGATTATTGGAGGAACATCCTTAGTGGTATATCCTGCAGCGGGTCTCATTGATTATTATAGAGGCAGCAAACTGATTCTGATTAACAAAAGTGTTACAAGTGCTGATTATTTGGCAGATTTGGTTATTCATGATAATATAGCCGAGGTTATGAAAGCAGCAGTAGACAGTCTAAAAGAACAAATGAAGAGTCCGGACGACAGTATGTTGTAGAGACCGCAGATATGCTTGAAGAGATGATGGGCATTGAATCTATTGAAAGCTGTAAAGAATAATGGAGAAAAGATGGATATTCAGGTTGGTGATATAGTAAAACTTAAAAAACAGCATCCCTGTGGAAGCCAGGACTGGGAAGTATTAAGGGTAGGAGCTGATTTTAGACTGAAATGTGCAGGCTGTGGTCATCAGATCATGATTGCCAGAAAACTAGTGGAAAAAAACATTAGGGAAATACGTAAAAAGGCTTGAATTATTGTGAAAAATATGTTAAACTTTTAATCCGTGATATATTAATTCCTTGCTCCTGATCAATCAGGGGCCAGAGACCATAAGGAGGTAAAAGCATGAGCAAATATGAATTAACAGTTGTTGTTAGTGCGAAGATTGAAGATGATGAAAGAGCAGCCGTAGTAGACAAGTGTAAAGCACTTGTGGAGAGATTCGGCGGTACAATTACCAACGTTGATGAATGGGGTAAGAGAAAGCTTTCTTACGATATTCAGAAGATGAAGGAAGCTTACTACTATTTCATCAAGTTCGATGCAGAGACAACAGCTCCCGCTGAAATCGAGAGCCGTATTCGCATTATGGACGACGTAATCAGATATTTAATTGTAAAACAGGAAGCGTAATAGGAATACCGGGTATCCATAAAACTCAAATTGTCGCATATCTGGTGGAACCCAGGTATACCAGAAAGAGGTACCGAGATGAATAAAGTAATTCTTATGGGAAGATTAACCAGAGATCCTGAAGTAAGGTATTCACAGGGTGAAAATTCTATGGCAATTGCTAGATACAGTATTGCAGTTGATAGAAGACAAGCCAGAAATAATAATGATGGACAAACTGCTGACTTTATTAATTGTGTGGCCTTTGGACGTAGTGGAGAGTTTGCTGAAAAATATCTCCATAAGGGCACAAAAATTCTTGTTACAGGTAGGATTCAGACAGGAAATTACACAAATAAAGATGGAGTTAAAGTCTATACTACAGATATTGTAGTAGAAGAACAGGAATTCGCTGAAAGTAAAAATACTTCAGGAGAAAATGGTGGTTACGCGGGTGGAAATATGTCCAGACCTGAACCTGTAGGTGCAGGAGATGGCTTTATGAACATCCCAGACGGCATTGACGAAGAATTGCCGTTTAACTAAATAAGTTAAAAGAATGGAGGCACTGAAATGGCATTTAATAAAACTGATAGATCAGATAGATCAGATTCGCCTATGAGAAGAAAAGGCGGTTTACGTAGAAGAAAAAAAGTTTGCGTATTTTGTGGTAAAGACAATGCAATCGACTACAAAGATGTAAACAAATTAAAAAGATATATATCCGAAAGAGGTAAGATTCTTCCTAGAAGAATCACAGGTAACTGTGCAAAACATCAGAGAGCACTTACTGTTGCAATCAAGCGTGCACGTCACGTTGCATTAATGCCTTACGTTCAGGATTAATTCTGTACAACGGACCAGTTACATAAAGTAACTGGTCTTTTTTTTTTATGCATTTTTTCACATTGGTGAGTGAAGTATGGTGTGTTGTACTAAATAAAATGAATTGAGGGTTTGCAATCATTCTTAGCTTAAAAAATAAGATTATGGGGTTTTTTAGCGACAGTTGCGATGCTTGCTTGTTGCCGTTACAAAAACTCTTCTCATTCGACAAATTATATTGTGGAAACATAAAAGAAAAAATGGTATACTATATCAGTATAGGCGATTATGCCGATTTAAAATCATTGTTGATGTAAGTAATTAATATTGCATACATGCTGATTGTATAGATGGGAGCATACATGAAGAATAGAATCAGACTTAAGGGAAGAATAAAGACTTATTTACAATTCTCTATATATCTGGGAGTACTATTACTGGTTGTGAATGCCGGTATTCTTGTGATAGATTATCGTGCAGGCTTATTGTTGGGCTTCTTTACCATTTTTTATTATGCAGTAACTTTTTCTTTGTATTTCTTTAATAAGCCAGTTATCATAAATGAATTAGTAAGTTTTGCTACACAGTATGGTCAGATACAGAAAAAACTGTTACGTGATCTGGAGCTTCCTCATGCCCTATTGGATGACAGCGGTAAGGTTATTTGGACAAACCAAGCCTTTGAAGCAGCAATCGGGCAGCCAAAAGGATATAATAAATCTATCATGTCGTTGTTTCCTACCATTACCAGGGATCGTCTTCCTGATGATGCAGGAGTGGAAGAAACACAGTATGAACTTGCTTATGAAGGCAAAGAATACATAGCTAAGTTTAAGAAGTTATCCTTGAAGGAAATGGCTGAGAACAGTGATATGATTGAGGCTGAAGGATATGATGGATATCTGATTGCGGTCTATCTGTTTGATGAAACAGCTTTGCATATAGCACTTCAGGAAGTGGATGATCAAAGCCTGGCAGTAGGGCTGTTGTATCTTGATAATTATGAAGAAGCTCTTGAGAGTGTAGAAGAAGTAAGGCGTTCTCTGTTGATTGCGTTAATTGATCGAAAACTAAATAAATACATTGCAGCTCTTGATGGCATTGTGAAAAAGATTGAAAAAGATAAGTACCTTATTATCATGAGGAAAAAATCTGTCGCACAGTTACAGGAATCACGTTTTGATCTGCTCGAAGATGTGAAGACTGTTAATATTGGAAATGAAATGGCTGTTACAATCAGTATTGGCGTAGGAGTGGATGGACTTACCTATGCGCAAAATTACGAGTTTTCCAGGAATGCCATTGATTTGGCGTTAGGACGTGGCGGAGATCAGGCAGTCATAAAGACACCCGAGACCATATCCTACTATGGTGGTAAGAGCCAGCAGGTTGAGAAAAACACACGAGTAAAGGCCCGTGTTAAGGCACATGCGCTGAAAGAGATTATTGCCGGCAAGGATAAAGTGATTATCATGGGTCACAGACTTGCAGATGTAGATAGTTTTGGTGCGGCAGTAGGAATTTATCGGATAGCCAAGACCTTAGACAGAAAAGCACATATTGTATTGAATGATGTTTCTAATACTTTACAGCCTTTAGTGGATCTGTTTAAGAACAATTTGGAATATGATTCGGAAATGATAGTTCCTAGTGGACAGGCTATTGAAATAGTAGGTAACAATGCTGTTCTGGTGGTAGTAGATGTGAATAAACCAACCATTACAGAGTGTCCGGATCTGCTTAGAATGTGTAAGTCGATTGTAGTATTGGATCATCATAGACAGGGTACTGAAACCATTGAAAATGCTACATTGTCCTATGTGGAACCTTATGCCTCCTCTACTTGTGAGATGGTTTCTGAAATTCTACAGTACACAAGTGATAATATCAAGATACGTACAGAGGAAGCAGATTGTATGTATTCCGGTATTATGATCGATACGAATAATTTCATGAGCAAAACAGGTGTGCGTACCTTCGAAGCAGCAGCCTTTTTGCGTAGGAACGGTGCAGATGTTACCCGTGTGAGAAAAATGTTTAGAGAAAATGCCAGTGAATACAAAGCCAAAGCGGATGCTGTCAGTCAGGCAGAAATATACAAGCAGTCTTTCGCTATATCTGTTTGTACCAGTGATGATATACAGAGTCCTACAGTCATTGGTGCCCAGGCAGCTAACGAACTACTTAATATTCGTGGTGTGAAGGCAAGCTTTGTACTAACAGATTACCAGGGGAAAATTTATGTTTCAGCCAGATCCATAGATGAAGTAAATGTACAGATTATTATGGAGCGATTGGGTGGCGGTGGCCATATGAGTATTGCAGGATGCCAGATGGAGGGAATAGGCATGGCGGAAGCCATCGGTAACCTAAAGACGACTATAGATATCATGCTGGAAGAAGGAGATATTTAAGATGAAAATTATTCTAATTAAAGACGAAAAGAAGTTGGGTAAAAAAGGAGATATCATTGAAGCCAATGATGGATATGCAAGAAACTATATCCTACCTCAAAAAATCGGGATTGAAGCTTCATCTAAAAATATGAATGATCTAAAGCTGCAGAAAGCCAATACAGATAAAGTTGCCCAGGAGCAATTAGACGCAGCCAAGTCATTAGCAGCAGAGCTAGAATCCAAGACCATAGTAGTAAAAATGAAAGCAGGTGAAGGCGGAAGAGCTTTTGGATCCACTTCTACAAAGGAAGTAGCAGCTGCCTGCAAAGAACAGCATGGTATAGAAATAGATAAGAAAAAGATCCAGATGTCAGAATCAATAAAAAACTTTGGAGTGTATGAGTTAGATATAAAGTTACATCCTCAGGTTACAGCTAAGATAAAGGTTCATATACAAGAGAGTTAACGGAAAGGATATTTTGACTATGCCCACAATGGAAGAAACAGTATTAAAAAGAATATTGCCTCATAGTGTGGAAGCAGAGCAATCGGTAATTGGCTCCATGATTATGGATAGGGAAGCCATTGCTGTAGCATCAGAAATCATAAACCGTGATGACTTTTACAGCAAACAATACGCAATATTGTTTGAAACCATGGTAGAACTGAATGATGAGGGAAAACCGGTAGACTTAGTTACGCTTCAGGATCGTCTCAAAGAGAAGGATGTACCCCCGGAAGTAAGCAGTCTCGAGTTTGTAAGGGAATTGATCACTGCAGTTCCCACTTCAGCTAACATAAAATATTATGCAGGAATAGTAGCTGAGAAAGCTACATTAAGAAAGTTGATCAGGTTGAATGAAGAGATAGCAAATGATTGCTATGCCGGTAAGGAAAGCCTTGAGGTAATACTGGAAGATACAGAAAAAAAGCTATTTGAGGTAGTACAAAAAAGAAATACAGGAAATTATGTTCCGATTCGTCAGATAGTAATGAACGCCATGGACAGAATAGAACGTGCCTCTAAAAACAAAGGTGCTGTGACAGGAATTGCAACCGGATTTATTGATTTGGATTACCGTACAGCGGGTATGCAGCCCTCCGATCTTGTTTTGATCGCGGCGAGGCCTTCTATGGGTAAAACAGCATTTGTTTTAAATATAGCAGAGCATATGGCCTTTAGGCTGAATAAAACAGTTGCAATCTTTAGTTTGGAAATGTCTAAGGAGCAGTTGGTTAACCGTCTGTTTTCCCTAGAGTCCAAAGTAGACTCCCAACATATTCGTACAGGCCAGCTATCAGACCAGGAATGGGAGAAAGTGATTGAAAGTGCCGGAATAATTGGACGTTCTAGTCTCATTATAGATGATACACCAGGTATTAGTATTGCTGAACTTAGAAGCAAATGCAGGAAATATAAACTGGAGCAGGACCTTTCTGTGATTATCATTGACTATTTACAGCTCATGTCAGGAAGTGGACGGGGTGATTCCAGACAGCAGGAAATATCTGATATTTCCCGTTCCTTAAAAGCAATTGCAAGGGAATTATCGGTTCCGGTGATTGCCTTGTCCCAGTTATCTCGTGCGGTAGAACAAAGACCTGATCACAGACCTATGTTATCAGACTTGCGTGAATCCGGAGCAATTGAGCAGGATGCCGATGTTGTTATGTTTCTTTATAGAGATGATTACTATAATCATGATACAGACAGAAAAGATATAGCAGAAATTATTATAGCCAAGCAAAGAAATGGTCCAATTGGTACAATTGAACTAGCATGGTTGCCAAATTATACTAAATTTGCAAATTTGGAGAAATAATAATACTATAAACCTACGAAAGAGGACAAGCAGAGTATTTCCGCTGTTCTCTTTTGTTTTTATGATTGCTTAAGAGCAAGCCCAGTAGAGAAAAAAGAAAGGATGGGAATAAGATGAGCAATGTGTTTCTGATTTCGGATGCAGCGAAGAAAGTGGCAGTTGAGAGCCATGTATTGCGTTATTGGGAGGAGGAACTTGGTCTTCCTATAAAGCGTAATGAGCTAGGCCACCGATACTATACAGATGATGATATTAGAAAATTTCAGGAGATTAGAGACCTAAAGGAGAAGGGATTACAGCTTAAGGCAATCAGAATGGTACTAAAGAATGGGAAGCTGGATGTGCTCACACCCCAGGAAGAAAAGAAAACTTTTGGGTCTGCAAGAAGTGTATCTCAACCAGATGTTAATGTGAAAAACCAATCACAGAGAAAAGAATCACAGAGAAGTGTATTGGACAGAAATGTATCTGCAAAAAGTGAATTGCCCAGGAAAGAATTGCAGATCAATGAGTCCATAGAGTGTGGGGATGAAAGTGTTTTCCCTTTGGATACAGAACTCATGAAACAGGAACAACAAATGCCCTATGCGGAGTCCAGGGAAGAGAAAGCAGCTAGGCTTCAATGGCTTTTACAGCAATTATTTCGTGACACATTACAGGAAAACAATGCCAAGCTTTGTAAAGAGATGAAAGAGAGTGTTGTAAAAGAACTGGATTATCAGTTTAGAATGCAGGAAGAAAGAGAAGAAGAACGAAGTACAGAGAACATCAAGAGAGACGAAGAACATTTTAAAAAAATTGATGATTTGCTTCGCAAAAAAAGAGGATTATTAAAGAAAAAAGACTAGAAGTAAACAAACAAAGTACATTGATTTTATTGAAACAATATAAATAAATAGTAAAAAACAGTCTGACGTTTTTCAACAAACAGACTGTTTTTTTACTATTATGAATTACTCTTCTTCAATAGCTCCAACAGGGCAAACACCTACACAAGATCCACAATTAATGCAGGTATTGGGGTCTATTTCCATCTGTCCATCGCCCATACTGATCGCACCAACAGGACACTGGGGTTCACAAGCGCCACAGCTAATACAAGTATCGTTAATTACATATGCCATAATAAGTATCCTCCTTTAGGTATGCACATTCATTAAATATTTTCTTAACAATAGTATTCTAATATAAAACAGGTATAATTACAAGACTTTTATACATTCTCGGAACGGCGTTTTTTGATACCATTTATAATAACCTGTTTCTTTTCCACTACTTTATCCTTGTTCATGGCAGGTACTCCATGCAGCGTATAGGGAATGTTCAGAGACTCATATTTCTTCTCTCCCATTGTGTGGTAAGGAAGCACATCTAAAGCTTTCAAGTTGTGGAATTGTCCGATAAAGTAACCCAACTCTTCCAGGTACTTGTCATCATCTGTAATGCCGGGGACTACTACATGACGAATCCACATATCCACATTTTTTTCATCCAGGTATTTACAAAAGTCCAGTATATTTGTATTGGGCTGACTGGTAAGTTCTAAATGCTTCTCAGGGTTGATGTGTTTGATATCCAGCATTACAAGATCAGTTAACTCCATTAGCTTATCAAATTTAGCCAGCAGTGAAGCGTTACTTCTATTAAAGGCATTACCGGAGGTATCTATACAGGTATGAATATTCTTTTGCTTTGCCAGTGAAAATAGATCAATCAAAAAATCAATCTGCATCAAAGGTTCTCCACCGGTTGCTGTAATTCCGCCATCATGGTAAAAACCTCTATTGCGTTCAAATTGCGCTATAATCTCGGCAGGTTCCATCATAGTACCACCTGTCGTTGACCATGTATCAGGATTGTGGCAGTATGCACATCTCATTGGGCAGCCTTGTAGAAATACCACAAAACGCACACCTGGTCCATCTACAGTGCCAAAGCTTTCAAGCGAGTGTATTCTTCCTTTCATCTATCATCCTTCTTTCTGTCTTACTTATTTTGTTGTTTGTATCTACAATCAGTATACACGCTAACAACAAAAACACTAGTATTTTAATAAAAAAGCCCTGATGATTTTTCATCAGGGCTTTCATTTAGCAATTAAATTGCTTCATGGAATGTACGGGAGATAACATCACCCTGCTGTTCTGGCGTTAACTTAATGAAGTTAACAGCATATCCAGATACACGGATTGTTAACTGGGGATAATTTTCAGGATGTTTCTGAGCGTCCAGTAAGGTATCTCTGTTCAGTACATTTACATTCAAATGATGTCCGCCTTTTGTTGCGTAACCATCAAGTAAAGATACTAAGTTAGTAACTTGTGTTTCATTTGTTGCCATAATCATTTCCTCCTATCAATTTTCATCGTTGTCTTTAAGACCACTGTAATCATCAAGTCCCTGGTGAAGAGTAGGAACACTGCATGCCAAAGGTGTGCGGGAACAATCGTTACATCCCATCGTTTGTACATTCTTGGACTGAGAAGAGTTAGCATCAAAATCCACGTTTACATGGCCAACTCCTTTTAACATGTCGGAGTCCAGCATTTTAACCAGGTCATCAATCATAGCATTTTCGTCCATAGTGTTCCTCCTTGCAGGGATAATTAAAGTCCGGGTTATTTACCTAGATTATTAATTTAAATCTATTTCGATATCACCGGAGAATATCTGATCTTCTTTACCAAGAGCACCCGGAATAATTGTAAAGGTATTAGAAATACCATCCTGTGCATCTTCAAAAGGAAGCTTAGCTACTGAAGAAAGAGAAGCTACTGCACCGTGGGTATCACGACCATGCATTGGGTTAGCACCAGGAGCAAATGGCTGTCCCTTCTTACGTCCATCAGGTGTGTTACCGGTTGCCTTACCATATGTTACATTGGATGTAATGGTAAGAACTGACATGGTAGGTACACCATCTCTGTAGGTATGATGTCTTCTGATTGCTGTCATGAACTGAGATACAATGTCATGAGCGATGGTATCAACACGATCATCATCATTACCATATTTAGGATAGTCACCAGTTGTCTTGAAGTCAACAATAATGCCATCTTCATCACGAACAACTTCAACCTTGCCATATTTGATAGCAGACAGAGAGTCAGCAACAATAGAAAGTCCAGCAATACCGGTAGCAAAGTAACGTTTTACGTCTCTGTCATGAAGAGCCATCTGTGCTCTTTCGTAGCAGTATTTATCATGCATATAATGGATAACATTCAGGGTGTTAACATAAACATCAGCCTGCCATTCCATCATATCTGTGAATTTCTGCATTACATCATCATAATCAAGAACATCACCTTCAATCTTGCGGTAACGAGGACCAATCTGCTTCTTGGTTACTTCATCAATACCACCGTTCAAAGCATACAACAGACACTTAGCTAAGTTAGCACGTGCACCGAAGAACTGCATTTCCTTGCCAATAACCATGGAAGATACGCAGCATGCAATACCGTAATCATCACTATGAGTTGGTCTCATCAGGTCATCATTTTCATACTGGATAGAAGAAGTCAGAATGGACATCTTTGCGCAGTATTTCTTCCAGCTTTCCGGAAGTCTGGTTGACCAGAGGACTGTCAGGTTAGGCTCAGGGGAAGTACCTAAGTTTGTCAGGGTATTTAGATAACGGAAGCTCATCTTTGTAACCATATGACGACCATCAACACCAACACCGCCTAATGATTCGGTTACCCATACAGGGTCACCAGCGAAGATCTGATTGTATTCAGGTGTACGTGCAAACTTAATGCAACGCAGTTTCATGATGAAATGATCAACAAATTCCTGAATCTGTTCTTCTGTGAAAGTACCTTCTTTCATATCTCTCTGTGCATAACAGTCAAGGAAAGTAGAAGTACGTCCCAGGGACATAGCAGCACCGTTCTGCTCTTTTACTGCGCATAGATAACCAAAGTATGTGAACTGGATAGCTTCCTGAACGTTCTTAGCAGGTTTGGAAATATCAACACCATAAGAAGCAGCCATCTCTTTCATCATCTTTAATGCAACCATCTGCTCGGAAATTTCTTCACGAAGACGAATGACATCATCTGTCATAACACGTCCGGTAGAATCCTTCTGAGCTATTTTGTCTTGAATCAGTCTGTCAATACCGTACAGAGCGATACGTCTATAGTCACCAATGATACGTCCACGTCCGTATGCATCAGGAAGACCTGTAACGATATGAGAAGAACGACATGCTCTCATATCCTCGTTATATGCGTCAAAGCAGCCTGCATTGTGAGTTTTTCTATGAGTAGAGAAAAACTCACTGATTTCAGGATCAACTTCATATCCGTTATCTGAACAAGCTTTTTCTGCCATTCTGATACCACCATAAGGCTGTAAAGAACGTTTGAAAGGCTTGTCTGTCTGAAAACCTACGATTGTTTCTTTGCTCTTGTCAAGGTAACCAGCTCCGTGAGAAGTGATTGTAGAAACAACTTTGGTATCCATATCAAGAACACCGCCAGCTTCTCTTTCTTTCTTCTGCAGATCAAGTACCTGTGCCCATAAATCCTTTGTGTTTTGTGTAGCGCCTGCTAAGAAGGACTCATCTCCGTCATACGGAGTATAGTTTTTCTGGATGAAGTCACGAACATTAACTTCATTTTCCCACTTGCCGCCTACAAAATCATTCCATTCTGGTCTCATTTTGAAATAGCCTCCTATTAAATTTTTAATTAGTAATATATAAGATAAAAAATTGTTCTAATCCTATGCATTTATTATATGAAAAACGTGTATACACGTCAAGCAAAGCAATGTACTTTTTTCGGTACAAAGGCTGATTATTACTAATGTTTCTCAAAAAGTACAATATATACAGAATGCGCCTTATTTGGGTTTGGCAAACTATGTATTTGCTCAATGACTTCTCTGTATCTAGATGCAAATTTACTGTGTTGTTTGTACATGGGTGATTATCATTTTCATTTTTAGGAATAATTAAATCATAAAAGATAGAATAATAATAACAATTGGTTTTGCTTGCCAATAGTTTGGAAAAGTACTATACTAATCATGTACAAAAGGAGGTAAAATTATGGAAAATATTACTAAAAACATGACAATTGGTGAAATCTTAAGACAAGCTCCCGAAGCAGCTTCTGTTTTGATGGAAGTTGGCATGCATTGTCTGGGATGCCCATCAGCACAAGGTGAATCTTTAGAAGAAGCAGCCATGGTACACGGGATAGATATTGATGCATTAATGGAGAAAATTGCAGCTATATAGGAAAAGCTACTCATGAATATGAAAAGCACCCAGTACTTAATAGGGAAACAGGTAAAGACCACACCAAAGGAAAATTCCTTAGTGTGGTCTTCCTGTTTAATTGGGAACAGATGCTCATTCAAATTTTCTTTCTGTAAATTTGGGTATTGACTTTTTTGTTTTATTAGAGTAGTTTATTAAATTGTTGTATAAACAATAAAATATATACTACTAGAGG
>DATERV010000120.1:0-60029 GCA_035271185.1 Lachnospiraceae bacterium | reverse complement strand
CCCTCAAGATGAGATATCCCATAGTTAAGCTAATAAGACCCCTTAAAGAGTATGAGGTAGATAGGAATGAGGTGTAAGCACAGCAATGTGTTCAGCTGACATTTACTAATCGGTCGAGGGCTTATCCTGTAAAAAGGCAGTGCATTTATTAGTTATGACAACAAGTTGTAATAACTAAAGCTGTTCGGATTATGACATGTAGAATCATAAACAACAAAAGTTGTACGGATGTAAGAGATGAGTTTCAGTGTTCGGTTTTGAGGGTATAAATTTGAAGGCAGACTATGTTCTGTCTTTTTTTATGTAATTTTTTTAAAAAGCAATTATCTGTATTCATTTGTAGATTCATGTGATATAATGACGTTATAAATAGTGTCTTTACACATAAGATTTGATATGAGGTGAAAGAATGGATACAAAAATTTTATTGGAAAATGGAACCAATGAGTTAGAGGTATTAGAGTTTACTATTGGCGGAAATTCTTATGGAATTAATGTTGCTAAAATAAAAGAAATTATCAGTTATCAGTCAGTAACACCGGTACCGAATGCTCATCCAAGTATTGAAGGTATTTTTATGCCACGTGATAAGATGATTACTGCAATTGATTTGAAGAATTGTCTACAAAGAGGTGTTTCCGAGCCAGGTGGATTATTTATTGTAACTAATTTCAATAAGCTTGATATTGCTTTTCATGTTGAAAGTGTGGTAGGTATACATAGATTATCATGGGCAGAAATCATTAAGCCGGATTCAACAGTGGGATCTGACAGTACAGCATTAGGAATCATAAAAGTAGATAATAAACTCATTATTATATTAGATTTTGAAAAAATTGTAGCTGATATTAATCCTGAAACAGGACTTCGTATGAATCAATTAGATGCTTTACGTAATCGAAATAGATACGATGTTCCTATTTTAATAGTTGAAGATTCTGTTCTGCTTAACAGATTGATTGTGGATGCACTGCATCAGGCAGGTTATGTGAATATTACGCATACAGCGAACGGTAAAGAAGCTTATATTTTCATTGATGAAGCAAAGAAAAATGGCAGTTTACAGGAAAGAGTGAAATGTGTAATTACGGACATCGAGATGCCAATCATGGACGGTCATCATTTGGTTAAGCTGTTAAAATCTGATGATGCCACGAAAAATATACCTGTTATCATTTTCTCATCGTTGGTAAATGATGAGATGCGATTAAAAGGGGAGCAGCTTGGTGTAGACGCTCAACTGTCTAAGCCTGAAATTGGGGATCTTGTAAAAGTATTGGATCGTTTTTTATTATGAACATAAAATAGGGTTAAAAGCCGGGATCGTTTCCCGGCTTTTATGATAGTAAGGTAAGAATAAATATGCATAAGGTGAATGATAGAACAGATTTGATAAAAAGGATACAGGAAGCTGATAAAATATTGGTTGGTATTGGTGATGATTTTGAAATGATTGAATACTTAAAAAATTCAGAAACATACCAAAGTGTTTGTAATGAGATTGCAGATGCAGAATGTCAATGGGTAATGCCATATGTGAATGCATTTTTTTTAAAAGACAACGCGAGTATTAAAAAAGCATATATAAACTTGAATAAACTGATCGAAGGGAAAGATTATTTTATTATTTCAGCATGTATGAATGGAATACTGCAAGAAGCTGGGTTGTGTAAGCAGAGGATTGTAGAACCATGTGGTTCTTATAAAATGGTTCAAAAGGAATCAACGGATGGTTTGCATGTACTACCTGTAGAGCCAAACTTACTGACAGAGCTCGATAACTGCATCGATAAAAAGAGCGACTGGAAGAAACTAGACAAGTCTGTTGCTTTTAATTGTCTTTATACAGATCCTTATTCTGAAGTTGGCTATCAGGAACAATGGCAAGCATATACAAAATGGTTGCAGGGAACCTTAAATCAGAATCTATGTATTCTAGAATTAGGTTCCAGTATGATGTTTGCAAGTGTGCTACGTTTTCGATTCGAAAAGATTGTTTCTTTAAATAAAAAAGCCAATTTGATACGAGTGAATAAAAGATTGTATCAACTACCTGAACAGATTTCTGACAAAGGGATTGCTGTTTCAGAAAATGCAGTAGAATTTATGGCAGAACTAGCTAAAGTATGATAAAATTACCTTGTTTCTTACATATATAGATTAGGATGAGGGATAGTATGAATTCAAACGAAGAATATCTGGATAGTTTATTAAAGTCAATGGACGACAGTGACAAGAAACCTGAAGAAGAAGATAGCGATGCTATTATGAAACCTGAAGAAATCGAAGATATGTTTACTGCAGCAGAAAAAGCTGCTGGTGGGGATTCTATGCCATTAAAAGCAATGAGAGATCATACAGTAGAAAGTACAAAGAATATGTCTACGGACGAGATAGTAAAGCTTTTAGAAGAGTCTGATCAAAACAATGATCAAAATGAGGAAAATCGTGATGAAATGGATCAAGCAGTAGAGGACGACCTGGATGCGTTATTACGGAATCTGGACATGAATGAAGATTTGAGTGAGATTAGTGAACTTTTGAAAAAAGCGGATAATAATGAGTGCGTTGTTGATATGTCAAGTGAGGATTCAAATCATACCGATGAAAGAGATCTATATGAGGAAAATTCAGTAACCGAACAGAATATTAATAGTGACGAGCAAGGTATAGATCAGAAGGAGAAGAAGAAAAAAAAGAAAAAGCGTGAAAATAGGAGAAGAAAAGAAAAGAATCAGGATTCACAGTCCAAGGAAGCAAAGAAAGAAGGGGAAAAGAAACAGGGTACTCTAGATGATCTCTTTTCTATGCTAACGACTGAAAGCGATACTGATGTGGAAACTACCAGTGAGAATCAGTCTATCATGGAGGAACTGGAGGCTGAGGACCAGGAAGAAGCGAATAAAAAGAAGAAGATAAAAAAAGGTAAAATGTATGGTAAAGTATCCTCCAAAGAGGATACTGGAGAAGATACGGATACTAAGAAAGCTGGGAAAAAGAAAGTAAAAAGACCCAAAAAGAATAGCAAGCCCAAAAAGGATAAAGCACTTAAGAAGGTAAAGGAAGAACCTATAGAAAAGCCTTCAAAGAAGATATCGAAAAAAAGTATTTTTGTGGTATTATTGTTTTCTGTTTCCGTATTTGTTGCATTATTATTTGGTATCTATATTGGTTCCACTTTTATTCAAACTAACAGTGCTGTAAAAGCATTTAAAAATCAAGATTATATCACCTGTTATGAACAGTTATATGGGATGAAGCTTTCCGAGAGACAATCCAATATGTTTCATCATGCAGAAGTAGTGTTAAAGATGCAAAGACGAATCGATATGTATGAGAAGTACATAAAGGAGGATAAGGAGTTGGAAGCCTTGGATTCTCTTATGCAGGCTATAGACAGTTATGAGGAATTATATGTTAAGGCTCAGTCTTGTGATGCAGCCGGAGAAGTGGCTGATCTTTATAATAAGGTATTGATTATATTGAAAGAACAGTATGATGTAACAGAGGAAGATGCCAGAGCAATTGCAGATTGTAAAAGTAATGTGGATTATACCAGATATTTGACTGCATTGGTAGGCGGAGAAACGGTATCTTCAGATGTGAATGCAGATGGGATTGTTCTTCCAAAACAGGAGATTGAGGATGTATTACCGGCTGAAGAGGAATTAGTTGAACCGGATTTTACAGACTAGGAGGACTTTTTCATAATGGTAGCAATCATAGATTATGATGCTGGGAATATTAGAAGTGTAGAAAAGGCATTGCTGTATTTGGGAGAACAGGTTTGTGTAACAAGAGATTCCAATGTTATCATTCATGCAGATAAAGTCATTCTGCCGGGCGTTGGATCATTTGGTGATGCAATGGGTAAACTCGAAATGTATGGACTTATCCCTGTCATTAAGGATGCAGTTGCATCTAAGGTTCCTTTTTTGGGAATTTGTCTTGGATTGCAACTCCTATTTGAATCCAGTGACGAATGCCCCAATGTAAACGGGTTAGGAATACTGAAGGGGAAGATATTGCGTATACCCAGTAAAGATGGACTTAAGGTTCCACATATAGGGTGGAATTCACTATCCTATCCAAGTGAGGGGAAATTGTTTCAAGATATAAAGGAAAACTCCTATGTTTATTTTGTACATTCCTATTATCTGCATGCAGAAGACAGAACTATTGTAACTGCACAGACGGAATATGGTACTGCTATCGATGCCTCTGTTGAAAGCAACAATGTATTTGCATGCCAGTTCCATCCCGAAAAAAGTTCTGATGTCGGATTACAGGTACTACAAAATTTTATTCATATCAGAAGGGAGGAATAGGAATGCATACAAAGAGAATCATTCCTTGTCTTGATGTGAAAGACGGAAGAGTTGTAAAGGGTGTGAATTTTATCAATCTACAGGATGCTGGGGACCCCGTGGAAACAGCGGCAGCTTATGATAGAGCTGGGGCAGATGAGGTGGTGTTTCTTGACATAACCGCTACCAGTGATCATCGAAATACGGTAGTAGAAATGGTAAGACGCGTTGCAGAAAAGGTATTTATTCCCTTTACTGTAGGGGGTGGCATCCGAACAGTTGATGATTTTAGAATGTTATTAAGAGAAGGGGCGGACAAAATAGCGATTAATTCCGCAGCTATTATGAATCCCACGCTGATTTCGCAGGCTGCGGACAAATTTGGAAGCCAGTGTGTAGTGGTAGCTATAGATGCCAAGAAAAGTCCGGATGGCAGCTTTCATGTTTATAAGAATGGCGGCCGGATAGATATGGAATTAGATGCAATAGAATGGGCCATAAAGGCAGAAAAGCTGGGTGCCGGAGAAATTTTACTCACTAGCATGGATTGTGATGGTACCAAGGGGGGGTATGATATCGCATTAACAAAAGCAATCTCCCAGGCAGTTAACATTCCTGTGATTGCCTCAGGTGGCGCAGGAACCAAGGAGCATTTTTATGAAGCATTAACGGAAGGCGGTGCAGAAGCAGCACTGGCAGCATCACTCTTTCATTATAAAGAATTAGAAGTGAAGGAAGTAAAGAAATACTTACAGAGCAGAGGTGTTTCTGTAAGAATATAGGGGTAGATTATGAGTATGATTACTGGTGATTGGAAGACAGCACTTGCACCTGAGTTTATTAAGCCATATTATGCAAAACTATTTGAATTTGTGACAGAGGAATATCGAACCAAACAGGTTTTTCCACCAGCAGAGGATATGTTCAATGCCTTTCATCTCACACCACTTAAGGATGTAAAAGTAGTTATTTTAGGACAGGATCCTTATCACAATGAAGGACAGGCGCATGGATTGTGTTTTTCAGTAAAACCGAATGTAGCCATTCCACCGTCTTTAGTAAATATATATAAAGAATTGCATGATGATTTGGGCTTATTTATTCCAGACAATGGCTATCTGGTGAAATGGGCAAAACAAGGTGTTTTGTTGCTAAACACTGTATTAACAGTACAAGCTCACGCTGCTTTTTCACATAGGAATGTGGGTTGGGAGGAGTTTACTGATGCAGCCATTCAAGTATTGGATCAAGAAGACCGGCCCTTGGTTTTTATTCTTTGGGGAAAACCGGCGCAGATGAAAAAATCTATGCTACACAATGAAAAACATTTGATATTAGAAGCACCTCATCCCAGTCCCCTTTCCGCATTTAGAGGATTTTTAGGGAGTAAACCCTTCAGTCAGACAAATGACTTTTTAGTTAGTAATGGACTTGCACCGATAGACTGGCAAATAGAGAATAGATAAACAGGAGTCATATGGACGAATTTTCAAGAACTAGGCTGTTAATAGGTGATGCAGCTTTAAAAAAGTTACAAAGAAGCAGTGTATTGTTATTTGGAGTTGGCGGAGTGGGTGGCTATGCAGCGGAAGCTTTAGCCAGAAGTGGCGTTGGTAGCATTACCCTGGTAGATAATGACAAGGTATCATTAACCAATCTCAATAGACAGATTATCGCATTACATTCCACAATAGACAGATATAAAACAGAAGTGATGAAGGAAAGAATCCTGGATATTAATCCAAACGCGCAAGTGAATGCATATAATTGCTTTTTTTTACCGGAAAATGCGAATCAGTTTGATTTTACAAAATATGATTATGTGATTGATGCGGTAGATACTGTCACAGCCAAAATCGAGATTATCATACAGGCAAAGAATGCCGGCACTCCTGTGATTTCTTCAATGGGAGCTGGAAATAAACTGGATGCTACAAAGTTGCAGATCACTGATATCTATCAGACTACTATGTGTCCGCTGGCTAAAGTAATGAGAAAAGAGTTACGTTTACGTGGAGTGAAGAAACTCAATGTGGTTTATTCCATAGAGCCTGTAATAAAGCCTATCGAAGCAGAGGATGTCAGGGAGCAATCCAATAAAAGGGTAATACCTGGAAGTATAGCCTTTATTCCCAGTGTAGCCGGGCTTATGCTTGCCGGTGAAGTGATAAGAGATCTGATTACCAATACAGATGAAAAGAATTTAGCGAAAGATTGAGATATCTCAATCTTTTTTTGTTGACATTTATGAAAGATACGTCTATAGTGTTCCTATAAAGTACCACTAAGAGGATGACTTATGGATGATGCAAGAAATCTAGAAAAACTGATGTTATTTGGCTTAACTAGGCAGGAAGCTTTACTTTATCTTTGTCTTTACCATAATGGCGAATTGACAGGTTACGAAGCTTCTAAGCTAACCGGAATTTCCAGGTCTAATGTCTACATGGGATTAGCTGATTTAGTAGATCAGGGTGCAGCATATGTAGCAGGTGGCAGTGCAAATAAATATACCGCAGTTCCAATAGATGAATTTTGTGATAATTATGTAAGAAAGCTTACGGTTGCGAAAGATTATCTAGAAAAAAACATTCCTGCTCCAGCTGCAGTAGGGGAAGGGTATATAACCATACAGGGAGCCAGACACATTGAAGACAAGGTCCTTCATATGCTTCGGGGGGCAGAGAAGAGAATCTATTTATCAGCCCCATTAATGACTTTAGATTGGCTGTCAGGGGAACTGCTTGGTTTGTCAGACAGGCGGATAAAGGTAGTTTTGATTGCTGATCGTATACCCGAAGCATTGGAAGAGAATACTGATAAAGGAATACTATTTTATAAACTGAATGAGGATGAGATGAAAAGTAGGTGTAATCAGATCAGGCTGATTATAGATTCCGCTTATGTTTTGACAGGAGACATGAAGGGTGAAAGCAGCGATACCTGCCTATACAGTGATCAGGTCAATTTTGTTACTGTATTTAAAGAAGCCATGCATAATGAGATGGAATTAATAGAATTGAGGAGAAGTGAGTGAAAGATAAATCTTTCACTTTGGTTTTGAGTGTATGCGTGCTAAAGCACGCAGATGGGAGTAAGTATGAAAAAAGCATTTGTGACAAAAGAAATGATTGATAAAATTGTAGAAAAATATCCCACCCCCTTTCATATTTATGATGAGAAGGGAATCAGAGAGAATGCCAAAGCACTGAAGGAAGCTTTTTCATGGAATAAGGGATTTAAGGAGTATTTTGCAGTGAAAGCAACCCCCAACCCTTATTTGATTCAGATCTTAAGAGAGTATGGATGTGGGTGTGACTGCTCCTCCCTGACAGAATTGATGTTAAGTGATGCCATGGGAGTAAGAGGACAGGAAATTATGTTTTCATCTAATGCTACACCCGCAAATGAGTTTGCGTATGCAGCTAAATTAGGTGCAGTTATCAATCTGGATGATATTACACATATTGATTATCTGGAGAAAACAATTGGATATATACCCAAAACCATTAGCTGCCGGTTCAATCCAGGTGGATTATTTTCCATTTCAAACAGTATCATGGATAATCCCGGGGATGCAAAATATGGTTTTACAACAGAGCAGATGTTTGAAGGATTTCGCATATTAAAAGAAAAAGGAGTTGAAAATTTTGGTATCCATGCTTTCTTAGCCAGCAATACGGTAACCAATGATTATTATCCAACTCTGGCAAAGTCCCTATTTGAACTTGCTGTTAAACTGAAAGAAGAAACAAAGGCCAATATCAGCTTTATTAATCTGTCTGGTGGCATTGGAGTCCCCTACAAACCGGAAGATAACCCAAACGACATTAGAGAGATCGGTGAGGGGGTACGAAAGGTATTTGAAGAGGTTCTGGTACCTGCAGGTATGGACGATGTAGCACTTTATACAGAACTGGGACGATTCATGATGGCTCCTTATGGTCATTTGGTGACACAGGCGATTCATGAAAAACATACACATAAGGAGTACATCGGTGTGGATGCCTGTGCAGTCAACCTGATGCGTCCAGCTATGTATGGTGCATATCACTACATTACCGTATTAGGCAAAGAACAAGCTGTTCTTGATCACAAATATGATATTGTGGGATCCTTGTGTGAGAATAATGATAAGTTTGCCATAGACAGGATGCTTCCGGAAATTGAAACAGGTGATTATCTGATCATTCATGACACCGGAGCACATGGATTTGCTATGGGATATAATTACAATGGCAAGTTAAAATCATCAGAGTTATTACTTAAGGAAGATGGCAGCGTACAGCTGATTAGAAGAGCAGAAACACCTAGAGATTATTTTGCTACCTTTGACTGTTTTGATTTCTATGATAAAATTGACTTTGATGCATAAAAATAACTTGTCAATAACAGCCGAATATGATAATATAATATTCGGCTGTTGAAAAACAGTATGCTGGTGTGGCGGAATGGCAGACGCGACAGACTCAAAATCTGTTTGTGGTAACACAGTGCGGGTTCAAGTCCCGCCACCAGCAGTAGAAGATTAGGTCAAAATAGATGCACCTCGCTTTTTAACTATAAAGTGAGGTGTTTCTCGTTTTAGTAGGAATCAGTCCAGTGAACAAGTTAATAAAGCCAATACCCTACAAGGCAATTTTGAAGCGGCTGTGCTCTTCGTAACTGATAAACACAACCGCTTTTTTGTTGCCTGCATTAGGGTGGGACTGCTATTTATTCTAGTATATTTATGCTACCGTACCCTCAAAAAATATGGTACAATGAAAAATAGGCAGTGTATCAAATAGGAGGGCGATAATGAAAACAAAGAAGATATTTGTTTCAATTTTGGTAGTTTTGACATGTATTACATGCCTAACAGGATGTACGCAAAAAAAACCGGTCACATTAGAAGAGTTTAAGAATGTCATGAGCAGTGCCGGATTTACTATTGTAGATGCTACAGATCAGGCCACAGGGGATAGCATTACAGCAATCAGCCTTGCCACCAAAGAGGAATATCAGATAGAATTTTATGTGTTTACAGAAAACAAGTTTGCTGCTTCGGCTTTTATTCAAAACCAATCCATCTTTGAAAGTTATGAAAGCGGGAGTACTTACAGTTTGAATAAAGAAATTGGAAATTATGCCTACTATTCATTAGTTTCTGACGGAGAGTGTTATATTCTGGCAAGAGTTGATAATACTTTAATGTATGCAGTTGCAGATGCTACCTATAAAAATGACATAACTGAGTTGGCTCAGAAACTAGGGTATTAGTGAGGAAACACCATGGATTGTAAAGAATGTAAAAAGTTGATTCCGGCATTTATAACAGATTCACTCAACTATAAAAGATTAGTGTCTTATCTGGATCATGTGGATAAGTGTATGGACTGTAAGGAAGAATTGACTATTCAGATATTGATTTCTGAAGGTATGTTACGTTTGGAAGAGGGAAATGCCTTTGACTTGCAAGATGAAATCACAAAGAAAATGCAGGCAGCTAAGAAAAAGATCAAAATACATAAGATACTGATAAATGTTAGAGTGACGCTGGAACTATTTGCACTTGTTGCCATTGGAGTGTTGATCGTATTTTTCCTATTATAATAAGAGAAAGGCTTTTGGGCATATGAGTGATAAAATCGTATTAATTGATGGACATAGTATATTAAACAGAGCATTTTATGGACTACCTGACTTAACGAATGCAGAAGGTCTTCATACGAATGCTATCTATGGATTCTTAAATATTATGTTTAAGGTTTTGGAGGAAGAGAAACCCACATACCTAGCGGTAGCATTTGATAGAAAAGAACCCACCTTTCGGCATGAAATATTCAAAGATTATAAGGGGACAAGAAAACCCATGCCTACTGAGCTTAGGGAACAGGTCCCGGTGATGAAAGAAATGCTTGTCAATATGCAGATACAGATTTTGGAGCAGGCAGGGTTGGAAGCAGATGATATTTTGGGCAGCCTGGCTAAACAATCAGAAAAGAAGGGTATGGAAGTAGTGCTGCTTTCCGGAGACAGGGACTTATTACAAATTGCCTCTGAACATATCAAAATCAGGATTCCCAAAACAAAAATGGGAAAAACAGAGGTGGAGGATTACTTTGCATTTGATGTGAAGGAGAAGTATCAGGTTACACCATTACAGTTTATTGAATTAAAAGCGCTAATGGGAGATCCAGCAGATAATATACCCGGGGTACCTAAAGTCGGAGAAAAAACGGCCACAGAATTGATGGTCAGGTTTGGATCCATAGAAGGTATCTATGAGCATATAGAGGAAATTACCAAGAAGTCTGTGAAGCAGTCATTAGAAGAAAACAGAGAGCTTGCAGACCTCAGTAAAGTACTGGCTACCATAAAAATTGATTGTGAGCTTCCATTTTCTTATGAACTGGCGAAGGCAGAGAATTACTATACTAAAGAAGCTTATGCTCTTTGTAAGAGACTGGGTTTTAAAAATATTTTGAATCGTTTTGACGAAGAAGCATCCCATACAAAAAATGATGTAGTGGATGGCTTTTGTACCATATCCTCTGTGAAAGAAGCAGAAAAGCTATTTATTGATGCCCAGAAGACAGGTAGATGTGGATTTACTATTTTATCAGAGGGCCGGTTACAAGAAAATGTGTTAGGTATTGGCCTTGCATTATCTGAGAAGCAGATTTGCTTTATTCCTATTGGCGGTGAAATAACCTGCGAATTTCTACGCACAAAACTATATCATCTTTCACAGCTTTGTAAACTCGTTACTTGTGATATAAAGAATTGTTATGGTTTTTTAGATTGGGAATTCCTAAGTCAATACTTTGATATTCTGATTGCGGCTTACTTGTTAAATCCTCTGAAAAGTGATTATGATATAGAGTCAATAGCAGGTGAATATTTAAGTATGCTGGTTCCAGGTAAGGTAGAGGTATTTGGTAAAACCGGATTGCGGGAGAGCCTAAAGAAGAATACAGAGAAGGTTGCACAGTATGTCTGTTATGGTGCATATGTAGCATTGGCCTCAGAACCGCTGCTTAGAGAAAAACTAGATAAAACAGGCATGCTATCCTTATTTGAGAAGATTGAAATGCCGTTGTCTCTGGTACTTTTCGATATGGAGCAGGCTGGCATGCTGGTAAAGC
Organism: Lachnospiraceae bacterium; assembly: GCA_035271185.1. GTDB lineage: Bacteria > Bacillota > Clostridia > Lachnospirales > Lachnospiraceae > Acetatifactor. Next base: position 48,592 of record DATERV010000120.1, on the reverse strand, counting down.
CTGAAGAATTGAAGGAATACGGAAATCAGTTGACCGGAAGAATAGAAGTGCTGGAGAGATTGATACATGAACAAGCCGGTACCGAATTTAATATCAACTCACCCAAACAGTTGGGAGAAATCTTGTTTGGGAGGATGCAACTTCCAGGAGGGAAAAGGACCAAGACAGGATATTCCACATCAGCTGATGTCTTAGAAAAATTGGTATCAGAAAATCCCATTGTAGAGAATGTACTTGAGTATCGTGGTCTGACAAAATTGAAATCCACTTACGCTGACGGATTGGCCGCATGTATCTGCGAGGATGGCAGAATACACACAAGCTTTAACCAGACAATTACAGCGACAGGCAGAATCAGCTCTACGGAGCCTAATTTACAGAACATTCCTATGCGTATGGAGCTTGGAAGAAGAATTCGAAAAGTATTTGTTCCGGCAGAGGGATTTGTGTATATGGATGCTGACTACTCCCAGATTGAATTGCGTCTACTGGCTCATATGTCAAAGGATGAACAGATGATTGAGGCATTTAAAGGAAAACAGGATATTCATCGTATAACAGCTTCCAAGGTATTTCATGTCCCTTTTGAGGAAGTAACTGACTTACAAAGAAGAAATGCAAAAGCAGTGAATTTTGGAATTGTTTATGGCATCAGTTCCTTTGGCCTTAGTCAGGATTTAAGCATTACCAAGAAGGAAGCAGCAGACTATATAGAACATTATTTTCATACGTACCCCAAAATCAAAGAGTACTTGGACAATCTGGTGATAAAAGCAAAAGAGATGGGCTACGCTGAGACCATGTTTAGCAGAAGAAGACCCACACCGGAATTAAGTTCCAATCATTTTATGGTAAGGTCATCTGGTGAAAGAATTGCCATGAATTCACCTATTCAGGGAACTGCGGCAGATATTATGAAGATTGCCATGATTCGTGTCTGGAAAGCACTTTATGAGAAGAAGTTAAAATCCAGATTGATTTTACAGGTACATGATGAGCTTGTGATAGAAACAGCAAAAGATGAGATTCAGACAGTGAAAAATATATTGACGGAAGGTATGAAATCAGCAGCAGATTTAGTTGTGGAACTAGAAATAGATATACATACCGGCAATGACTGGTATGAAGCAAAATAAAGTGGGGGAAAGTATATGCGTCTGATTGGAATAACAGGTGGTGTTGGCGCAGGAAAAACAGAAATTCTTAGCTTTATAAAAAAGCATTATAGTTGTAGAATATATCTGGCTGATGAAGTTGCCCATGAAATACAAAAACCGGGACAACCCTGTTATCAGGAAATAACTGCACTTCTAGGAAATGATATTTTAAAACCGGACGGTAGTATTGACAGAGGTAAGCTTGCTACTCATATTTTTATGAATAGAAATGTCCTCCAACAAATCAATGCTATTGTGCATCCCGCTGTCCGCATCTTTTTAGAAGATGCAGTAGAGGAAGCATGTAAGGATGGAGACGTGGAATTATTTTTTATAGAAGCGGCACTTCTGATTGAGAATGACTACAATACCTTTGTGGATGAGATGTGGTATGTTTATGCTTCTGATCCTATTCGTCGTGAACGTCTTAAAGAGAGTAGAGGATATAGCGATGAAAAGATTGATCAGATCATGAAGAGCCAGTTATCTGATGATATATTTCGAAATAGTAGTGATTTTGTAATTGATAACAGTAACTCGCTTGATCGAACATTCAAACAGATTAAAAGCAGACTGGGGGCATATACATGGCTGGAATAGGAGCTAGAAGAAATCTGATTTTTGGATTGGATATCGGTACCAGAAGTATAGTGGGGACCGTGGGTTATAAAGAGGAGGATCGCTTTATAGTGGTAGCCCAGCAGATCATAGAACATGAAACGCGTGCCATGATAGATGGGCAGATCCATGACATTAAGAAGGTAGGAGAGACCATTGCATCGGTGACAGCCGGACTGGAAGATCAAATAGGAAAATCATTAAAGGAAGTCTGCATTGCAGCAGCAGGACGTGTGCTTCGTACCATAACCACACATGTGGACTATGTTTTCTCGGAAGACAGAGTTGTAGTGGAAGAAGATGTTTATGCTCTGTCTGCAATGGGAGTGGATGAGGCATATTCAGAATTTTACCCTTCCAATGATTCAAGTTTAAAATTCTACTGCGTAGGATATTCGATCATCAGATATTATATGAATCATTATCCCATTGGGAATCCGCAGGATCATAAAGCAGGCAGCATTGGAGCAGATATGATTGTAACCTTTCTGCCGGAGGATGTTGTGGATGGATTACATAAGGCAGTTGAATATGCAGGGCTTAAGGTAGCGAATCTCACATTGGAACCCATTGCCGCTATACAGGTAGCAATACCCGACAAGTTTAGAATGCTGAATATAGCGTTAGTGGATGTAGGAGCAGGTACATCGGATATTTCCATCACTAAAGAAGGTGCCATTGTAGCATATGGTATGATTCCTGTAGCAGGGGATAGTCTTACGGAAGCAGTGGCACAGCATTGCCTGGTGGATTTTAATACCGCTGATGTAATAAAGAAGCAGATTTTGGGAAACGAAACACAACAGCAGGATCTTATCCAGTATACAGATATCATGGGGCTGCCGCAAAGTGTAAGTGCAGCTACTCTTCTTTCCGTATTAAAACCGGTTATAGATGAAATGACTGAGAAGGTAGCCGGCTGTATCAAGCAGCTTAATGGTGACAAGAATGTGAGTGCTGTATTTGTTGTAGGCGGTGGTGGCAAAATACCAGGTTATACAAAGGCACTGGCAGAAAAACTCGATATTGTAAAGGAAAGGGTTGCTGTCAGGGGGGAGGATGTAATGGGATTTGTGGATTTCCCGGAACATGCAGTCAAGGATTCCACACTGGTTACCCCCATTGGTATTTGCTTAAGTTTTTATGTTCAGAACAATAACTTTATTTTTGTAACCTTCAATGAGAAACGTTTGAAAATTTATGACAATGGCAAACTTTCTGTGGTGGATGCCGCAATACAGTTTGATTTCCCCAATGATGGATTGTTTCCAAAGAGGGGTATGGAACTTCAGTTTACTGTAGAAGGAAAATCTCATTTAAAACGTGGTGAGTTTGGTGAAGCAGCGATCATTACAGTCAATAAGGAACCAGCGGACATACATACATTAATTAAGGCCAATGATGTGATTAACGTGATTCCTTCCACATATGGAGAACCAGCCAGACAGACCATAGGAAATCTTTCGGAATATCATCAATTTATTAAAATTATGGTTAACGGAAAACCAATTAATTTGCCTAAATTTGCACAGGTAAATGATGATTTACAGTCTGAATATTATGAAATTCAAAATGGGGATGTGATAGTGATGTTGAATTACTATACGGTTTCCCAGGTTTTGGAGTTTATGGATATCATACTCCCAAAAGAGGCTGTGTTTCAGGTAAATGATGTTGCTGCGAAGAGGGAAAGTCTGGTATATGAAAACTTTACCGTGTCTTATCGTATAGAAGAGCCTGTTCATTTGAAAAATATCAGCGGAGAGCATGATATTTGCGTAACTGTCAACAAAAGCAAGGTAACCATGCATGGAAAAGCACTGTATGTTTATGTGGATATTTTTGACTACATCAATTTTGACTTATCCAAACCCAAGGGGGGCGGTATTGTAACTAACCTAAATGGACAGCCGGCTGAGTTTCTAAAGGAAATTAACGAAGGCGACGTCATTGACATCTATTGGAAAAACTAGGAGGAACAAAAATGAGATTTTGCAGTATAGCCAGTGGGAGCAGCGGAAATTGTATTTATATAGGATCCGATGCAACACATCTGCTTGTTGACGCAGGTATCAGTGGAAAAAAAGTAGAAACTGGCTTAAGAGAGCTGGAACTGACAGGTGCTGATATTGATGGTATTTTAATCACACATGAGCATTCCGACCATATAGCAGGCCTGGGCGTTTTATGCAGAAGATACGGAATTCCTGTATATGCCACAAAAGGAACCATACAAGCTATAAAGCAGGGGTGTACAAAAAACACAATTGAAGATTCTTTGTTTCATGTGATAGAAGCAGATAAGAAAATGATCATTAAGGATGTTACAGTATCCCCCATGCGGGTATCTCATGATGCTGCAGAACCTGTTGCATATAGAATTGGCTATGAAGGAAAAAAGGTAGCAATCTGCACTGACCTTGGATTCTATAATGATTATACAGTGGAATGCTTAAAGGGAATGGATGCTTTACTGATTGAAGCCAATCATGATGTGAATATGCTTCAAGTAGGTCCTTATCCATATTATCTAAAGCAAAGAATTTTAGGGAATAGAGGACATTTATCAAATGAAAATTCAGGCAGACTGATAAACAGCATTCTACATGATCGTTTAAAAGCAATTGTATTGGGACATTTAAGTAAGGAAAACAATCTGCCGGAGTTAGCTTATGAAGCTGTGAGAATGGAAATTGCCTTAAGCGATAATGCCTATAAGGCAGGTGATTTTCCTATTACTGTAGCTTACAGAAGCGATGTCTCGCCTGTTATACAGATATAATAAGCATATTGTTGCGCTCTATAAAGGGCAGAAAGGTGAAATACTTTATGAAAAAAGCGATTATTACGGTTGTTGGAAAAGATACAGTGGGAATCATAGCCAAAGTATGTACTTATTTGGCTGAAAACAGGATTAATATATTGGATATATCACAGACAATTGTACAAGATTATTTTAATATGATGATGATTGTAGACACTGGTGAAAGTACCAGAAAACATGGTGATATGGCAGATGATCTGGATAAACTGGGTGAAGAAATTGGAGTACTGATTAAATGTCAGAAAGAAGAAATATTTGACAAGATGCACAGAATATAGGCAGACAGTGAGGAGAAATGTTATGATTAATATGTACGAAGTTGTTGAAACTAACAACATGATCGAGAAAGAAAACTTAGATGTCCGTACTATAACACTGGGGATCAGTCTGCTCGACTGTATTGATTCAGACTTAGGCAGGTTAATTGAAAAGATACATAAAAAAATATATGAGGCATCAAAGGATCTTGTTAAAACAGGAGAGGAAATTTCCAGGGAATATGGTATTCCGATTGTAAATAAGAGAATTTCGGTAACCCCCATTTCCTTAATTGGAAGTGCTGCCTGTAAGACCATTGAGGATTTCGCCAGTATTGCCCAGACCTTGGACCAGGTAGCGCATGAGGTAGGGGTGAATTTTATTGGAGGTTATTCTGCATTGGTAAGTAAGGGAATGACACCTGCAGAAGAGTTATTAATTAGATCAATTCCTTTGGCACTGTCTACCACGGAGAGGGTCTGCTGTTCTATCAATCTGGGCTCTACCAAAATAGGAATCAATATGGATGCAGTTCGATTGATGGGTGAGATGATCAAATTGACTGCCGAGTATACAAAGGAAGATGATTCCTTAGGGTGTGCCAAACTGGTTGTATTATGTAACGCACCAGATGATAATCCATTTATGGCAGGCTCTTTCCATGGTATCACTGAGGCTGACAAAATTATCAATGTGGGTGTCAGTGGACCCGGCGTTGTAAAAAAAGCACTGGAGAAAGTACGTGGGGAAAGCTTTGAAGTACTTTGTGAAACAATTAAGAAAACAGCGTTTAAGGTCACAAGAGTTGGTCAGCTGGTTGCACAGGAAGCATCCAGATTATTGAATATTCCTTTTGGTATCATAGATTTATCCCTGGCACCTACACCGGCGATTGGTGACAGTGTAGCAGATATTCTTTGTGAGATAGGTCTGGAATATGCCGGTGCACCCGGAACTACAGCAGCACTTGCACTGCTGAATGATCAGGTTAAAAAAGGCGGAGTTATGGCATCCTCCTATGTAGGGGGATTAAGTGGCGCTTTTATTCCGGTTAGTGAGGATCAGGGAATGATTGATGCGGTAAATGCAGGAGCCCTTACAATAGAAAAACTAGAAGCCATGACATGTGTTTGTTCTGTAGGATTGGATATGATTGCAATTCCCGGTGATACGAAAGCGACTACTATTTCCGGAATTATCGCAGATGAAATGGCCATTGGTATGGTAAATCAAAAGACCACAGCAGTCAGAATCATTCCAGTGATCGGAAAAGGGGTAGGTGAAACAGTTGAATTTGGCGGTTTATTGGGATATGCACCGATAATGCCGGTAAACGGATTTTCCTGTGATGATTTTATCAATCGAAAAGGAAGGATTCCGGCTCCAATTCATAGCTTTAAAAATTAATGATGAATTTTCAAAAGCAATGTAGAGATGCTCATAGAATCACAATCTGCCGGCGGTACTCATTTTCAATGGGACGGCCGGTTTTTTGTGCAGCAACACCATCATATAAGTGTGCTGCAAAAATATCCTGGTTAAGCATTTTAAGTCCCGTCTGTGAGAGTATCTGATCCGCATCTGCCAGTTTAGATATAAGGGGAAATTTTCCTTTTTTTAACACTTGAAACAGTGCCTGGGAGTCTTTACGAAACCCTAATATTCGTGCATATAAAACGTCACCACAGGCATCATAGGTAGTAAGATCCTGTTTCTTAATATTTAGAAGAATGTGCAAAAGACATCTGCTGATTCGCGTTTGCGTCAAATCCTTGGATTTTAACAGTTCATTACAGAAATTTATATAGGATCCATAAGAATCAAGATGTTTAGATATCTTATTGGACATCGATGGGGAGACATCAAAAAAGCTATCATAGCCTTCTCCTTTTAAACTCAAGAGCCTGTAATACAAAATAGAAGAAAAATCATCCGTAAATAGTGGATATCCATTCTGCATTTCCCTATCTAGAATTTCCATGGAGCTTTGAGGTATATACCCCTGTAATTTGGTCAGTTCCAGTTTTTCTGAAAGATGCTTGCGAATGGCTAGTGCAGAACAGAAAGAAGCATCCGGTAATGCAAAATCCAGATATCCGCTTCCTTTTCTCTCTAGAGTATAGGTTTCCATTGTACTTTTCAGTGAATACAGTGCCTTCAGATATTCGATTCCCAGTATATTGTTGGGGGAATTGAGCAGTGCTTCATCCAGGGTAAATCTTTCAGGCTGTTCCTTAGCCATGCATTGTGTGATTGCCAGACTGCGTGCAGATGGATATGACATACCTTCTTTCAATTTCTGTTTTAGTTGCTTTTTAAAAGCAGCAGATTCCGTTAGAAGAACTTCGGCGACTGACTTCAAAGGAGCTATTTCACCACATTCACTGCCAAAACATATGGCATTCACACGCAGATGATCCAGTATGGCAACTGCCCCCCTGGCAAAAAATTCAGCGCTGGCTGTTGCGAAACATACAGGTAATTCAATCACAAGATCAGCACCTGCACATAATGCCATTTCACATCTGGCATATTTATCAACAAGGGCAGGAGTACCACGCTGGGTAAAATTACCACTCATGACTACAACGCAGTAATCGGCACCTGCCACTTTTTTTGCTTCTTTCAGTTGATAAAAATGTCCGTTGTGAAAGGGATTATATTCTGCTATGATACCAACAGTTTTCATGTATTCTCCTTAACGTAATAACGCATACAAATGTATGGCCGCAATGTGAAAAAAATAACATACTATGAAAGCCCTTACATGGTGATTAAAGTCACGTTTTTAATTATAATAGATAAGGCACTTTGTATTAGAAAATGTACAATTATCCGCATAGTTTGCCTTGTATACAATTTATCTATCTAGTATAATATAAACAGAATGTTTTGCATAGACTGAATATGTTGAATTACGGAAGGAGACTTTACATGTCATACATTGATCTGATTAAAGAACGAGCAAAGGTTGATAAAAAGACAATTGTATTACCTGAGTCAAGTGATAAAAGAACACTGCTTGCTGCTGCAAAAATTTTGGAAGAGAAGATAGCTAATATCATAATGATCGGTGACAGAGAAAAGATCATGGATGGTGCCGGATGGTTGGAGGTTGATTTGACTGATTTAGAGGTTATTGACCCTAAAACAACGGATAAGCTTGATGAGTACGTTAACTTGTTGTACGAAACAAGAAAAGCCAAAGGAATGACACCTGAAAAGGCCAGGCTAATATTACTGGAAGATTATCTGACTTTTGGTATTGTTATGGTAAAAAATAATGATGCGGATGGTATGGTTGCCGGTGCTTGCCATTCTACTGCAGATACCTTACGTCCTGCATTACAGATACTGAAAACGGCACCTGGAGTTAAGCTGGTTTCCGCTTTCTTTATTGTGGATACAGTCATGAAAGATCAGGGAGAAGATGGGACATTTCTGTTTGCTGACTGTGGATTAAATCAAGATCCAACTCCTGATGAAATGGCAGCAATTGCCGAGACTTCATCAAGAAGCTTTAAATCATTGATTGGTTCTAAGCCTGTAATAGCAATGCTGTCCCATTCTACAAAAGGCAGTGCAAAGCATCCTTTGGTTGATAAAGTAGTGGAAGCAACAAAGATTGCAAAGAAGGAGTATCCTCATCTTGTTATTGACGGTGAGTTACAGACAGATGCTGCGTTAGTTCCCTTTGTTGCAAAGTCAAAAGCGCCCGGAAGTCCGGTGGGAGGCAAAGCAAATATTCTGATCTTCCCCAATCTAGATGCAGGAAATATCGGATATAAGCTGGTACAGAGATTAGGAGGAGCAGAAGCATACGGACCAATGCTTCAGGGTATAGCGAAACCTGTCAATGATTTGTCCAGAGGCTGTTCCTGGAAAGACATTGTAGGTGTAGTTGCACTTACTGCAGTTCAAGCACAATTAGTTTAGGAAAGGATTAGTTCATGAATATTTTAGTTATAAATTGCGGTAGTTCCTCATTGAAGTTTCAATTGATTAATGCTGAAACAGAAAAGATGATAGCCAAAGGTATCTGTGAAAGAATTGGTATTGAAGGAAGTAAAATCGCCTATACTCCTGACGGAGGAGTTAAAGAAGAACAGGTTATTCCCATGGAAAACCATACGGATGCTATTCGATTAGTATTACAAGCTTTGACGAATGAAAGTACGGGTGTGGTAAAGAGTCTGGATGAAATTAATGCAGTTGGTCATCGTATCGTACATGGTGGTGAAAAGTTTGCACAGGCTACAATAATCAATCCGGAAGTGATTGAAGCCATAACAGAATGTAATGATCTGGCACCTCTGCACAATCCGGCTAATCTGATTGGCATGAATGCCTGCAAAGAATTAATGCCGGATACACCAATGGTTGCAGTGTTTGACACGGCTTTTCATCAGACAATGCCGGACAAAGCCTATATGTACGGCCTTCCATATCATTATTATGAACAGTATAGAATCAGAAGATATGGGTTCCATGGAACCAGTCATTCTTATGTCAGTAAGAAAGCTGCTGAAATATTAGGTAAGCAATATGAGGATATGAAAATCATCGTTTGTCATTTGGGAAATGGTGCCAGTGTTTCTGCTATAGAGAATGGTAAATGCATAGATACTTCTATGGGATTCACTCCTTTGGAAGGATTGATTATGGGAACCCGTTGTGGTGATATTGATCCTGCCATTATTGAGTTTATTGCTCATAAAGAAGATAAATCCATAGATGAGATAATGACCATATTAAATAAGGAATCTGGCGTATTGGGACTTTCCTCCAACTTGTCATCTGATTTCAGGGATCTTGAAGATGCATATCTGAAGGGAAATCAAAGAGCAGTCAATACCATGCAGACATTTGCTTACAGGGTAGCGAAGTATATAGGTGCATACACAGCTGCCATGAACGGTGTAGATGTAATCTGCTTTACAGCAGGCGTTGGTGAAAACAGTCCATTTATCCGTAAAATGATTTTTGATAATTACCTTGGCTATCTGGGAGTAAAGCTTGATAATGAAGCAAATAATAAGCGCGGACTGGATATTACGATTACTACAAAAGACAGTAAGACCACTGTTATGGTAATTCCTACCAATGAAGAATTAGCCATTGCCAGAGAAACATACAAACTGTTGGTATGATTCTTCACAAAAATCGGATATGAATAAAAAAAGAAAATCATGGTTGACAAAGTTATTTTGCATATGTATAATTAGTCAGTGTGTGAAAAACGAAAGAATGTATAAACAATCTTTCGCCAGGAGCAGTCTATGTTAATAAATTTAACTGATGTACTTACATCGGAAGGAACAGTCAGATCAGAAGATTGTCCAATTGAAATGATTGAATTTAAGAGTCGGATAGGAAGTTACGCCATTCTTGATAAAACACCACTTCATTTGATTCTAACCAATAATGGTATGGGAAAAGCTGAAGTGATAGGACATGCAGATATTACAGAATTATTTTTTTGTGACAGATGCTTAAAGGAAGTTCCGGTTAAAATTCAATTGGATTTTTGCAGAATGGTGCTTTCTCCAGATGCTCAGGACAGTTATTTGCTTTCTGACATCGATCAGGGAGTGATGAATGGTTATCAGATGGACATAGAAGTACTGGTATACAACGAGTTATTATTGAACCAGCCTGAAAAGGTACTTTGTAAGCCGGATTGCAAGGGCATTTGTAAAAAGTGTGGCAAAGACCTGAATGAAGGGGAATGTGGATGTGATGCATTTGTACCAGATCCTCGGATGGCGGTATTACAAGATATCTTTAACGCAAATAAGGAGGTGTAACGATGTCTATTTGTCCTAAGAATAAGTCTTCTAAAGGTAGAAGAGATAAGAGAAGAGCAAACTGGAAAATGAGTGCTCCCACATTAGTAAAATGCAGCAAGTGTGGTGCATTAATGATGCCTCATAGAGTATGCAAGGCTTGTGGTTCTTACAATAAGAAAGAAATCATCAGCATGGATTAATGAAATAATAAAAGGCTTCCTCATAATGAGGAAGCCTTTTTATTAGAAATTTAAGTAAGCACTAAGTTTAGTTTGCAAATAACTGTACCCAGTATCCGGTACCGGAAAGATTCTCAGTATATCCCACGCCGATTCTGGTATAAGAAGCATTCAATATATTGGCTCTGTGCCCACTACTGTTCATCCAGCCATTCATAACCTCAGTAGGCGTTTTCTGACCCCAGGCAATATTTTCACCGCTTTGTCTGTAGGAAACACCAGCCTCCTTCAGAGCAGTTGAAAAGCTGGAACCGTCAGGTCTATTATGAGAGAAGCTTGTCTGTATTTCACGAGAACGGACGAGGGCAGCTTTTTCCATGTTGCCTTCAACGGTAAGTGGAGCTAAGCCATATTTCGCACGTTCTATGTTGGCCAGGCTGACAACCTGCTTGATAAAGTTGTTCTGATCGGTATCGGTATCCCCTGTTTCCGTATTAACTTCGGTAGGAGTATCAGATTCTTTTTGATCCGGAATGGAGTTTCCAGAATTGTCTGAGTTAGGATTTTCAACTTCCGGTTTTTCAACTTCTGGTTTTTCGATTTCCGGTTTTTCAACTTCCGGCTGTTTTTCAATGGGCTGGGTTGAAACATCGGTATCAGGAATGATGGGAGAATCTGTTTCAGGCTGATTAGTATCCGGCAAATCTACATTGGGCTGGCTTGAATTCCCATTTCCACAGTCGGAATTAGTGCTGTTATTTACATCCTGATTAGGACAGTTAAAATCTGGTAATGTGATACTTCCAATCACACAGTTATTGAAATCTTTCAATGCATTTGTTCCGTTAATAATATAAAAACTGGAATTTTCACTTAATATAATTTTGCTTTGACAGTTGTTGTTACTTAAGCAGTTACTATTACTTTGACTGTTACTGTACATTTTGATGGTTGGACAAGATGCAGCCTGTGCAGTTAGTGGTGTCAGAAGTAAAGCTGAAGATGATAATACAGCTGCTCCTAATAATATTGGTCTTTTCATTGTTAACCTCCTATGATAAATGTTACAAAATTGTTACAAAAGTATGTTAACATGAAATGAAATAAAGAAATACAGGAAATATATGGGTGATTTATGAATAAATGATTGAAAAAATACTTAATATGATTTATTGTATTACGATAGTAATACAATAACACAGTAAAAGAGGGATAGTATGGATAGTACAGTGATGAGTCAAATGCCGGTTCAGAATATAACAGTACAGAAGAGAGGAATCAGTGGGAGTACTATTAAGATTATTGCAATTGTAGCGATGCTGATTGATCATATTGGAGCAACCATTGTGGAAAGAATAATATTCAACCAGGGACTTATGGGTTTGGATCCTTCTGATGTTGAGGGTATGATGAAGTTCTTTACACAAAATAGCAATATTCTATTTTTATATCTATTATATATGATTATGCGCTTAATTGGACGAATTGGGTTTCCTATATTCTGCTTCCTTTTAGTAGAAGGCTTTTTACATACCAGTAATGTTAAAAAATATGCAATCAGATTACTGGCCTTTGCGATTATCTCGGAAGTACCATTTGATCTAGCTTTTAATGGAGAACCCTTTTACTGGGGATATCAAAATGTATTTTTTACATTGTTTATCGGTTTATTGGTGATGATTGCTTATCGAGCAATAGAAGGATTGAAAACGAACAAGTTTTTTAAGGTTGTTTTATATATTCTGTCTTTTGCAGCCGGTATTGCAGCGGGAATGTTGTTAAAAACAGATTACGGCACAACGTATGGGATTGGTGTAATTTGTATTATGGCATTGTATATATTCAGAAAGAAAAAAGTACATCAGATTATTGCGGGATGTGTTACCTTCCTTTGGGAAGTAACAGCGCCCTTAGCCTTTATACCCATTGGTTTCTACAATGGAACAAGAGGCCTGAAAATGAAATATTTCTTCTATGCTTTTTATCCCTTGCATTTATTCATTTTATATCTGATTGCAAAATTAATAGGTCTTGTTTAAAGACAGCTAACTGTGAAAAAGGCTTTCCAAAAATGTGGGAAAGTCTTTTTTTGACTTGATTTTTGTATAGGCGTCTAGTATAGTAAAAAAGGAATTGATTTTCCGTATGAAAGGAAAAGAAAATATGGCAGATATGATTCATGTTGCAGTAGACGCCATGGGTGGTGATAATGCACCTGTAGAGATTATAAAAGGTGCCATTGAGGCTGCTAATGCAGAAAAGCGTGTAAAAATTTATCTGGTCGGACGTAAGGAAATAATTCAAAAAGAACTGGAAAAGTATACATACGATACCACTCAGGTTGAGATTGTTCATGCTGAGGAAGTGATTGATACTGCTGAACCACCTGTTATGGCTATCAGACGTAAGAAGGATTCCTCAATCGTAAAAGCCCTGTACCTGGTTAAGGATAAAACCTGTGATGCCTTTGTATCTGCAGGCTCTACCGGATCTGTTCTGGTTGGAGGGCAGGTGATTGTTGGCAGGATAAAGGGTGTGGAAAGACCACCATTGGCACCGCTCATTCCCACAGAAAAAGGAGCAGCGCTGTTAGTCGACTGTGGGGCTAACGTAGATGCCAGACCTTCCCACTTGGTTCAATTTGCAAAAATGGGTTCTGTATACATGGAAAACATTATGGGAATTAAAAATCCCAAAGTAGGTATTGTGAATATTGGTGCAGAAGAAGAAAAAGGAAATGCCCTTGTGAAAGAAACCTACCCACTTTTGAAGAATTGTCCAGATATCAATTTTATTGGAAGTGTAGAGGCTAGGGATATCCCTGCCGGTGTTGCAGATGTAGTAGTATGTGAAGCTTTTGTAGGAAATGTGATACTAAAGATGTACGAAGGTGTTGGTGCTACCTTAATTAAGAAAGTGAAAGCCGGTATGATGACCAATCTTCGCAGCAAAATTGGAGCATTATTAGTAAAACCTGCTCTTAAGAAAACCCTAAAGGCGTTTGATTTAGAGGAATATGGTGGAGCACCCATGTTAGGATTAACAGGCCTGATTGTGAAGACACATGGCAGTTCCAAAGCAGTAGAAATTAAGAATTCCGTTTTGCAATGCGTGGCATTTAAAGAACAGAAGATTAATGAAAAAATTAAAGAAATGATTACATTAGAAGATTAGGAAAGAAGGATATCAAATGGAATTAGAAAAGCTGAAAAAAGTAATAGCTGAGGTTTTAAATGTTGACCCTGAAGAGATTACACTCGAATCTACATTTATGGATGATTTAGGTGCTGATTCTCTGGATGTATTCCAGATTATTATGGGAATTGAAGAGGAATTTGGAATTGAGATTCCGGCAGAAAAAGCGGAAAAAATAGCAACAGTGGAAGAAGCAGTTGAGATGATAAAAAGCGCGATTAATAACTAGGATTTCCGATAAATGATAATGAGTATTCCTGTGCTGCTGATGTATCCTTGCAGCATCAGGAATACTTTGTTTATGAAAGGATATTTCATGCTAAATAAATATACGTTGGAAGAACTAGAGGATAGAATCGGTTATCATTTTCATGACCGATCTTTACTAAAGCAGGCAATTACCCACAGTTCTTTTACCAACGAGCAAAAGATTAACAGACAAAAGCATTATGAAAGACTGGAATTTTTAGGAGATGCTGTATTAGAGTTGATTACCAGCGAATTTCTGTATAAAGAGAATCTTGAAATGCAGGAAGGACAGCTTACCAAGATGAGAGCTTCCATGGTGTGCGAGCCTACCCTGGCATTTTGTGCCCGTGATATTGACCTGGGTAGCTTTATTATGCTGGGTAAAGGAGAAGAAGTAACAGGAGGCAGATACCGTGATTCCATAATTTCTGATGTAATGGAAGCAGTGATCGGGGCTATTTTTTTAGATGGCGGTATGGAAAAGGCCAAAGCACATATCAATCGCTTTATATTATCTGACTTAGCAAATAAACAACTTTTTTATGATAGCAAGACCAGTTTGCAGGAGTATGTACAGGGAAGCATGAAAAAAGACCTCCAGTATGTGGTTGTGGAGGAATCCGGACCTGAGCATGATAAAATGTTTACCGTAGAAGTAATGGTGGAACAAAATGTGCTTGGAAAAGGACAGGGAAGAACAAAAAAAGCAGCGGAACAGCAGGCAGCTTATGAGGCACTGCTAGATTTACAAAGGACCGGCAGGAAAGGGTAAGAAGAATGTACTTAAAGAGTATTGAGGTATATGGTTTTAAATCCTTTGCAAATAAGATAACATTTCAGTTCCATAATGGGATTACCGGTATAGTAGGACCAAATGGAAGCGGAAAAAGTAATGTTGCAGATGCAGTACGTTGGGTGCTTGGGGAACAAAGAATCAAGCAGTTGCGTGGTGCGTCTATGCAGGATGTCATTTTCTCAGGAACAGAATCCAGAAAACCATTAAGCTACGCTTATGTAGCAATCACAATGGACAATTCTGATCATCAGCTGGCAATCGACTATGATGAGGTAACAATTGCCAGAAGAATATACCGTTCCGGAGAAAGTGAATATCTGATCAATGGTTCTGCCTGTCGACTGAAGGATGTGAATGAGCTTTTTTATGATACGGGTATTGGTAAGGAAGGCTATTCCATTATTGGACAGGGACAGATTGATAAGATTTTGAGTGGTAAGCCGGAAGAGAGACGTGAGCTCTTTGATGAAGCTGCAGGTATAGTGAAATATAAAAGAAGAAAATTTGCTGCTCAGAAAAAACTAGAGGACGAGAAAGCAAATCTTCTTCGTGTGAATGATATTCTTTCCGAATTGGAGAAACAGGTCAAACCCCTGGAGAAACAGGCCGAAGTTGCAAAGGTTTACCTGAAAAAAAAGGGAGAATTAAAAGCATTGGACGTGAATATGTTCTTATTGGAACATAATCGTTTGAAAGAACAACTGGCTGAAGTGGAAAGAAAATGTGAAATAGCCTCTAAGGATTTTACGAACACAAGTCATAACTATGAAAACATCAAAGAGGAATATGAGAAAATACAGTCTCAAATCGAAAGTCTCGATGCTTTCATAGAGGAGTCCAGAGAGCACTTGACTGATACCAGTGTACTACGTGGAAAGCTGGAAGGTGAAATTAACGTTTTAAAAGAGCAGATTCGCTCTGCAAAAGATAATGAGCAGCATCTTAGAAACAGGCAAAAGGCTGTACAGGTAGAGATAGATGAAAAAAACAAAGATAAGGATAAAATCAGTTTAGATAAAAGAACAATAGATGAACAGGTTTCCTCCATCCAGGCGACAAGGGATGAAGTAAAATGCCATTTAGAAAAGATTCAAATCAGAATTATAGAGTTGAATGAACAGATAGATATTGGTAAAAACACCATAATCGGCGAACTGAACCAACGTGCTACCATAAAATCCAAAATAGGACGATATGATACCATGCTTGAGCAGATTACGATTCGGAAAGCAGAACTGAATTCCAGATTATTACGGGCTAAATCTGATGAAGCAACAAGAGAAGAAACCATAAATAAGCTGAATGAGCAATTTGAGACCACTTCAAACAGGTTAACCGGAATGAATCAAAATGCAGCAGCAATGGAAAAGGAGCTTTCCACCATAAGGGAAGACCTTGTAGGTAAGGATAATTCCCTTAGAGAAGCACAGGAGCAATTTCATCAGGAAAAATCCCGTTTTGATGCACTTTCTAATCTGACAGAACGGTATGATGGATATGGCGGTAGTGTCAAGAAGGTCATGGAACAAAAGGACGTAGAAAAGGGAATCATAGGTGTTGTTGCCGATATAATAAAGGTGGATCAGAGATATGAGACAGCTATAGAAACAGCGTTGGGGGGAAATATACAGAATATCGTTACAGCTGATGAAGATACAGCAAAAAGAATGATTGGATTCCTAAAAAAGGAGAAGTTGGGCAGAGCAACTTTTTTGCCGCTTACCAGTATAAAGGATCCACAGGAGTTTAAGAATCCGGAAGCCCTAAAGGAAAACGGGGTAATCGGGATGGCTGATGAACTGATACAGATAGATAAAAAGTACAGTGATGTAGCCAAATCCATGCTTGGTCGCATTTTAGTGGTAGATCATGTAGATCATGCAGTAAAGATTGCACGAAAGTTTAGCTATGGAATTCGTATGGTAACCATTGAAGGGGAATTATTAATACCCGGTGGTGCTATTAGTGGTGGTGCTTATAAGAATAACAGTAATCTGCTTGGCAGAAGACGTGAAATGGAAGAATTAAGTAAAAAAGTGCAAGCCACTTCTCAAACAATTGCGGATCTCACATTCCAGATAGAACAATCCAAAGAGAAGCGTAATAAGCTTCGTATGGATTTGGAAGCTTTAAAAGCTGATATTCAAAAAGAGTTTATTGAGCAGAATACAGCCAGATTAAATGTTGAATCTGCAAGGGAACGTATGGAAGAAGCAGAAGAGGGTTCCCGTGGGCTTGTTCAGGAAGAAAAAGAGATTGAAAAACAAATTCTGGATATCAAAAGCAATAAAGAAGGAATATTACGTGAGCTATCTACTTCTGAAGAACTAGAGAAGTCTGTGGACTCTCAGATCATATCCTTCCAAAAGGAATTGGAAGAACAAAGAGGAGAAGAAACAGAAGAGTCATCTAAAGTGACAGAATGGGATATGAAAGTAGAGAAAATGCTCCAGACGCAAGGGTTCCATCAACAAAACCTGGATCGTATCAATATTGAACTAGAAAGATTTCAGTCAGAACTACAGGAAATAGTGGATGGACTTTCTGAGATGGGTAAAAATGTAGAAGACAAGAATCATCAGATTATGGAAATTGAAAAGACCATAGCGGCTTCCCATTCATCCCAGAATCAGTCACAACAGGAGTTGACAGAAAGCATTACGAAGAAAGAAGAATTGTCAGCGAAACAAAAGAATTTCTTCAAAGAAAGAGAATACCTGGCAGAACAGATGGCTTCTTTGGACAAGGAAGTATATAGGTTGAATGCTCAAAAAGAGAAGCAGGAAGAATCTATGGAAACCCAGATTAATTATATGTGGGATGAATATGAGATTACCCTGTCAGATGCTGCTTTAGTAAGAGATGAAGCTATGACAGATTTGTCAGCAATGAAAAAAGAAATAACGTCCTTAAAAGAGCAGATCAAAAAATTAGGTGATGTAAATGTCAACGCCATAGAAGATTATAAGAATCTAATTGAGAGATATACCTTCCTAAAAAATCAGCATGATGATTTGGTTGAAGCAGAAAAAACACTGGTATGCATTATTGATGAGTTGGATGCTGCTATGAGAAAGCAGTTCCACGAAAAATTTAGTAAAATTAATGAAGAGTTTGATAAAGTATTTAAAGAATTATTTGGTGGTGGTAAGGGAAGTCTGGAATTGATGGAAGGGGAAGATATTCTGGAAGCGGGAGTACGAATCATTGCGCAGCCACCCGGAAAGAAACTGCAGAATATGATGCAGTTATCCGGTGGGGAAAAATCATTAACTGCTATTGCTTTGTTATTTGCGATTCAAAACCTGAAACCCTCTCCATTCTGTCTGTTAGATGAAATTGAAGCAGCATTGGATGAATCCAATGTAGGAAGATTTGCAAAGTACCTACATAAACTGACTAAGAATACACAGTTTATTGTGATTACACATAGACGTGGAACTATGGAAAAGGCGGATAGACTTTATGGCATAACCATGCAGGAAAAGGGTGTTTCTGCACTAGTAAGCGTCAATCTCATTGAGAACGATTTGGATAACTAAAGGAGGGTTCTTTCTTGAGCGAAGAGAAGAAAGGCTTATTTGCACGACTGAAGTCAGGTCTGCAAAAAACACGTAATAATATTGTGAATGGAATTGATTCTTTATTTAGTGGGTTTTCAGCGATTGATGAAGACTTCTATGAAGAATTGGAAGAAATTCTGATTATGGGAGATATTGGGGTAAATGCAACCACAGCTATAGTAGAACGGCTGAAAAAACAAGTTAAGGAACAACATATCAAAGAGCCATCTGCTTGTAAAAGGATTCTGATAGAAAGCATAAAGGAGCAGATGAAGGTAGAAGAAACAGCATACGACTTTGAAACGAAACAATCTGTGATTATGGTAATCGGCGTAAATGGAGTTGGGAAGACCACCTTCGTAGGAAAAATCGCAGGTAAACTGAAGGATAATGGCAGAAAAGTTTTAATTGCAGCCGCTGATACATTCCGTGCAGCTGCCGGTAACCAATTAATGGAATGGGCGGACAGAGCCGGAGCGGATATGATTGGGGGAGCGGAAGGCTCTGATCCTGCCAGTGTGGTTTTTGATGCCGTAAATGCTGCAAAAGCCAGAAAAGCAGATGTTCTCATCATTGATACAGCGGGACGCCTTCATAACAAGAAGAATCTTATGGAAGAATTGAAAAAGATGAATCGTATAGTGGACCGAGAGTACCCACTGGCCCATAGGGAAAATCTGATTGTGCTGGACGGTACTACAGGACAGAATGCTTTGGTACAAGCAAGAGAATTTGGAGAGGTAACTGATTTGACCGGAATCGTTCTGACGAAAATGGATGGCACTGCCAAAGGAGGTATTGCTATAGCAATCCAGTCGGAACTGCATGTACCGGTAAAGTATATTGGCGTTGGGGAATCTATTGATGATCTTCAGAAGTTCAATTCGGATGAATTTGTGAATGCATTGTTTGATGTTCCAGATTTATTTTGACAAGGATACGGATAGAGCGTACAATAAGTGAAATTACTTTATAAGAGAAACAAGACCGGGAGAGTGGCAGATATGGAAGAAAAGATGTTGACATTGGAAAAGTTTGAAGAGGCATCTGAAGCAGTAAAAACAATCACATTGGAAACAAAGCTGGTATACAGCGATTTCTTAAGTGTCCAGAGCGGTAACAAGGTATATTTAAAACCTGAAAATATGCAATTTACCGGAGCTTATAAAGTTCGTGGTGCATACTATGCCATGAGTACGCTGACCAAAGAGCAAAGAGATAAGGGTGTCATTACAGCTTCTGCCGGAAATCATGCGCAGGGTGTTGCTTACGCAGCACAGTGTTATGGAGTGAAAGCAACCATTGTAATGCCTACCACAACCCCCCTGATGAAAGTAAACAGAACCAAGAGCTATGGTGCTGATGTTATATTGCATGGGGATGTATATGATGAGGCATGTGCAAAAGCATATGAACTGGCAGATGGAAAAGGGTATACCTTTATTCATCCCTTTAATGACCTGACAGTTGCCACAGGACAGGGAACCATCGCGATGGAAATTTTCAAGGAGCTTCCGTTAGTGGATTACATACTGGTGCCAATCGGAGGAGGCGGACTGGCAACAGGCGTTTCTGTATTGTCTAAGCTTTTAAATCCCAAAATCAAGGTAATCGGCGTGGAGCCAGCCGGCGCTAACTGCATGCAGGAATCCTTAAAAGCCGGGAAAGTGGTTACACTTCCCACTGTGAATACCATAGCAGACGGTACCGCAGTAAAAACCCCCGGAGATAAGGTGTTTCCATACATTCAGAAGAATCTGGATGATATTATAACAGTGACAGATGAAGAGCTTGTGGTTACATTTTTGGATATGGTAGAAAACCATAAAATGGTTGTAGAAAATTCAGGACTACTGACAGTGGCTGCACTGAAGCACTTGAATGTGAAAGATAAGAAAATAGTTTCCATTTTAAGCGGTGGAAATATGGATATAATTACAATGTCATCGGTGGTACAACAGGGGTTAATCTTTAGAAATCGTATTTTTACGGTTTCAGTGCTTTTACCTGATAAGCCGGGGGAATTGTGTAAGGTATCTGGCACGGTAGCAAAACAAAATGGTAATGTAATCAAGCTGGAACATAATCAGTTTGTATCTACCAATAGAAATGCTGCAGTGGAACTGAAAATTACCATGGAAGCATTTGGAACTGAGCATAAGAATCAGATTATTGCTGCCCTAGAAAAGGATGGTTACAGACCGAAGCTATTGCAGATAACACAGACTATCATATAAAATCATAAAAGAAGTGTGACTACACTGATAAAATCCGCATATTCTATATATGCGGATTTTTTTAGAAAGGATATTGACATGCAAGGAGAAAAAAAGAGCGTTAAAAAAAGAGTAATGGATTATATACTGATCACCTTATCAAGCTTTGTGTATGCAGTGGCGGTCAGTCTGTTTTTGGACCCTAATAATCTTGCTCCAGGTGGTGTTACAGGTATTTCTATCATTTTAAACAGAATTTTTGGTATCAATACCGGTATGATGATTTTATTTATCAATATACCCATATTGCTTCTTGGTATGTGGAAGTTTGGTTTCCGCTTTATCATTTCCACCATTTATTGTACAGTGCTGATTTCCATTTTTACAGATCTGTTAGGAAAGATTGGAGCTGTTACTGCAGATCCCTTACTGGCTTCTCTTACCGGTGCAGTATTGATGGCAATAGGAATGGGCGGCATATTTAAGGCCGGAGCCACTTCGGGGGGGACAGACATCATTATCAAAATCCTGAGACGACACTTCCCCCACATTAGGACAGGCTTTTTGTTTTTACTTACAGATGTGTTGATTGTCACAGCCTCTGCTTTGGTATTCCGTAATATTGACAGAGCACTTTATGCCGGGATTACTGTATTTGTCACATCCTATATTCTGGACCTGGTATTATATGGAAGAGATGGCGCAAAACTCATTTTTATCATCAGTGACGAATCTGAGAAAATAACAAATCGTCTATTGGAGGAACTGGATATCGGTGTTACCTTTATAGAAGGACAAGGTGCTTACAGCAGAAAAGCAAAACAAGTGATCATGTGTGCCATGAAGAAGCAGATTGCACCTTTGGCTGAAGCAATTGTAAAGGATGAAGATTCCGGCGCTTTTATGATTGTTACCAGTGCAACAGAAATATTTGGTGAAGGTTATAAAAGTTATTTTGGTGACAAACTCTAATGGGAGAAGAACGTATGGAGATAGAATTTCAGACGGATAAAGGATATGAAAAGAAGGGATATCTGTATAATGACTTCAAAATGTTTCATATCAGGAATACAGAAGAGAAAACCTATGCCTATCATTATCATGATTTTTACAAGATACTTGTTTTTCTAAAGGGTAATGTCACTTATACCATAGAAGGAAAATCATATAAGCTAAAACCTTTTGATATGGTATTGGTAAATAAGGAAGCCATACATAGACCGGACGTGTCCGGTAGTGAACCATACGAAAGAATTGTTTTTTACATATCAGGTGAGTATCTAGATAAACATCAAACAGGAGAATATGATTTGGCATGCTGTTTTCACATGGCTAAAAAGGAAGGATCAGATGTACTACGATTTCCGGCTATGGCAAATACCAGATTGTTATCTATTATTGAAGAAATTGAAGAAAATGGTCAAAATGATTCCAAGTATGCGGCAAAACTTTATGCAAACGTGCTTTTTATGGAGTTTATGATACTGGTGAACCGGGGGTGTGTGGATGGAACCGGAACCTTCAATCATGCAGTGAGTTTTAATCAGAAAATGATTGATTTGATCAAGTTTATTGGAGAGCATTTGACGGAGGAACTGTCTATTGAAGAATTGGCAGAACATTTTTATATCAGTAAATATCATATGATGCGTCAGTTCAAAGAGGAAACCGGCTATACCATTCATCAATACATTACGGAAAAGAGAGTACTTCTGGCAAAAGGACTCATGGACGGAGGATTATCTGCAACCCAGGCTTGTTATGACAGTGGATTTCGGGATTATTCTACTTTCTCCAGAGCATTTAAGCGGAAGATGGTAAAAAGTCCTGCTGAAAAGGAATCAGACAAAAATATCATAGAGTGACAAATAGGGATCACAAATTAGGTGTAAAGAAAAAACACTTGACACCTGTCTCAATTTATAGTATGCTCTCTATTGTGTTATGAGTATATTGTATTGGAAAGGCTGATTCACGAAGTGGAAAAAATTTTTGAACAGGGTCTTTTGTATGATTTTTATGGTGAGCTATTGACAGACCATCAGAGAAAAATTTATGAGGATGCAGTTTATAATGATATGTCACTTAGCGAAATTGCAGAAGGACAGGGTATTAGCAGGCAGGGTGTACATGATCTGATTAAACGTTGCGACAAAATATTGACTGGTTATGAAGAGAAACTGCATTTACTTAAGCGCTTTACGGAAGCGAAGCAAACCATTCATACCATGATAAATCTGACTGAAGAGACAATGCAGGACCATATAGAAGTCGGTCAGAGAGCTGAAAAACTTGCAAAGATCAAGCTGCTTGGTAACAGACTGCTTGATGAACTATAGAGAATAGAGGAGTACAGTATATGGCATTTGAAAGCTTAACGGATAAACTACAGAATGTGTTTAAGAACTTAAGAAGTAAAGGCCGTTTAACTGAGGACGATGTCAGAACTGCATTAAAAGAAGTAAAAATGGCATTGCTGGAAGCTGACGTAAACTTCCGTGTAGTAAAACAGTTTGTTAAGTCAGTGGAAGAAAGAGCTGTGGGAACCGATGTCCTGAATGGTCTTAATCCAGGTCAGATGGTGATTAAGATTGTGAACGAAGAGTTAGTTGCTCTGATGGGTTCTGAAACAACAGAGATTAAATTTGCACCGGGCAAGTCCATTACCGTTATCATGATGGCGGGTCTGCAAGGAGCAGGTAAAACAACAACTACAGCCAAAATAGCCGGGAAGCTGAAGCTGAAGGGCAAAAAATCACTTTTGGTAGCCTGTGATATTTACAGACCAGCTGCGATCGATCAGCTACAGGTAAATGGGAAAAAGCAGGAAGTTGATGTGTTTTCTATGGGAACAGACCATAGGCCTGTGGACATAGCATCTGCTGCAATCGAACATGCCAAAAAGAATGGACACAATGTAGTTATTTTGGATACAGCCGGCCGTCTTCATATAGATGAAGATATGATGGCAGAGCTTCAGGAAATAAAGAGTAAGATTGAGGTCACACAGACACTATTGGTAGTAGATGCCATGACAGGTCAGGATGCTGTTAATGTGGCAAAAGAATTTGATGAAAAAGTTGGCATTGATGGTGTGGTTCTGACAAAGATGGATGGTGATACCCGTGGTGGTGCAGCACTTTCAGTCAAGACTGTGACAGGGAAGCCGATTCTATATGTAGCAATGGGTGAAAAACTGTCTGATCTGGAACAGTTTTACCCGGACAGAATGGCAAGCCGAATCTTGGGTATGGGAGATGTTCTCTCTCTGATTGATAAGGTACAGGCTAATATTGACATAGATGCGGACAAAGAAAAAGATATGGCTGGCCGCATGAAAAAAGGAAAGTTTGATTTTGAAGATTACCTTGAAAGTATGAAACAGATGAAAAAGCTAGGTGGTCTTTCAGCCATTATGGGGATGATGCCCGGAATGGGTAGTAAGCTTTCAAATGTAGATTCCATGGTAGATGAAAATCAGATGGCTCGTATGGAGGCAATTGTGCTCTCTATGAACAAGGATGAAAGAAAAAATCCCAAGTTATTGTCTCCCCAGAGAAAATTTAGAATTGCAAAGGGCGCTGGTGTGGATATTGCGGTTGTAAACCGTTTTATAAAACAGTTTGAGCAGAGCCAGAAGATGATGAAGCAATTCGGTGGTGGCAAAAAACGTGGCTTGGGTGGTTTCCCAGGAATGGGAATGACAGGTGCAGGAAGAGGAAAATTTCCTTTCTGATAAATATTTTAAGCATTATGCGGAGGTGAAAGAAATGGCAGTTAAAATTAGATTAAGAAGAATGGGACAGAAGAAAGCTCCTTTTTATAGAATCATTGTAGCAGATTCCCGTTCTCCAAGAGATGGAAGATGTATCGAAGAAATTGGTACTTATGATCCTCGTACTGAACCCAGCACATTTCATGTAAATGAAGAGTTGGCAAAGAAATGGTTAGCAAGTGGAGCTCAGCCAACAGAAGTTGTTGGTAAACTTTTCAAAGCCGCAGGCATTGAAAAATAGTTTACGGACGTTTTTCTTAACGACGGCGTATTTTGGAGGTGGATTATGAAGAAATTAGTTGAAGTTATTGCAAAAGCACTTGTTGATAATCCGGATGAAGTTGTAGTTACAGAAAAGGTAGATGGTAAAAATGTCACTGTAGAACTTCATGTTGCTGCAACCGATATGGGTAAAGTCATTGGAAAACAGGGAAGAATTGCAAAAGCAATCCGGTCCGTAGTAAAAGCGGCATCATTCAAAGACAATAAGAGAGTTGATGTTGAAATCATCTAAGCATTAGGGCGCTCCCAGGAACGCCCTTTTTTGCTTTTATGGGAAACTATAAAAACAGGCTGCATACTGCAGTAAAGAAATGTTTTGTGGAGAAATCAATTATGGAAGATATGCTGAAGGTAGGTATTATAGCATCAATGCATGGTGTCAAAGGTGAAGTTAAGGTTTATCCTACTACGGATGATGTAAACCGGTTCAAAAAACTGAAACAGGTTTTACTGGATACTGGAAAAGAGAAGATATCTCTTGAAATTGAGGGAGTAAAATTTTTCAAACAGATGGTAATTTTGAAATTCAAGGGAATTGACAGCTTGGATGATGCAGCAAAATTCAAACAGAAAGACTTATATATACTAAGGAAAGATGCTGTCAAGCTGAAAACAGATGAGTATTTTATTGCTGATTTAATAGGTATGGATGTATTTGATGAGGATGGTAGTAAGCTAGGAGAGCTTACTGATGTTATGATCACAGGTGCAAACGATGTGTATATTGTTCAAATGCAAGATTACGAAAAGGAATTGCTTATTCCTGCAATTAAAGAATGTATATTGAATATAGATGTGGAGCAGAAGAAAATGGTGGTACACTTAATGGAAGGACTGTTGGATCTATGAATTTTCATGTTTTGACACTTTTTCCTGATATGATTTTAAGTGGGCTTTCTGCCAGCATACTTGGTAAAGCACAGGAAAAGAAATTATTGTCTGTGGAAGCAGTAAATATACGTGATTTTTCCACAGACAAGCATAAAAAAGTGGATGACTATCCTTATGGCGGCGGTGCGGGACTGCTGATGCAGGGCCAGCCAGTATATGATGCGTATCAATATCTGACCAATAGAATCGGGAAAAAGGTAAGAACGGTATACCTAACACCACAGGGAAAAGTTTTTAACCAGAGAATGGCAGAGGAGTTTTCAAAAGAAGACGAACTTATTTTTTTATGTGGACATTATGAAGGTATAGATGAAAGAGTTTTAGATGAAGTTGTCACAGATTATGTTTCCCTAGGGGACTTTGTACTGACAGGCGGTGAAATGCCCGCTATGATCATGATAGATGCCGTTGCCAGGCTTATTCCGGGAGTGCTCCATAATGAAGGTTCTGCTACAGAAGAATCTTTTTCTGGTTATTTATTGGAATACCCGCAGTACTCAAGACCTGAAGTGTTTATGGGGAAGAAGGTTCCGAAACCGCTTTTATCGGGCAATCATAAAGAAATCAGGGAATGGAGACTGAAAGCAGCAGAAGAGAGAACAAAGCAGCGCAGGCCTGATTTGTATGCAGCATATGAGGAGTTATTGGTATGTAAATATGATTTATTAAAAGAGAAGCTGCACCACATAGGGATGACTGAACTTATTTCCAGAGGGCAGGCAGAATTGTTATACCATGATAAGATTGGTACATTGTTACGGGACAGGGTAAGTGGTGTCTGTATGTTGACAGTAAAAAATAAAGAATCCGGGATCAAAATACTGAAATGTGTATTTCAATCGGATCAAGCAGTACTAAACGCGAGTGATATTCCTACTTTTGTCACGCATCAGGAGTTTATGAATGAGTATGTGATGGAGTTTTTTGACATGCATTGTATATCAGGGTGTATTCAAGAAGTATATACCAGAAAAGAAGCCCTGTCTCAGAAGAATGTTGGGATTCGCAGACTTAGCATAGAGCACCTGGATGCTATACAGAAGGTATATCGTTTTGGAGAGTATATAAAGGAGCGTCTGCTAGCAGGTGCAATGTATGGGGCATTTATGGATGAGGTGCTGGCTGGGTTTGTGGGTGAACATCAGGAAGGCAGTATGGGGATGTTGTATGTTTTCCCTGATTTTAGAAGGCGTGGTATTGCTGAAGCATTGGAAACTGATCTGATTAACCGGACACTGCAAAAGGGTTATATACCATTCTGCCAGATAATGGAACAGAATGAGATATCTAAGAAGTTGCAGGATAAATTAGGACTTTATCCGGCTAAAGAAAAGGTATGGTGGTTTGAGATCTGAGTGAAAAAAAGAGTTGCATTTACGAATTCATTATGATATAGTTTGAATGTTGTGAAAATCAGATGGTCCTCTGTTACGGAATGTATTAAGAACATCAATTAAAAAGGAGTATAAATATGAACCAAATAATTCAAAGTATTGAAGCAGAGCAGTTAAAAGAAACGGTAGATCAGTTTAATGTTGGTGATACCGTAAAAGTTTATGGTAAGATCAAAGAAGGTAACCGTGAGAGAATTCAGATTTTCGAAGGTGTTGTTTTAAAGAGACAGGGCGGAAGCAACCGTGAGACCTTTACTGTAAGAAAAACATCCAATGGAATCGGTGTTGAGAGAACATGGCCATTACATTCCCCTAATGTACAGAAGGTAGAAGTTATTAGAAGGGGTAAAGTTAGACGTGCTAAACTGACTTACTTAAAGCATCGTGTTGGTAAGAAAGCAAAAGTAAAAGAAATCGTTAAATAATGATGTTAAGTTTTAGCCTTTCAGAGCTGATATGCTTTGAAAGGCTTTTTTTATGTACGCTTTGGAAAAATGTACGCCTTTGGAAAAATGTGTGGCTTACCCATAGTTTAAGTAGTATAATAATACTGTATATTTGTGTAAATTAGGGAGGGAAACATGTTCAGCCTAGACAGAAAGAGCAGACCATTTTTTTACTCCGTTGTAACAGGCGTAGTATTGCTGATTGGTGGCATTATTTTCTTTGTATATGGTATGACAATACATGTGCAGGATATGTCATTTAATAACGATCAGGTACATGAATGGAGTAGGGAAAGTACTGTTTCATATGGAGATATGCAGCAAAAGATAGCAAGTCTTCCTTTTTTTACAGAAGGAAGAGAAGGGGAGATCCTGACTTATACCACAATTTTAAAAAAGCAGGATGATATAGTGAATACCATAATGTTTCGTGAGGTACACCAAAAAGTAAGAGTGTATCTGGATGGGGAGAGAGTATATTCATTTGGGTATGAGGATAGCTCTCTAGTTGGTAAGACGCCGGGAAATGTATGGGTCATAGTGAGGCTTCCTGAACAATATGATGGTGTAGAACTGAAGATAGAACTGGAGACCATTTATTCACGCTATGGCAGGAGTATTGGTAAACTTTATCTGGGAACCAAGTCATCCTTATTGTATATGGTTTTATTACAGGGGGTGTTTGGCTTGATTTTAGAGCTTCCTGTTTTCTTGATTGGGATTGGTCTTTTTGTAATAGGATTTTTATTCAGAAACAATAGACTTGCATCCAGAAGAATCATTTACTTAGGAATTTTTGCTTTACTGGCCAGCAGCTGGATGATACTTGAAGAAAGTATCGGGCAACTCTATTTTAGAAGGCCACTGATTAATTTCGCACTGGTTTATATTATTTATGGGATTTTACCAATTGTACTATTACGTTTTTTGATGACTTATAGAAGCTTTGCCATGAGTAAGTACATAAAAGGTATCTTTTGGCTTTCGATTCTTAATTTCATAACCGTTCATATCCTGCAGTTTACCAATATCCGCGATTACATGGAGACAAATATAGGCATTCATTTGATATGGATATTGACTATAGCGGGGTGCCTGGGAATCTATATCAAAGAGAGAATAATAGATAAGGATCCCAGAAAGGACATATTTACAGCTGCATTTGTTTTTAGTGTATTTGGAATTATAGATATTTTACGGTACTATTGTAGCGACTATAAGAGCAGTGTTTTGTTTTATACAAGGATTGGATTGGCATTCTTTATACTGATACTAGGGTATTCTGCTGTCAAACAAATATCAGGCGAGCATGCGGGAGCAATTGAAGAGACGACCTATAAAAAGCTTGCTTATACGGACTTAATGACAGAACTTCCTAACAGAACGGCATTTGAAAAACAGATGGAAGCATATAAGGTTTCCGGTAAAAGTCCTATTATCGCAATTGTGGATATTAATGATTTAAAAAGTATTAATGATACCTATGGACACAAAGCGGGGGATGATGCTATTCGCATGGTAGGGAAAAACCTCGTTGATACACTGGGAAGTCAGGTATCAGTTTATCGAATTGGAGGAGACGAATTTTGTGCGCTATCCGATTCCGTCACAGAAGATGAATTTAATGAATATTTTCAGAAGATTCAGGTGAACTTGGAAAAACTTACCGTTTCAATACCTTATTCCTTAACCGCTGCCTGCGGCTATATCAAGACAGGGGAAGAAGGCATTGATAAAGCTTTTATTGAAGCAGATCATAGAATGTATCAAGTGAAAGTAAGACTAAAAGGAATAATGGATGAAGAGACATCATAAAGGATTGAGCTTCTATAAGAAAAAGAAGAAAATTAGCGCGGCTTTATTGAGAGAGATATTAAGCTGGGTGTTCGGAATTTTTGCGGCTGTTTTTATTGCAGCAGTAACGGTATATGCAGTAGGAATGACAACAGGCATGATAGGTGTATCCATGGAGCCGGAACTTACGAATGGACAGACTGTGCTCATTAACAGATATGCGTATTTAATCATAACTCCAAAAGCAGGTGATGTGGTGGCATTTCTTCCAAACGGAAATCACAATTCTCATTACTATATCAAACGTGTGGTCGCGGGTCCCGGGGATCAGGTTCAGATTCTGGATGGCCGGTTATATATAAACGGAGTAGAGGTATCAGACGATTATGATAAAATGGCGGATGCCGGCATAGCGAAAAACCGATTGACTTTAGGCGGAGATGAGTATTTTGTACTGGGTGATAATAGAAATGATTCTGAAGATAGCAGGTCTGCGAATATTGGAATTGTGAATGGAAATGATATTGTAGGAAAAGTATGGTTCCATATGGGTATTAATTCAAAAAAAATGGGATTTGTAAAATAGGAGTAGAATAGAATGAATTATCAATGGTATCCAGGTCATATGACAAAAGCTGTGCGTATGATGAAGGAAAATATAAAACTGATAGACTTGATTATTGAATTAGTAGATGCCAGAATACCAATATCTAGCAGAAACCCGGATATTGATGAACTAGGTAAAAATAAGTACAGGATTGTCCTTCTCAATAAGTCCGATTTAGCTGATGCATCCAGTAATCAGAGATGGGAACAGTATTTCAAAAAGAAGGGCTGTTTTGTGCTACAGATTAACGCCAAGACCGGTGCAGGGATGAAGTCCATACAGCCCTTGGTGATGGAAGCCTGTAAAGAAAAGATTGAGCGGGATAAAAAACGAGGGATTCTGAATCGGCCGATGAGAGCAATGGTTGTTGGAATTCCTAATGTAGGTAAATCTACCTTTATTAATTCCTTTGCTAAAAAGGCATGTACCAAAACAGGAAATAAACCGGGAGTTACAAAGGGTAAACAGTGGATTCGATTGAATAAAGCACTGGAATTATTAGATACCCCGGGTATATTGTGGCCCAAGTTTGAGGATCAGTTAGTGGGTATGAAACTGGCGTTTATAGGTTCTATGAATGATGATGTGATTATTATGCAGGAAATGGCTATTGATCTGATTCAGATGATAGTGAATCGTTATGCCAATGTATTTACAGAACGTTATGGAGCAGAATGTGCATCCAAAGATATGGACGATAGGGGAGCATTGCATGTATTAGAACAAATTGCTAAAGTACGAAGGTGTTTTTCCAAAGGAGAAGAGCTTGATTATGACAAAGCATCTCAAATACTTGTGGATGATTATAGAAGCGGAAGATTGGGTAGGATGACGTTAGAAGAACCTGAACTATAACAGCATTATTTTGGAAAGGGCTTGCCGTACTGCTGAAGCAAGGCAGTCGCATGGAAAGGACATCATGAAGAAGAATAATTTCTTAAGGGAGGTATTAAGTACCAGCCTTTATCTTTTATGTGTTTTAGTATTAACGTATCTTGTAATACATTTTGTAGGGCAGAGAACCATAGTAGATGGTGCATCAATGGAACCCACACTATACGGCAAAGATGAGTATAATCCCAGTAAAGTATATGATAATCTCATTGTAGATAAAATTTCGTATCGTTTCATTGATCCCAAAAGGTTTGACATCATTGTTTTTCCATATAGATACAGTGATGAGAAATACATAAAGAGAATCATTGGACTTCCCGGAGAAACTATACAGATTGATACGGATGGTAATATCTATATCAATGGAAACTTGCTGAAAGAAGGATATGGAAGAGAAGTGATCCGAAATCCTGGAAGAGCCATAGATCCCGTAACTTTAGGGGATGATGAGTATTTTGTCATGGGAGACAATCGAAATAACAGCCAAGACAGCAGGGCTGAGGATGTTGGCAACATAAAACGGAGTGAGATCATCGGGCGGGCATGGGTGCGTATTTGGCCTTTAAATCGTTTTGGTCTACTCAAACACCAATAGATGGGTGGGAATGATATGGAACAAAAAATTATAGATATCAAAACATTATTTCAGGCAGCTGATGCAGATAAGCTGCCTGAAATAATTAAAACCTACGGTCAGGATAAAAGAAGTAGCATAAAGGCTTATGTTTTAAGTGCCAAGAAGAAGCTGGAAGCAATGAATCAAGAACTGGAGCGCACAGAGCATATGAAGTTTTATGAATATCAATATGCTGCTGCAGGTTATTTGTGTGGAATAGATGAGGTAGGAAGGGGTCCCCTGGCGGGTCCGGTAGTGGCCGGGGCTGTTATACTTCCCAAAGATTGTGACATTTTATACCTAAATGATTCTAAACAATTATCCGAAAAAAAGAGAGAGGAACTATATGATGTTATTATGGAGAAAGCCATAGCTACCGGCATAGGTTTTTCCTCTCCGGAAAGAATTGATGAAATCAATATTCTTCAGGCTACCTATGAAGCCATGAGAGAGGCCATAGATAAACTTTCTCTAAGACCGGATCTTTTGCTAAATGATGCGGTCACCATTCCTGGTGTTTCCATAAAGCAGGTACCCATCGTAAAAGGGGATGCTAAAAGTATTTCCATTGCGGCAGCAAGCATCATTGCCAAGGTGACAAGGGACAGGCTGATGATAAAGTATGCAGAAGTCTTTCCACAATATGGATTTGAAGGTAACAAGGGATATGGATCTGCTGCACATATTGCAGCATTAAAACAATATGGTTCGTCTCCTATTCACAGGAAAAGCTTTATTGGGCATTTCGTCTAGATGGGAACAAGAGAGAAAGATAAATCTTTCACTTTGGTTTTGATTGTATGCGTGCTAAAGCACGCAGATGGGAATAAGTATGAAACTATCTGATTTCTTTTCAAGTTCTGCTAATAAAATACAGGAATCCGGTAGCGTTACTGAAAATACTCAGAACGTAACTTCTGATCGTATTCCAAAGCAGATACAGGTACTTACACCGGGTAAAGTGTTACAGGGTGAAGTAATTGAAAAAAGTGGAAATGAAGTCATGATCAGATTAGCAGGTGATCTTCTTTTGGCAGCCAGGTTGGATCAGGAAGTCAATGTGGAAGAAGGTAGGTTGCTTACTTTTGAAGTGAAAAATAATGGGAAAACAGTATCTCTAAGTCCCCTGTTTGCCAATACAGCTTCTACTGATAATGTGATGAAAGCCCTGCATATGGCCAATATACCAATCAATGAAAATACTGTGGAAATGACGGAGCTCATGATGAGACAAGGGATGAGTGTAGATAGTCATTCGTTGCAGTATGTGTTTAAGGATGTTGCTGCAAATGGGCAAATACCGGTTTCTCAAATAGTGAAACTGCACCAGATGGAAATTCCCGTAAATGAAGCTAATTTAGGTCAGTTGAAAAGTTATTTGGATATGACCCATCATTTGATAGATGGTATGGAAGAGGTGATAGCTTCTATACCCAATACATTTGATGAAATATGTAAAGCCCAAGGGGACGAAAAAGCTATATTGCTCTATGATCAAATAATAGGAGATTTTTTCCCTGGTAAGTCCCAGAAAACAGCCGGGATGGGTTTTCACAACTTGAACAGTCTGTTCCAAGTATTAAAGGGAGCAGTCAACAATGTGGAAACAGAGCAGCCCCCTTTCTTAACACAACAGGAAATATATACGGTATCGGTTGAACCGCAGGTAGATACGAGATTACTGACAGATATTTTGAGTGATATGCAAAACATAGATAACGCATTCACCAAAGAAGGTAACATACTGACAGAAGAAGCGAACAAGACAAATATCCGACTTCTGAGGAACTTGGTTCATGTCATGAGGGACCCTACATTTATTAAAATGATAAAAGAGGAGTTCAAAAATGAGTGGACCATGTTACCAGAAGAGGTATCTGATAAAGAGCATGTACAGGAAATGTATGATAGAGTTAGAAGGCAACTAGAAAGTTTAAAAAGCACATTAGAGAACAATGGTGCAGGACAGAGTACCATGGCGAAAGAGGTTACCAATCTTCGTCAAAATATTGATTTTATGAATCAGCTGAATCAGCTATACACTTATATCCAGCTACCTCTTAGAATGAGTCATAAAGCAACTAACGGAGAACTATACGTTTTTACTAACAAACGATCCCTTGTGAAAGAGAATGGTTTAGTCAGTGCACTTCTCCATTTGAATATGGAATATCTGGGAATGATTGATGTATACATAGCCATGCAGAACAATAAGGTGAATACCAGGTTTACAGTAGCAGACGATGGGATGCTTGACTTTCTAAACCAGCATATGGATGTATTATCAAACCGGCTGAGTCAAAAAGGGTATAGCCTGAATTGTGAAATGAAAGTTATGGATAGGGCAGAAGCAAAGCAATCTCCGATTGAATTGTTAAGTGAAGCGGAGAGCAAAGGCCAGATTATAGCCCAGTATGCTTTTGATGTTCGTGCTTAGAAAGGGGACGATTTAGGACAATGGGAATAGACCAAGATAAAAAGATAAAACAGGCAATTGCTCTGGAATATGATCCTCAGGATGAAGCACCTAGGGTAGTAGCTACAGGCAAGGGAGCTTTGGCTGAACGAATCATTGACAAAGCCAAGGAAGCTTTTGTACCAGTGCACCAAGATCATAAACTGGCAAATACTCTATCTAAATTGGAAATAGGTGAGATGATTTCACCTGAACTATATGAAGTAGTAGCTGAAATACTGGTTTTTGTGGATGCCATGGATAGAATTCGTGGAAAGATGGAAAAGTGATACTAAGCCTTACATATGGAAACATTCTGCATGATGCAGGGTGTTTTTTTATAAGATTAAGGAAATCCTAAGAAATACTTAAAAGCATTACAAAAAGAATTTGTTATTCTTATTAGAAACAAAAGTGTTTATATACACAGATAGGAGTCGGTATGAAAAGAGTTTTGGTGGTATTTGGAGGTTGCTCTTCTGAGTATGAGGTTTCATTGGTATCAGCAGCAGCCGTAGCAGAGGCAATTGACAGAAGCCAATATGAAGTATTGTATCTGGGAATCAATAAGGAGGGACATTCCTTTTTTTATGAGGGTAATCCGGATAAGATCCCTCAGGATAAATGGCAGGAAACCCGCTGCTTTCCGGCAACCATCTCTATGAGCAGAAAGGAACATGCTCTCTGGGTAGATAGAGATGGAGGACTAGAGAAGATACTTTTTGATATTGCTTTCCCTATATTACACGGTAAAAATGGTGAAGATGGTACCATCCAGGGATTGTGTGAAATGGCTGCAATTCCCATTGCTGGATGTCATATGGAGAGTTCTGTTCTGGGAATGGATAAGAATCTTGCTCATACACTGGTATCAGGTAACGGAATCAAAGTGCCAAAAAGTGTCTGTCTCACCAGTAAAGGTGAGTATACAGAAAGGCTCCATGAAATTCAAAAACTGGGTATCCCTGTCTTTGTAAAACCGGTCCGCGCAGGATCTAGCGTTGGTATCAGTTTTGTGAAAAAGGAAGAAGAATTAAGTAAAGCTGTGACAAATGCATTTGCTCACGATGCAGAAGTAGTGATAGAAGAGGCTATTGATGGGTTTGAAGTAGGCTGTGCAGTAATGGGAAATGAAAACCTGACAGTAGGGCGAGTAGATGAAATAGAACTATCACAGGGATTTTTCGATTATGAAGAAAAATATACATTAAAGACATCCTCTATTCATATGCCAGCCAGAATCTCATCTTCTGAAGAGGAAAGAATCAGGAAAACAGCTGTAAAAATATACAGGATACTAAAGTGTAAGGGATTTACAAGAGTAGATCTGTTTTATACGCCACAGAAAGAGATTGTATTTAATGAGATCAATACCATTCCGGGGTTTACTAGTCACAGCCGGTTTCCGAATATGATGAAGGGAATCCAAAAAGATTTTAAGGAAGTGGTAAATGAAATACTTAGGCTGGCAGAGTAAGAGATACAAAAATTGGAGAGGCAGGATTTTTGATTGCAACAGAATATGAGAATTAAAAAAATGGATGACTGGAAGTGGATAGCAGCTTTTCTGGTCGTAGCTATTCATACTTCACCGTTAGAAAGCATCAGTAAGCTGGCTGACTTCGTTCTGACAAGGGAGCTGGCAAGAATTGCAGTACCTCTGTTTTTTATGATAACAGGATATTTTTCATTACAGAAGAATAAACTGGCAGGCAGCGTAAAAAGACTGCTATTACTGTATTTAGGTGTTACAGTTCTGTATCTGCCGGTTCAGATTTATCGTTACCTTCCGCTAAAGCAGGTTGCTGTAAGTGATGTCTTAAAAAATTTGCTTAGAGCAGTTTTTTTTGATGGTACCTATTATCATTTATGGTATATGCCTGCAGTGATTGAGGGTTTACTTATTGTTTATTTTCTTTTGAAGCTGGGGAGGAGGACGGCATTTATTCTTTCGTCACTCCTATATGTGATTGGATTATTGGGAGATAGTTATTATGGATGGATCAGTCAAAATCCTGTGTTAAGGCAAGTCTATGAATGGATGTTTGGTTTTTTTTCGCAGACTCGGAATGGCCTATTCTTTGCGCCTATCTTTTTGCTTTTAGGATATGAAATATCATTAGCTCATATAAAGCGAAAACAGAGAGCCCTTAGCTGTTTTCTTCTGTGGTTGTTTCTAATGGTGGTAGAAGGACTCCTTCTTCATTTTGCAGGTTGGCAAAGATATGACAGTATGTATCTATGTTTACCATTTTGCATGTTCTTTTTATTTTTATACTTAACTGCAGAAAAGAAACAGGTTCCTGCAGGCTTTATATCGGCTAAAATGAAAGAAGGTCCCATGTTGCTTTACTTTATTCACCCATATGCCATTTTACTTTTAAGAGGATTTGTTAAAGTGACAGGATTGTCATTCATACTGAGTATCAGTCCTATCTATTATGTTGCAGTTCTTACTATTAGTATAGTTTTTGTGATTGTTTTTATGTTGTGGCAACAGAGAAGAAAGTGCAAGAAAGGAGAAACATATGTATCTGAAGGATAAGCCAGGAAGAGCATGGCTTGAAATCTCAATCAATCATCTGAAATGGAATTATGGGCAGCTGAATCAATTTCTTCCTAAAGATTGTAAAGTAATGGCTGTAGTAAAAGCAGATGCATATGGGCATGGAGCCGCTATGGCTGCCCAGACGCTTACACAGCAGGGATGTGATTTTCTGGCATTAGCTTCTATAGAAGAGGCAATCGAAATCAGAAATGCCAATATAGGGACACGGATTCTCGTATTGGGATATACGATGCCTCAGGATGCCTTTCTACTGCATCATTATGACATGATACAGACCATTGTGGATGAAACCCATGCAAGAGCATTAGCAAAATCGGGATATGGTATCAGAGCTCATCTTGCTATTGATACAGGGATGAACCGGTTAGGAATCAGCTACAAAGATTATGATGCGATCAAAAGGGTATTACAAATACCTCAATTAAAAGTGGAAGGTATTTATTCACACCTGAGCGTTTCAGACAGCAGTGATCATATGGATAAAAATTTTACAAATAAGCAGATCGCTTCCTTTTATTCCGTGAAAGAAAAGTTACAGAAAGATGGATATAATAAACTGGTATATCACATGCAGAGCAGTTATGGTATTCTGAATTATCCAATGGAAGGGATGCAGTATGCCAGACCCGGTATAGCTCTTTATGGGTGTAGTAGTAATGATCCTGACGAAAAATTTCAAATTGAACTTAAGCCAATACTACAGATGAAATGCAGAATAGGCTGTATCAGAACAGTTCCTGTCGGGGAGTTTGTATCATATGGAAGAACCTATGAAGCAAAGGAAGACAGAAGAGTAGCTGTTGCTGCCATAGGTTATGCAGATGGTATGCCAAGAAGCCTTTCCGGAAAGGGTTATGGATTGATACAGGGAAAAAGAGTACCTGTCATTGGGAGAATCTGCATGGATCAAACCATGTTTGATATCACGGGATTACAGGATATAAAAGAAGGCGATACCATTACACTGATTGGCATAGATGGGAAAGAGGAGATCAAAGCTGCAGAAATGGCTAAGACAGCAGGAACCATCACCAATGAACTATTAAGTAGATTAGGCAGCAGACTGATAAAGACATATACAGAATAATATGACATTTACTTTTCATTTTGTCAAAAATATACTATGATTGTTAGGAGAAGGAAAACTGTGCAGAAGGGCATGGTAGGCGTTGAATAGAAATAATAACAGAAAAATCGGGATGGAAAAAGAAGATCTGGCTGCCTCATATCTGAAAGAAAGAGGTTTTTGTGTTACAGAACGAAATTTTCGTTGCAGGCAGGGGGAAATAGATCTGATAGGATACGAAAGAGATTATCTGGTGTTTGTGGAGGTAAAGTATAGAAGCAGTCAGAAGTTTGCTGACCCTCTTTCTGCTGTAAACAGGGATAAGATGAAGCAGATATGTAAGGTGGCTGATTTCTATCGATATACCAAACAAATACCACCCAATGTTTCTATCCGATATGATGTAGTTGGCATACTGAAGAATGAAACAGTGTGGATAAAAAATGCATTTCCTCATATTTATAGAGGAAGATGATGATAAGAGGAGTCCATATGGATTTTATCAGAAAAGAGAAACCAGAATGTTGTAAGCTTCTAACCATACAGAACAATGGAATTATGTATTTGCAGTTTCCTGCTTTCAATGAGATTCCCGATATCAGCCATCTGTTTACAACCAGAATGGGTGGAGTCAGTGAAGGCATTTTTTCAAACATGAATCTGAGTTATACCAGAGGGGATGAAAAAGAAGCAGTAGATGAAAACTATCGTCGTGTGGCAGCAGTATTAGGATGCTCCAAGGAGGATATGGTATGTTCAGACCAGACGCATACTACGAATATCCGAAAAGTAACCGAAGAAGACAAAGGCAAGGGTGTAACCAGAACGAAAGATTATAAGGATGTGGATGGGCTTGTAACTGCTTGTCCTGGGATTGCGTTAGCCACTTTTTATGCGGATTGTGTGCCGCTTTATTTTGTTGATCCGGTGAAAAAAGTGATTGGGTTAGCACATGCAGGTTGGCGGGGCACTGTAGGTAGAATTGGCAGTAAGATGATAGAGTATATGCAAAAGGAATATGAATGCGCATGCAAGGATATTTTGGTCGCTATTGGACCATCCATCTGCAAAGACTGTTATGAAATCTCAGAGGATGTTGCGCAGAAATTTCGAGAGGAATTGGGTGAGCAGGTTCTTTTCAAAGGAAAGAATCCGGGAAAATATCAACTCGATTTGTGGAAGTCAAATGAAATAGTACTATTAAGTGCCGGATTAGATCCTTCGCAGATTTCGATTACAGATATCTGTACCTGTTGTAATGATAAGTTATTATTTTCCCATAGAGCAAGTCATGGAAAAAGAGGAAATCTGGGTGCATTTCTAATGTTAAAGAAAACAGGAGGGGTGAATGATTATGCCGAATATACTGATTTGCGATGATGATAAGGAAATCGTGGATGCAATAGAAATTTACTTATCCCAGGAGGGATATCATATTTTCAAAGCCTATGATGGAGAAGAAGCCATTCAGATTTTAAAGCGTGAAAACATACAGCTATTGATTATAGATATTATGATGCCAAAGATGGATGGCATCCATGCAACATTAAAAATCAGAGAATATAGTTCCATACCCATTATCATGTTATCTGCCAAATCGGAAGATATGGACAAAATTCTGGGACTCAATATTGGCGCTGATGATTATGTGACTAAACCCTTCAACCCTTTGGAGCTGACGGCAAGGGTTAAGTCCATGTTAAGAAGATATACCAAATTGGGCAGTCTGAATATTGGGAATGAAGCTGTATTCTGTCTAGGTGGCTTATATATCAATGATGAGACCAAAGAAGTAACGGTAGATGGAGATTCGGTGAAGCTGACACCCATTGAATACAGTATTCTGCTGTTAATGATGAAGAATCCGGGAAGAGTTTTTTCAATTAATCAGATTTATGAGAATATCTGGAACGAGCAAGCAATTGGTGCCGATAACACTGTTGCTGTACATATCAGGCATATACGTGAAAAAATCGAAATAAATCCCAAAGAGCCACGTTACTTGAAGGTGGTCTGGGGAGTGGGTTATAAGGTAGAAAAGCAATAGAAAGAAGGCGAGAAATGAAAAAGCACAAAGGATTGACCATAAAAAAAAGTATTATGATTCATGGGTTACAGCAATTCTCTGCATTTATTGCATTTACTTGTCTCTTTTTGATCTTATTCTATTCTTATGTATCTGTTAGTTATAACAGTCAAGACAATACGGAAGAAAGAATGCTATTCGATGTCAATCTGTTCAATTCAGAAAAAAGATTTGAAGACACCGGTACTTTTGATGAGATGCTGATCAAGGCCATTAAAGAAATCATTCGTTATAATGTGGCCAAAAGTCAGCTCGAGGTGAATGGTAAATTTGATGGATCCAAAATAATTGATATTGAAGCATTTGTTAATCGGAAAAATGATTTGCAGCACGGCATGGATACTGTGATAGAAAGTTCAGCAAAAAATACTTTGACCTACTATTTGGAAGATTTAATCAAATGGGAAAAGTACGGTATTTTTTATGATGAGGTTACAATGTCTGAGGAAGAATTTGTAACTTACTTTGGAAATAAAGTATTAGACTACTATGATGGAAATCTGACACAAGATCAGAAAAACTTACTAAATAAGTGGTTAGCGAACGGTTTTGATGAAATAGATTTGAATACTTCTTATGCCACAGATGAAAAAGAGTGGATTATAAATGAGAATAGCAATAGTGATAATACGACAAGCGACTCAGATAGTTTTATTATATTATCGGATAATGATGAAGAGTTGACGGAATATTACGTCAAAGTCCATCAGGCATTTGCAGATATTTTGAAGCAAACGGAAGTAGTGGACAGAGTCTATTTTGATATAGATACGAGAAAAATCATGGTGGGAGTGATGATGCTACAGGAGAGGTATCAGCCTGCTGATAAAAGTTCTTTAGTAGGGCATGCAGAAAGTTGGTTATCCTATCAGACTATAACAGATCATCTGATTCAGGCTGTGGAGGACCTCTCCTATAATTATAGTGAATATTTAGCATTTAGTGAACGATATAACCAGAATGCTTCTAATATAAAGTATACCTTTAAAATGACTATGATGGGTGAGTCTGTTGAAGTTGATAATCTGGTAACAAAAGTATCGGACACAGGTTTGGATCAATATTACAAATCCAATTATGGAAAATATATGATCTACCGTCCACAAACTATGTATTTTGAATCCAATACCGGCATTATTAATGAAAACATGCTATTTCAGATTTTTTCCAACTATGAATATGCATATCCTGAAACGGCTCAAATATGGATTGCGGTTAATACAGATTACCCTGTAATAGATTCTTTTGC
This sequence comes from Lachnospiraceae bacterium, assembly GCA_035271185.1. Lineage (GTDB taxonomy): Bacteria > Bacillota > Clostridia > Lachnospirales > Lachnospiraceae > Acetatifactor. Next base: position 7,624 of record DATERV010000120.1, on the reverse strand, counting down.
CATTGCTTCCAATGTATATGCATTTCTTCATCCCATTGCCTATGTGATATTTGGTATTGGCGTAGCATCTATTTGTCTTTGGTTCATTTTTTTACTGTATATGAGTGTTATGACAGGATATCGATGCAATAAGGATGAAAAAGAAGGAATGCTGCTTCTGCATTGGTTCGATTCCATACCTACAGAGATAGCAGCAGTCTTGGGCATTGGTATAGGTGCAGCAATTGTTTACCTGGGAAGCGACGCCGGAGAGGATATTGCCTATCGGGTTGTTAAGTATACATGCAGCAATCGATTTTTCATGAGTCTGTTGTTAGGATTTACTGGAATGTTGATTAGTATGCTGTTCTGTCTTTTCTGGTATAGCCTTGTACGCAGATCCAAATCCCATACCTTATGGAAAGAATGTATCATGAGGAAAATCTGGTTTGGTATACTGAATAAGATATTTATTCTGATAAAGGAGCCGGTGTTAAAGTTATTAGACAGTATGAATATCTGGATCAGAGGTTTTTTCTACCTGGGTACCGTCATGCTATTCAATTTCTGCATGGGTGTTCTTTGCTATAGAAGCTGGCGTTATCAGTCTTTGAGGGAAGTAGTGCTGTGGTTGTTTTTAGGATTTTTTTTGACGAATGGACTGGTATTTGCTTTATGGATAAGCCATCGAGTGAAACAAAAGAGAATTGTGGAAGGAATCAAGAAAATAAGAGATGGTGAATTAAACTATCAGGTAAGCTTAGAGGGTATGCATGGGGATAATCTACATATGGCGGAAGCAGTAAACAGTATAGGGGAAGGTATCAAAACAGCTGTGGAAACTTCCATGAAGGATGAGCGTTTGAAAGCAGACCTTATCACAAATGTATCCCATGATATCAAGACTCCTCTAACTTCTATTATAAACTATGTGAATCTGTTGAAACGTCAGAATATCGAAACGGACCCGGTTAAGGGCTATATTGAGATACTGGAAAACAAATCACTACGCTTGAAACAGCTTACGGAGGATCTTTTAGAGGCCTCTAAAATCTCTTCGGGAAATATTACTTTATGTATGGAAAAAATAAATTTGATTGAACTCATTAATCAGTCAATCGGGGAGTTCTCAGAAAAGTTTGAAGAAAAGAATCTTTCCATTGTGGATGGGCTTTCACAAGAAGCTGTTTATATAGAAGCAGATAGCAGAAGAATTTGGAGAGTAATTGAAAATATATTTAGTAACATATATAAATATGCACTTGGGGGAACCAGGGTATACCTGGATTTGGAACAATTTCCGGAGGATAAGAGAGCGGTACTGTCAGTAAAAAATATCTCTGCCCAACCATTAAACATCAAAGCAGAGGAATTGACAGAACGTTTTATCAGAGGAGATGTTTCCAGGAATACAGAAGGAAGCGGTCTTGGGTTGTCTATTGCGAAAAACCTGACAGAATTGCAACACGGTAAGTTTCAGATTTATCTGGATGGAGATCTATTCAAGATAACACTGGAATTTCCATTTTATGAAGAGAAAGAATAGACATAAAAAAAGGATTACTGTTTTACAGTAATCCTTTTAAGGTTAATCAAGATCAAAGGAAACACGATTATTATAGGCTTCTAGAATTGTATGTATTTTATCAGTGGTTGCTAATGCATTAGAGAGTGACACATCATGATTCATATAATCAATGATGGAAGCAGTAAACTTACTCATATCAGCTTCTATGAAATAAGGTTTCTTTCTTAATTCAGGTATCGAATAAGCAAGGTTTGTAATAATTACTTTATCAAAGTAACATTTCTCATAAGCTTTATCGAAAGCATCAAGACCGTTGGTAAAAAGCCCAAAGGTGCAGCAGATAAATACTCGCCTGGCATGCATAGATTTGAGCTGCTTTGCGGTATCTAATATACTTTCACCGGATGAAATGATATCATCAATAATGATTACATCCTTATCTTCAATTTTATCACCTAAAAATTCATGTGCTACGATTGGATTCTTGCCATTCATTATCACAGAGCAATCACGACGTTTATAGAACATCCCTGTATCAACCCCTAAAACTGAAGCAAAATATATAGCACGATCAAGGGCGCCTTCATCCGGACTGATGACAACCAAATGCTCTTTATCTACAATCAGATCCTCTTCTGCAGAAAGAAGTGCTTTAATAAACTGATATGGTGGGGTAAAATTATCAAATCCATTGAGGGGAGTGGCATTTTGTACTCTTGGATCATGAGCATCAAAGGTAACAAAATTGGAAACACCCATGGAACGAAGTTCATCCAGTACAAGAGCACAATCTAAAGATTCACGTGCACTGCGTTTATGTTGTCTGCTTTCATAAAGAAAGGGCATAATGATATTAATTCGATGCGCCTTTCCGTTACAGGCAGCAATAACGCGTTTTAAATCTTGATAATGATCGTCGGGAGACATGTGATTTGTATAGCCATTTACACTATAAGTGATACTGTGATTACAGACATCTGTTATTAGAAAGAGATCCTTCCCACGGATAGATTCATGAAAAATGGCTTTACCTTCGCCACTTTCAAAACGGGGACATTCAAAATCTGTAAGATAAGTGCTTTCTGTATAGCCATGAAAAGCAGGATCAATCCTTACTTTGTTATGCATATTTTTACGAAAGCTTACCAAGTAATCATTGACTCGTCTGGCTAATCTCTCGACTGAAGGCATGGCAACTATTTTAAGTGGAGCAACCGGTAACGCTTTTTCAAGTTCTAGTTTATTAGGCATGATTTCCTCCAAAAGTAAAATCTATTACATATAATTTATAGCATTATGCTAGTGACACGTCAAGGAATTTCTAGTAGAATATAAGAAGGACATAAAGGAGCAGTTACAGAATGAAAAAAAACGGACATGTCATAAAAGCAGTAGAAAAAGGTAGTATTGCAGAAGAACTTGGATTAAAATCTGGAGATAGAATCCTAAAAGTAGATGACACTGAAGTAGAAGATATTTTTGACTACCAGTTTTTCATACAGGATACTTATATAGAAGTCCTGGCTAAGACAGCCGAAGGAGAAGAATGGCTGCTTGAAATTGATAAAGAATTTGATGAAGACTTGGGAATTGAATTTGAAAATGGTCTGATGGATGAATACCGCCATTGCCATAATAAATGTATTTTTTGCTTTATTGATCAAATGCCAAGAGGAATGCGTGATACACTATACTTTAAGGATGATGATTCCAGGTTATCCTTTTTGCAGGGTAATTATGTGACACTGACTAATATGTCAAATCATGATATTGACAGAATTATCAGGTATCATCTTTCCCCTATTAATATCTCTTTTCAGACCATGAATCCCGAATTACGATGTAAGATGTTGAATAATCGTTTTGCAGGCGATGCTCTGAAAAAGGTGGACACCTTGTATGAGGCAGGTATTACAATGAATGGACAGATTGTACTCTGCAAAGGTGTGAATGATGGTAAAGAATTGGAATATAGCATTGAACAGTTAACGAAGTATCTGCCATGTCTGGAAAGTGTTTCGGTAGTGCCGGTTGGATTATCTAAGTACAGGGAGGGCCTATATCCATTAACCCCCTTTCAGAAGAAAGATGCCGAGGTAGTCATTGATCTGATTGAAAGCTGGCAGAATAAGCTGTTTCAACAATATGGCACCCACTTTATCCATGCCAGTGATGAATGGTATATTTTAGCGGAACGACAAATGCCCAGGGAAGATCATTATGACGGTTATCTTCAACTGGAAAATGGTGTGGGGATGATTCGTCTTCTGCTGAATGAATTTGATCAAAGCATGAAGGAATTAGCTGATACCAGAAAAATTCCGGATGTGCAGGTGAAAGGAAACCTTTCCATGGTCACTGGAAAACTTGCTTTTCCTTATATCAAAAGCATGGCAGACAGAGTACAGGAAGCATTTCCAAACATTCATATTTCTGTATATGAGATTAGAAATGACTTCTTTGGTGAAATGATTACGATTTCCGGATTGTTGACGGGGCAGGACATAATCGCCCAGCTTCAGGGGAAAGAATTGGGAGACTGTTTATTGCTGCCCCAGAATGTACTCAGAAGTGGGGAAGATGTTTTCTTAGATGATATACATGTGAGCCAATTGGAAAAAGCTTTACAAGTAAAAACAGATATTGTAAAATCAAGTGGCTATGAATTTTTAAATAGCATTCTTTCAGTGTGTGAGGAGGTACGTTGATGGGAATCAGAAAATCCAAACCGATTGTAGCGGTAGTAGGAAGACCGAATGTAGGCAAATCCACTCTGTTTAATGCACTTGCAGGTGAGAAGATCTCTATTGTAAAAGATACTCCAGGTATAACAAGAGATAGAATTTATGCAGATATTAACTGGCTTGATCATAATTTTACCATGATTGATACCGGCGGTATTGAGCCGGAAAGTAAGGATATTATATTATCTCAAATGCGTGAGCAGGCAGAAATGGCAATTGCAACGGCAGATGTCATCATTTTTATGGTAGACGTCAAACAAGGGTTACTGGATGCAGATGCAAAAGTAGCAGATATACTGCGTCGTTCCCATAAACCGGTGGTGCTTGTTGTAAATAAGGTAGATCATTTCAATAAATACTTGAATGATGTGTATGAGTTTTATAATCTGGGAGTAGGGGAGCCTTTCCCGATTTCTTCCGCAAATATGCTTGGACTTGGAGATATGCTGGATGAAGTGATATCCCATTTCCCGGAAGGTAAAACTACTGAAGAAGAAGATGAAAGAATCCGGGTAGCCATTGTTGGAAAACCCAATGTTGGAAAATCCTCCATAATAAATAAGCTTTTGGGAGAAAACAGACTGATTGTTTCCGATATAGCAGGTACTACCAGAGATGCAGTGGATACAGATATCACCTATAATGGTAGAGATTATGTATTTATTGATACTGCAGGTCTTCGTAGAAAGAATAAGATCAAAGAAGATCTGGAGCATTATATGATTATCCGAACGGTGGGTGCTGTAGAAAGAGCTGATGTTGTAGTACTGGTCATTGATGCTGCTGATGGTGTAACAGAACAGGATGCAAAAATTGCGGGAGTTGCGCATGATCGTGGAAAAGCTGTTATTATTGCAGTCAATAAATGGGATGCGGTGGAAAAGGATGATAAAACAATCTATAAGTTTACTGAGAAGGTAAAAAACACACTTTCCTTTATGCAATACGCAGAGATTATATTTATTTCAGCCAAAACAGGGCAGCGACTTCCTAAATTATATGAAACCGTTGATACGGTCAGTGAAAACCATGCTATGCGTGTACAGACAGGTGTGCTTAATGAAATCATGGCAGAAGCAGTTGCCATGCAACAGCCACCTACAGATAAAGGAAAAAGGCTGCGCTTGTACTATATTACCCAGGTTTCCGTTAAGCCGCCAACCTTTGTAATCTTCGTAAATTATAAAGAACTAATGCATTTTTCTTATACCAGATATATCGAAAATCAGATCCGGCAGACCTTTGGATTTAAGGGAACACCACTGCGTTTTATCATACGAGAAAGAAAGGAAAAGGAACAATGATTTGGGAAAGAATTCTTTGTCTGATCATAGGGTATATGTTTGGGCTTTTTCAGACAGCCTATGTATATGGGAAAATACATGGAATTGATATCAGAAAGTATGGGAGTGGTAATTCTGGAACTACCAATGCACTCAGGGTGTTGGGTACAAAAGCTGGATTAGTTGTGTTTGCTGGTGATTGCATCAAATGTATTCTAGCCATTTTGTTAACGAAACTATTGTTTGGAACAAGCCACACAGATGTAGTATATCTTTTGGCGCTTTATACAGGAACAGGAGTCATATTAGGGCATAACTATCCCTTCTATATGAATTTCAAGGGAGGAAAAGGGATTGCAGCAACAGCAGGACTTGTCATTGCATTTCATCCCTATTTTATTCCGGTAGGAGTTGTTCTTTTTTTTGGAACTTTTCTTACAACACATTATGTTTCATTAGGTTCTATTTTGGTGTATGCAGGCTTTATGATTCAAATGGTTATCAGTGGACAGATTGGGCTGTTTTTAGGTGCTACACAATCTCAGTTAATAGAAATGTATATCATATCAGCATTTCTTACTGTCATGGCTTATTGGAAACATAGAGATAACATGGTTCGTCTGGTGAAGGGTGAAGAAAGAAAGACTTACTTGTTTAAAAATAAGGTAGAGAAAGAAAGCACTGAGAAATAGAGTATCAGGCTTAGGAGGGCTTATGGCTAAAGTAGGTATTATGGGAGCGGGAAGCTGGGGAACAGCATTATCTGTACTGTTACATAAAAATGGACATGAGATAACAATATGGTCTGTTTTGGAGTCAGAGATAGAGATGCTGAAAGCAGAACACGAGCACAAGGATAAACTTCCGGGAGTCAAGCTACCTAAGGATATGGTCTTTACAACGGACTTAAAAGAGGCTGTACTGGGTAAGGATGTATTGGTATTAGCCGTTCCTTCTCCTTATACCAGAAGCACATCAAAGCTGTTAAAGGAGTTTGTAACAGAGGAGCAGATTATTGTCAATGTGGCAAAGGGTATCGAAGAGCATAGTCTGATGACGTTATCAGAAATTATTGAGCAAGAAATTCCCCAGGCTGTTGTGGCAGTTTTGTCAGGACCGTCCCATGCAGAAGAAGTAGGAAAGGGCATTCCAACCACAATTGTAGTAGGAGCAAAAAAAAGAGAGACTGCGGAATATTTACAGAACCTGTTTATGAATGAGGTATTCCGTGTTTATACCAGTTTTGATGTATTGGGAATAGAGTTAGGTAGTTCCCTTAAGAATGTAGTAGCTTTGGCTGCTGGTATTGCTGATGGACTAGGTTATGGAGATAATACAAAAGCAGCACTGATTACAAGAGGAATTGCAGAAATTTCAAGGCTTGGAACAGCTATGGGTGCCAGATTCGAAACCTTTTGTGGGTTAACAGGAATTGGCGATTTGATTGTAACCTGTGCTTCTATACATTCCAGAAACCGACGTGCAGGCATTCTCATCGGGCAGGGGAAGACAATGGAGGAAGCTATGGCAGAGGTAAAAATGGTTGTGGAAGGAGTCTATTCTGCAAAAGCAGCCATGGGACTTTCTGAAAAGTATGGGGTGCAGCTTCCCATCATCGAACAGGTCAACAAGGTACTGTTTGAAGGAAAACCTGCTGCCGATGCGGTAAAAGATTTGATGCTTCGTGATAAAAAGATAGAGATTATGGACACCAACTGGGAAGAATAGGTGGAAGTGTGAACATTGAAGGTAATCAATTGGTTCACACGACAGACGCGCTCTCGCTTATGTAAATGTAGCAGTCCAAAGTGCTGACGTATTTTCAAAGTCTTTACGTGTGAGTTCAATTGATTTATGAATGTTCTGGGATATTGAAGATATAAAAAGAGCATTGATTGATCAATATTATTATGATAATTTTAATATTTGTTAAGTTTAAGGGTAAGTCTTCGGATTTGCCCTTAAAAAATTTTCTCACGAAAAAGTTGTTGTTAAGGTAAGCCTAAAAAAAAATTGTAATCAACCAAAATGACTTGTTTTTAGAAAAAATGGTATATAATGGAAGTAAGCAATGTAATAAGTTTACTAAC